>JAHYYK010000035.1:0-19044 GCA_019425005.1 Collinsella sp.
TGGAGTATCTGACGTCGGTGCCGGCGTGGTATTTGGCGACGAGCGTTGACGGGCAGCCGCATGTGCGTCCGTTTTCGTTTGCGCAGATCCAGGACGGCAAGCTGTGGTTTGTAACGGCGCGCGCCAAAGACGTGTGGCAAGAGCTGCTGCAAAATCAACGCTTCGAGGCCACGAGTTGGTGGCCGGGCCATGGCTGGCTCATCTTGCGTGGGCATGCGGGTCTGGATGACCAGGCCGCTCCCGATATGCGCGAGGCAGGCTGGAAGCACCTGGAGCGCCTAGGCGAGCACTACGAGGGCGCAGACGATCCCACGCTCGTCTTCTTTAGCGTGGAGGAACCCGAAGCCTTTATCTGCAACCATGACGAATGGGTGCCAGTCGAGCTCTAAACGAGTCTCTCAGCAAGCTTCGACAATTCAAATTCTCGCATGTAGCGGGCCCCACATTGCAACGTCACCGCAAGGCGCACTGGGCAATATGGGGTCCGTGTTTATTTGTCAATTCCTTTGAGTGAATGTGTCGTGACTGTTTCAATGCATGAATATGCAAAAGATTTGCGTATAAATGCATCTTCTGGTGCTAAAGTTTCAACCCACTTCATAACGACCGCTGCGAAATGCGCATCGGTGCATAAATCGCAGACAAGGAGTCTGATATGTCTTTGAAGGTTGGAATCGTCGGCGCGGCTGGATATGCCGGAGCCGAGCTCATTCGCCTCGTCCTCGGTCATCCCGAGTTTGAACTTGCTGCCATTACGTCCAACGCCGATGCCGGCCAGCCGTTGTCTGCGGTGTACCCGAGCTTCACCGGCGTAAGCGATCTTGTCTTTACGACGCATGATGCCCCCGAGCTCAAGAACTGCGACGCGGTCTTTTTGGCCGTGCCGCACACGGCTGCCATGGCACAGGTGCCCGCGCTGCTTGCATCGGGCGTCTCCTGCTTTGATCTTTCGGCCGACTACCGTCTGAACGACGCGTCCGTTTTTGAGGCTTGGTATGCCGCCGAGCATACGAGCCCCGAGCTGCTCAAGACCCGTGCCTTCGGTCTGCCCGAGCTGTTCTGCCAGGACTTGGAGACCGCCGCATCCGACCATGCCGACGGCAAACCCGTGCTGGTCGCCTGCGCCGGTTGCTATCCCACCGCAACGAGCCTTGCCGCCGCGCCCGCCGTGCGCGCGGGCTGGGTGGCCGAGAACGGTCCCGTGATTGTCGATGCCATTAGCGGCGTGACGGGCGCCGGTAAGTCCTGCAACGCCCGCACCCATTTTTGCAGCGCCGACGAGAACTTGGAGGCCTACGGCGTGGGCAAGCATCGACACACGCCCGAGATTGAGCAAATCCTTGGCCTGACCGATCGCGTCGTCTTTACCCCGCACCTGGCACCGCTCAAGCGCGGTCTGCTCTCCACGGTGACGCTGCCGCTCGCGCCGCAGGCTCTCGACACGCTGGCTCTTGAGGATGTCGTCGACCATTACAAGCAGTTCTACGCCGGTCGCACCTTTGTGCGCGTGCTCGATGCCGGCCAGCAGCCCAAGACGGCTTCGGTCGTCGGCACCAACGCTGCCCAGATTGGCCTCGCGCTCAACAAGCGCGCGGGCGTGCTGGTGGCGACGGGCGCCATCGACAATCTGTGCAAGGGCGCTGCGGGCCAAGCAGTCCAGTGCGCCAATATCGTCTTTGGCTTTGACGAGCGACGAGGCTTGCCTACAGTGGCGTGCCCGGTGTAGCACATTCGATTGTTAACGATTTGGTAGTCGGGCATCGAATGGGGCGCCACTCTTAAGCTGGTCTCATGATCACGACTGGCATGGCGCACCAACCGATGTCCGTTTTTTTGTTTGACATAAGGAGTCATAAAGACGATGGATACCGAGCTGTTTGATATCAAGATTCGCGCCGTCGAGGGTGGCGTTACGGCTGCGGCTGGTTTTAAAGCTGCAGGCATCCACGCTGGGTTCCGCAAGAACCCCGAGCGTCTGGATTACGCGCTCGTCGTGCCCGATAAACCCTGTCCCGGTGCCGGCGTGTTTACCACCAATCGCTTTTGCGCGGCGCCCGTGCAGGTGAGCCGTGCCAACCTGGGCGGTGCCGACAAGGGGTACGGTATCATCGCCGGCATTTCGGTCAACTCTGGCAATGCCAACGCCGCCACGGGTGAGGCCGGCCTTGCATGCGCGCGCGAGACGTGCAGCATCGCATCGCAGGTCATCGGCTGCGAACCCCAGCAGATCCTAGTCGCCTCCACGGGCGTGATTGGCCAGATTCTGCCGATCGACACGTTTGAGACCGCCATTCCTGCTGCCTACGAGGCGCTCTCCGCCCACGGTGGCGCCGATGCCGCTCGCGCCATCATGACGACCGACACGCACTCCAAGGAGTACGCCGTATCCTACGTCAGTGAGGCTGCGGGTCATGCGGGCAATGTCTATACGGTAGGCGGAATGTGCAAGGGCTCGGGCATGATCATGCCCAACATGGCCACCATGATCGCAGTTATCACCACCGATGCCACCGTCGAGCCTGCGGCACTTCATGCCCTGCTGCTCTCGACCGTTAAGCAGACCTTTAATAAGGTGACGGTCGATTCCGATACCTCGACCAACGACACCTGCATCATGCTTGCTTCTGGCGCTGCTGCCGCTGATACCGAGGCTATCGTCGAGGGCACTGATGCCTTTGACGAACTGTCCTTTGCCGTGCACGAGGTGTGCGAGAGCCTGGCGCGCAACATTGCGGCCGATGGCGAGGGTGCGTCAAAGCTCGTGACGGTTAACGTCGCCGGCGCCGCCAACGACGAGGAAGCCGATATCGCCGCCCGCGCCGTCGCCAATTCGCCGCTCGTCAAGACCTGCATCGCCGGCCACGACTGCAACTGGGGCCGCGTCGCCATGGCGCTTGGCAAGTGCGGCGTGAAGTTTAATCAGGAAGACGTTTCCATCGACATGATGGGCATGCCCGTCTGTCGCGATGGTCTGACCGTTCCCTTTGACGAGGACGAGGCTCTGCGACGTTTTGAGGCGCCCGAGATCGTGATCTCGGCCGACCTGGGCGCAGGCGATGCGGCAACGACCGTGTGGACCTGCGACCTCACGCACGAGTACATCTCCATCAACGGTGACTACCGTTCCTAGATTCCAGGCACGCTGCGCATCTTGCCGCGATTGCGGACGGCGGAGCACGGCACGATAACGATACGAAAGACGAGGCAGATTATGAAATTCGCACGCGATTGTCGTTCGAGCGAATCCAACGAAGCAACCGCGCAGCTGCTGTTCGAAGCGCTGCCGTGGATTAAAAACCTGACCGGCAAGACGGTCGTTATCAAGTATGGCGGAGCCGCCATGGTCGATGAGCAGCTGCGCCGCGACGTGATGAGCGACATCGTTTTGCTCAAGATCATCGGTATGCGCCCCGTCATCGTGCATGGCGGCGGCAAGGCCATCAACGAGGCGCTGAGCCATTACGATATTCCCGTCGAGTTTAAGAACGGCCAGCGCGTGACCACGCCGGCGACTATGGATATCGTGCGCGAGGTGCTGGGCGGCAAGGTTAACCAGGAGCTGGTCGCCGCCATCAACCACCACGGCAACCTGGCCGTAGGCGTGTCGGGCAGCGATGCCGGCACACTCATCGCCGAGCTGCTCGACCCCGAGCTCGGTCGCGTGGGCAAAGTGACGCACGTCAACACCGACTATATCGAGCGCTTGCTCGATAGCGAGTACATTCCCGTTATCGCTACCGTCGCGGCGGGGGAGGACGGCGGATTCTTCAACATCAATGCCGACACCGCTGCCGGTGCCGTTGCGGCGGCGCTTCACGCGCATAAGGCGATTTTTTTGACCGATGTCGACGGCCTGTACAAGGATTTTAGCGACAAGGACTCGCTTATCTCCAACCTGACGCTCGACGAGGTCAACGAGATGCTCTACGGCGGAGAAGTCGACAAGGGTATGATTCCCAAGCTGCGCGCCGCCGTCGATGCGCTTGCTGCTGGCGTGTTCCGAGCCCACATCATCAACGGCACGACGCCGCACTCGCTGCTGCTGGAGTTGCTGACCGATGCTGGCGTCGGTACCGTGATCCACTCCACCGAGACGGCCTACGAGTTCGATACGCATCCGCATCCGCTTTCGACGTTTGCGGCGCGTCTGACCGAGAACCTCGACGAGGTCGAGAAGCTCCAGACGGTCTAGCCGACCCGCGGTCGTCGCGTCCCTGCACCCATAGCCCTGCGCCGTACGGCGCCCAACGAAAGGCATCTCATGTCACTTGCAACTCAGCAATCACTCGAATCCCATTACGTTATGCATACCTTTGGTCGCTCGCCGGTAGAGTTTGTCGAAGGTCACGGTATGAAGCTCATCGGTGACGATGGTCGTGAGTATCTCGACTTTCTCGCTGGTATCGGTGTGTGCAGCCTTGGCCACGGCAACCCTGCAGTGCTCTCGGCGCTCGAGGCTCAGACCAAAAAGCTTCTGCATGTGTCTAACTACTTCTACATCGAGCAGCGTGGACAGGTCGCGGCGCTGCTGTCCAAGCTTGCCAACGACGACGTAGATGGTGCGTGCGTGCTGGCCGATGCCATTGCCGCCGGCGATGAGACCACGGCCGCTGCGCTCGGTGCCCCGGCTGCGGACGAGCAGGTGTGGGAGACGTTCTTTGCCAATTCTGGTGCCGAAGCCAACGAGGGCTCGATGAAGCTCGCGCGTCTGTACGCCAAGCGTGCTGGTAACGGCGGCAACACCATCGTATGCATGCGTGGCGGCTTCCACGGCCGTACGCTCGAGACCATTGCCGCCACCATGCAGGATCGGCTACAGGACAGTTTCCGTCCGCTGCCGGGTGGCTTTGTGGCCTGTACGCCCAACGATGTCGACGAACTGCGTTCGATCTTTAAGCAGCTGGGAAGCGAGGTCTGCGCCGTCATGCTCGAGCCGATTCAGGGCGAGAGCGGCGTGCACCCCATGACCGAGGAGTTTATGGCGGCGGCGCGCGACTTGGCACACGAGGTGGGCGCCGTTCTTATCGCCGACGAGGTCCAGTGTGGCATCTTCCGCTCCGGCAAGCCGTTTGCATTCCAGACCTATGGCGTGGAGCCCGACATTATGAGCCTTGCCAAGGGCATTGCCGATGGCGTGCCCATGGGTGCCGTGGTGGCAAAGAAGGAGATCGCCGACGTGTTTAAGCCGGGTGACCACGGCTCGACCTTTGGCGGTAGCTGCTTGGCTGTCGCGGCGTGCGCCGCGACGCTCTCTGCGCTCGTGCGCGGCGATTTTGCCGAGCATGTTGCCAAGGTGGGTGCTTATATGGAGCAGGCGCTGGCTAAGCTTCCGCATGTGGTAGAGGTGCGTGGTCGCGGCCTGATGCTCGGCTGCGATTTGGATGATGCCGCGGGTGATGCACACGACGTCGTGGCCCGTGCATTGGGGGCTGGTGCCGTGATCAACGCTACAGGCGCACATACGCTGCGCTTCCTGCCGCCGCTCGTGTGCGAAGAGGCCGACGTGGACAACCTGATCGAGATCCTGGCGGGTGTTTTGGCTTAGCGCTATTAGGCATAGCAATTTGAAGCGGGCTCCAGACCGTCACGTGCCGTTTGGCACACGATTGGGCGAACTGGAGCCCGTTTTGCTATCGATTTACCATGGCCGGGATGGGCCGTGTGCAAAAAGTGGTAAATATGAGTACGGGCACTAACTTCGTAACATATAAATTAGTTGTTTTTAGACGAGTTGGGCCACATATGTCCAGTTTTGTAGTTGGCAAATTGGCTTAACTGGACTATCGATCGTCTTTCTAATGCCGGATTTGCCTTTTATGACTTCGAAAACGCTGCTACTAAAAAGGTAGCAGTACTCATATTTGGCATTTTTTGCACACGGGTATTCGCCAGGGGTCCATTTTGCCGCCCGCGCTTCACTTCGCTACTTCGCTCCTCGCGTGCTGCGCTGGAAAACGCTTCGCGTTTCCTCAGCTCCGCACCCTTGCGGGTTCGAATCCCATGCGATGGGCCCAAAAACGAAAGGCCCCCATAGCTGGGAGCCTATCAAATCAGTGGTGGGCGATGAGGGATTCGAACCCCCAGCCTTGTGCGTGTAAAGCACCTGCGCTAACCGTTGCGCCAATCGCCCGCAGGGATTGAGTATAGCGGAAACCCCGCGCTGTTCACCGCTAATTCATAACGAAAT
This sequence comes from Collinsella sp., assembly GCA_019425005.1. Taxonomy (GTDB): domain Bacteria; phylum Actinomycetota; class Coriobacteriia; order Coriobacteriales; family Coriobacteriaceae; genus Collinsella. The sequence continues at coordinate 6,188 of JAHYYK010000035.1, forward strand.
CTAAGCGGCGACTTCGGCGCCCTTGCCCTCGTCGATAAAGAAGCGTTTGTACCAGATGAGGAAGGTCAGCGTGGTATAGATCTTGCGCTGGTTGAGCGCGCGGCCCTTAAAGTGATCGTCGAGCAGTTTCATGAGCGCATCGGTGTCAAAGAAATCAGCAGCCCACGGTGCGGTGAAGTATTCCTTTACGTAGTCGTAGTACTTTTGCTCGCGCAGCCAGAACTTGACCGGTACGGGGAAGCCCACCTTCTTGCGCGTTGCCCACTCGTCGGGCAGCGTGCGGTTGGCAGCGTGACGCAGAACGAGCTTGCAGCCTTCTTCGTTAACACGGTAGTTGGCGGGAATGTGCTCGGCAAACTCCATGACCTTCTTGTCCAGGAACGGGACGCGGAGCTCCAGAGAATGCGCCATGCACATCTTGTCGGCCTTGAGCAGAATGTCGCCCGGCAGCCACATGTTCATATCCAGATACTGTTTCTTGGAAAGCTCGCAGCAGTCGGGAACCTGCTTGTAGTACTCGGCGCACATCTCGGCGGCGTTCTTGCCGGTGTCATAAGCGGGCTTGAGCACCTCGTCGACCTCGGAGGGATCGAACACCTTTGCCTGACCCACATACCAGCGCTCGGGAACCTCGGCGCATTTCGTCAGGAAGTTGTGGCCCTTAAAGTAGGGGAGATGCTGAACGAGTGAGCCCAGGGCGCGACGTACGCCGAGCGGCACGCGCTTCTTAAAGGTGCGCATCTCGGGGGTGTCCTCGTACCACTCATAGCCGGCAAACAGTTCGTCGGCACCCTCGCCCGAAAGGACGACGGTGACCTCCTTGGAAGCCATCTGCGCCAGATAGTACAGCGGCACGCTGGACAGGTTCGATTGCGGCTCGTCCATGTGGTACTGGATATCGGGCAGTGCATCAAAGAACTCGTCGGCGGTAATCATCTTGCGCACGTTTTTGATGCCCAGCTTGTCGGAAAGCTCGGCGGCGTAGTTGGTCTCGTTGAAGTTCTTGTAATCGAAGCCGACAGAATACGTGGTGTCGGGCATGAGACAGGCGGCAATGTAGCTGGAATCGACACCGCCAGAAAGGAACGAGCCCACCTTAACATCGGCGATTCGGTGCGCAGCGACGCTTTCGTGCACGACCTTGTCGCACTCGTCCACGTACTCCTCGAAGGTCTTGGAGTTGTCGTCGGTGAAGTCGCAGCTCCAGTAACGCTTGATGTCCATGGTGTTGGTCGTCAGGTCATACGTAAAGCAATGCGCCGGGGCAAGCTTGAACACGCCCTTAAAGAAGGTCTCCTCCGTGGCGGGGAATTGCAGCGTCAGGTAGGGGCGCAGCGCGTCGTGGTTGACAGCCTTCTCAAACTTGGGATGGTCCAGGAAGCTCTTGATCTCGGAGCCAAACAGCAGCGAGCCATCGGATGCCTGGTAGTAATAGAACGGCTTGATACCAAAGATGTCACGAGCACCAAAGAGTTTGTTCTTGTTCTGGTCGTGAATCACGAACGCGTACATGCCGCGCAGACGGTTGACCAGGTCCTCGCCCCACTCCTCGTAACCGTGTACCAGGACCTCGGTATCAGCGTTGCAGTGGAAGGCGTAGCCGGCCGCCTCCAGCTCGGCACGAAGCTCCTGGAAGTTGTAGATCTCTCCGTTGAAGACAATCGTGACCTTGCCGTCGTCGCTCGACATGGGCTGGGCTCCAGCTTCGGAAAGATCGAGAATCGAAAGACGACGAAAACCAAGGGCAACGTTGTCGACGATATGCTGGCCGCCCATATCGGGACCACGGTGGATGATGCGATTCATCATGGCCGTGAGAACCAGCTCACTCTGTTCATCTGTACCGGTAAAACCGACAAAACCGCACATGCAAGATCCTTTCTGCTGACGGCTCAGGTGTACTGCCGCAAGGATTGCGGCAGCTGATGTCAAATAATCTTTACTATCATGCCAATCTTTTGTTTCGTGATAGGGCATAAGCGCCGAGCGAACCGAAAAAACCACGTCCCGATCTTCAGGCGAAGCGGCGGGACGTGGTTGCGAACGCTATGTTAAAGAACAGCACCCAGATTTCCTTGGTTTTACACGGGGTGAACACTGTTGCCATTTATTAGACCACGGCACAGTCCATGCAATTTTTTAGAAGGCTGTGATGCGCGCAAGGTCAGGTGGCATATTAGGATGGTTGATAATACAGAATGTTTCATCGTTTCTGCCGCGGGACGCCTTCTGCCCTTTAAGGCTGAATTTAGCGAGAGAGGTCTTTGTATGTCGAGTCCGACACAAGAGAAGCTAACTCTGATGCGCTATATAGAGTTGCTCGAGGAAGATGACCTTGTTGTTTCCAGACCGAGCGCTTCGTGCGACCAGCGCATTGAGTTTGCGACTGATGACTCGCGCCAGGTGCGTCCGGGCACGTTGTTTGTCTGCAAAGGCCGTGCGTTTAAGCGCGAGTACCTGCTTTCGGCAATCGCCGATGGCGCCGTGGCCTACGTTTCCGAGGTCGATTACGATGTTGATCTTCCCGCGGTGATTGTGAGCGATATTCGTCGCACGCTCGCCGTGGTGGCAGATGCCTTTTATGGGCACCCGTCGGGTAAGGTGAAGGTCTGCGCCTTTACAGGCACCAAGGGCAAGTCGACCTGCAGCTTTTATCTGCGCGGCATCCTCGCCAACGAGGCCAAGCTTACGGGCTGTCATCGACCCGCTCTTAATACGGGCATTGAGTTCGACGACGGCATCGAGACGGGCCCTTCCAAGCTGACGACCCCCGAATCCTTCCTGCTGCAGTCTCGCATCGCGCATGCTGCGGAGGCGGGTGCCCCGTGGCTGGTTATGGAGGCATCGAGTCAGGGCCTCAAATACGAGCGTACGGGCAAGATTGACTTTGAAGTCGGCGCCTTTACCAATATCGGCGAGGATCACATTTCGCCGATTGAGCATCCGACGCTCGAGGATTACTTTGCCAGCAAGCTCAAAATCTTCTTGCAGAGCCGTTTTGCCGTGGTCAATCTCGATATGGATAAGGTCGATCGCGTGCTCGAGGCGGCATCTCGTTGCGAACGTACGGTGACGTTCTCCCTGACCGACGAGCGTGCCGACGTGCTTGCGCTGGCGATTCGCAATGGCGACTGCGGCGTGGTGGCAACGGTGCGCACGCCCCGTTTTACGCGTGACATTGTGATTCCCACGCCGGTTAAGTTCAATGTGTCCAACGCGCTTGCCGCTATTGCCTGCGCCGAGGCCCTGGGCATTTCCGAAGAGGGTATCGTCCATGGCTTTGAGGGCGTCTTCGTTCCCGGTCGTATGGAGCTCTATCCGTCCGTATCGGGCAAAATCCTGGGCATCGTCGATTTTGCACATAACGGCATGAGCCTCGAGACACTCCTGCGCGACTTGCGCGAGAACTATCCCGAGCGCGAGCTGGCGGTTGTATTTGGCGCTACGGGCGGTAAGGGTGTCGATCGACGCACCACGATGGGCATCGCCGCTGGCAAGTATGCCGACCGAATCGTGATTACCGAGGATGACCCCGGCCCCGAGGATGTCGAGGACATCTGCGCCGAGATCGCGCGCAACGTTCAAGCGCAGGGAAATGATAACTGGCAAATCGTGACTGATCGCGTTGCCGCTATCGAGACTGCCGTGCGCGAAACTGTCCGTCCTGCCGTGGTCATCGTGACCGGTAAGGGCGAGGAAGAGTGTATGCTGCGCAAGAACGGACCCGAGCCTTGTGAGCGCGATGGTTCGATTCTCAAGCGCACCCTTGCGGCGTACGACGCCTAGACCAGCCCCTTCTATGTAAACGGAGTGACCATGTCCCACAACATCCTGCCGACCGTTGCCGAGCTTTCGGGCGAGGTGCGCGAGCGCCTTGCCAAGGTCAAGTATGTCTTTACCGATCTGGACGCCACGATGCTCGCCCCCGGCTCGTGTGTACTGCGCGATAACGACGGCAATCCCTCGACCAAGCTCGTCGAGGCGGTTGTCGCGCTCGCTCGTGCCGGCATCCAGGTGGTCCCCACCTCGGGTCGCAATCGCACCATGATCCATGAGGACGCCCGCGTGCTCGGCCTCAACTCCTACATCGGCGAGATGGGCGGCCTGGTCATGTACGACCTCAAGGCCAACGACTGGGAGTACCTGACGGGCGACATGCCCTACGACCCCGCCTGCGGTCTCACGCCGCACCAGGTGATCGAGCAGACCGGCGTGTGCGAGAAGATCCTTGCCCGCTGGCCGCACAAGATCGAATACCACAACGACATGTCGACCGGCTACAAGTACCGTGAGGTCACCGTCGGCATGCGCGGCGATGTGCCCGACGATGAGGTCCAGGCCATCCTGGACGAGGCCGGCTGCGGTCTGGTCTGGGCTTGCAACGGCCATCTGACTCACCTGTCCAAGCCGACGACGCTCGAGCTTAATCGCGTCGAGGACGGCCGCGCCTTCAACATCAATCCGGCGGGTCTCAACAAAGGCGTTGCCATTGCGCGCTTCTGCGAGCACCTGGGGATCGAGCGCGAGGAGACGCTTGCGCTCGGCGACTCCGAGTCCGACTTCTACATGGCCGACCATGTTGGCATGTTCTGCCTGGTCGAGAACGGTCTGACGAGCGCCGGTGCCCCGGAGTTCTTGGACGCCTGCGACAATGCCTATGTAACGCGCGGCAAGATTGTCGACGGTTGGGCGGCAACGGCCGAGCTGTTGGTCGCGGCCCGTTCGTAGCGCGACGCATCACGCATGGTCGCATTTTTCGAGAGAGAATCTGGTGAGGTAATGTCCGATATCGATAATCTGGCCGGGGACACGCGTCCGATCGGCGTGTTCGACTCGGGCCTGGGCGGCTTAACGGTCGCGCGCGCGATCGCAACGGCGCTTCCGCACGAGTCCGTCTACTATTTCGGTGACACAAAGCGCTGCCCTTATGGCACCCGCACCGAGGACGAGGTTCGCTCGTTTGCGCTGCAGGCGGGCCGCTGGCTATCGAGGCACGACGTTAAGATCATGGTCATCGCCTGCAACACGGCGACCGCCGCGGCCTTGCGTCTGGCTCAGCAAGTGCTCGACGTTCCCGTGATCGGCGTGATCGCCCCGGGCGCACGCGCCGCCATCAACAGCACGCGTACGCGCCGCGTGGGCGTGCTCGCCACCAACCTCACCATTCGCTCGGGCGCCTACACGCGCGCCATCCAGGATTTGGATGCTGGTGTCGATGTGTATGGCTGTCCGGCCTCGAGCTTTGTCGAGGTCGTCGAGCACGAGCTCGCCTCGGGCGCGCACCTGCAGGAGCAGTGGCTCGAGAACGAGGATATTTTTGATACGCCAGCCGTTCGCGCGCTGGTCGGCGCCACAGTCGAGCCGCTGCACGATCGCGGCATCGATACCGTGGTGCTCGGCTGTACGCACTTCCCGCTGCTGGTGGGTCCCATCCGCCATGCGCTGGGACCCGGGGTGCGCGTGGTGAGCTCCGCCGAGGAGACCACCCGCGAGCTGACCGATATCCTCACGCGCCGTGAGCAGCTGGCGGGCGATACCGCCGAGCCACAGCATCGCTTTGCCACCACGTCTGACAACATTGCCGAGTTTGCGGTGGCGGGTAGCTTTATCTTTGGCCAGCCGCTTAAAAGCATTGAGCATGTCGATATCGACGAACTCGGTTAGGCTCGCAATGTCGCCGGAGGCTTCGCCACATCTTTTGCCGAAAGGATAGTTCCATGGAATACATGCAGGTCAACCGCGCCAACGGCCGCGCCGCAAACGAGCTGCGCCCCGTTAAGCTCACCCGCGGCGTCATGAAGTACGCCCACGGCTCGTGCCTGGCGGAGTTCGGCGACACGCGCGTACTGTGCGCCGCCACCATCGAGGAGGGTGTGCCGGGTTGGCGCAAGGGCGCCAAGGCCGGCTGGGTAACGGCGGAATATGCGATGCTGCCGGCCTCGACCGGTAAACGCTGCAAGCGCGAGCATGCCAACCGCAAGGGCCGCTCCATGGAGATCGAGCGGCTTATCGGCCGCAGCCTGCGTACCGTCGTCAACATGAAGGCGCTCGGCGAGTACACCGTTACCGTCGACTGCGATGTGATCCAGGCCGATGGCGGCACGCGTACGGCGAGCATTACCGGTGCCTGGTTGGCGCTGCACGACGCCCTTGCCATGTGGGTCGAGGCGGGAAAACTCGAGCGCATCCCGCTCACGGGCCAGGTTGCCGCCATTTCCATGGGCGTCGTCGACGGCAACACCCTGCTCGACTTGGATTATTCCGAGGACAGCCACGCCGAGGTCGACATGAACCTCGTCGCCACCGATTCCGGTGAGATGATCGAACTCCAGGGTACCGGCGAGCAGGCGCCCTTCGATCGCAAGCGTCTCAACGCCCTACTCGACCTGGGTGACAAGGGTATCGCCGAGCTCATCGAGCTTCAGCGCCAAGCCCTCGCCTAACCTGCCAAAAAGGGACAGGTTTATTTTGGCAGGTTTTATCTGGGAAAACGTCGAAGTATAAGACTGCCGTTGATTGAGACGGGAGAGAGGCCGAAGTCCTCGTCGTCCTCAACTCGGCATTGCTATAGAGACAAAGGAGGCCAGCTATGGCACTTGAGAAGATTGACATCGACACTCTCGACCCGGCGGCGACCATCGTCGTGGCAACCGGCAACGCCCATAAGCTCACCGAGATCGAGGCCATTTTGGGCAAGGTCATGCCCGAGGTGCGCTTTGTGGCGCTCGGTCAGCTGGGCGATTTTGAGGACCCCGAGGAAAACGGCACGACGTTTTTGGAGAACGCCATCATCAAGGCGCAGGCTGCCGTTGAGGAGACGGGCCTTATGGCCATCGCCGACGATTCTGGCTTGGTCGTCGACGCGCTGGACGGCGAGCCGGGCGTGTATAGCGCGCGCTATGCGGGCGTGCATGGCGACGATGCCGCCAACAACGCCAAGCTTCTCGTTAACCTGGAAGGCGTGGCAGACGAGGATCGTACCGCGCGCTTTATGAGCGTCGTCGCGCTTATCGATACGGACGGCCTGGTCACCTATGGCGAGGGCGCCTGCGAGGGCGTTATCGCGCACGAGGGCCGCGGCGATCACGGCTTTGGCTACGACCCGCTGTTCCTGCCGGTCGATACGCCGGGCAAGACCATGGCCGAGCTCACGACGGACGAGAAGAACGCCATCAGCCATCGTTTCCATGCGCTCGAGCATCTGTCCGCTAAGCTGACGGGCGAGGAGTAGGCCGTGCGTGCGGTGGTACAGCGCGTGCTCAACGCCGGCGTGACAGTCGACGGCGAGTGCGTGGGCCGTATTGGACGCGGCTACCTGGTGCTGCTGGGCGTGGGCCACGGCGACACACGCGCCGAAGCCGACAAGCTGTGGGGCAAGCTCCGCGGGCTGCGTATCAACGAGGATGAGAACGGCAAGACCAACTTGGCGCTGGCGGATGTCGACGGCGAGGTGCTCGTGGTGTCGCAGTTCACGCTGTTTGCCGACTGCCGCCACGGCCGCCGTCCGTCGTTTACGGACGCCGGCGCGCCCGATGTCGCTAACGAACTTTACGAGTACTTTCTGACACTCGTCGCTCAGGACGTTGAGCATGTGGCGCACGGTATCTTTGGCGCCGATATGAAGGTCGACCTGGTCAACGACGGTCCGTTCACCATCGTCCTCGACACCGATAGTCTGTAAGTAGTCAATTTGGGACCGGGCTTTTTTAGCTGCTTGCGTATGGCTGCAACAGGGTGCTATAGTATTAGAGTTTTGTCTATCTTAGGGGTATTATCCCCTTTTTGAATTGCACCCTCTGGAGGCCCTATTCATGGAAGAGATGGAAGTCAATCACGTCGACGACATCCACGAGAAGCTGACCGATATGGTGGGCGATCGCGTCAAGGTTAAGGCCAACATGGGCCGTACCCGCGTCATCGAGCGCATGGGCACCATCAAGAGCGTCCACCCCGCTGTCTTTATCGTTGAGGTTGACGAGCGTCGCGGCCGCAAATCGCGTCAGTCCTACCAGTACATCGATGTCCTTACCGGCCAGGTCGAACTGTTCGACCCCGAGAGCGGCGAACATATCTTTACCCCGCTCGGCAACCAGCTCGAGGAGCACTAACGGTGACCGATCGGTCCCTCATCCTTACCGCGCCGGCAAAGATTAACCTCTATCTGGGGGTTCATACCGAGCGCGACGCCCGCGGCTATCACAGGGTCGATTCCCTGATGGCAGCCGTCGGTCTAGCCGATGCCGTGACGGTCACGCCGGCGCAGGCGTTGACCGTCCAGACGGTTCCGGCATCCGATTTTCCCATGCAAAAAAATACGGCCTATCGGGCGGCAATCGCTATGGCCGAGCGTTACGGTCGCGATGCCAACGTGTGCGTGACGATCGAAAAGCGTATCCCGCTGTGCGCCGGCCTGGGAGGCCCCTCGACGGATGCCGCTGCGGTCATCGTTGCCTTGGCCGAGCTGTGGGGTATCGACCGTGCCGACCCCGCGCTCGATGACATCGCTCGCGGTATCGGCGCCGACGTGCCGTTCTTTTTGCACACGAGTCCCGCACTCTACGTCGGCGGGGGAGATGTGCTGGCCACTGAGTATCCTGTGCTTCCGGCGACACCTGTCGTATTGGTCAAACCGCACGAGACGAGCGTTTCAACGGTTGAAGCGTATCGACGATTTGATGAGAGCCCGGTGCCCGCGGAAAAACCCGATGCGATTGCTTCTGTCTTACGCGCCGGCGATGCCGAGGCGGCATATGCGCTCGTTCATAACAATCTGGGCGTCATATCCGCGCAGATGGAGCCGCGGATCCAGGCGGTTCTCGACTGGCTGCGCGCACAGGAGGGAACCGTTGCCGTGGACGTGTGCGGTTCGGGTGCCTGCTCGTTTGCCATTTGTGATACCGTCGCTGCAGCAGCCCATCTTGCGGGAGCTGCCCAGCAAAATGGCTGGTGGGCCTGCACGACTGAGCTTATTCCCAACACGGTTCAAATCGACGCGCCAAAGAAATAAAAATTTCTCTAGCACGCGGCGAAAATCTTTGTTACTATAGTCGAGCTAACGGGTTGTGGCTCAGTTTGGTAGAGCACTGCGTTCGGGACGCAGGGGTCGCTGGTTCAAATCCAGTCAACCCGACCAGAGCATGAGGAGGGACCGCTTCTTGCGGTCCCTTTTTTTAGCTATTGTTGTGATACCGCGGCACCCGCGGTATACTCATTCGAGCTTGTCTCGCTGTATTGTGGAGGTCTACATGTTTGGACTGAGGGCTCCTGAGCTCATCATTATTCTCATCGTTGTCTTGATCATCTTCGGGCCTAAGAACCTGCCGAAGCTCGGCAAGTCTCTCGGCTCTACCGTCAAGAATATCCGCGAGGGTATGGAGGGCGACGATAAGGGCGAAACCAAGCAGGCCGAGGACGTTGTGGTCGAGGAGTCCAAGGAGGACAAGGAGATCGCAGAGCTCGAGGCCAAGCTCGCTGCTGCCAAGAAAAAGCAGGCAGAGGACAGCGACGCGGACGCAGAGTAGTCCCATCCCTTTGGGGTGAGCACCTGACCGGCTTGCCCGCAGGCTAGCCGGTCTTTTTCGTTTTGTTGACAGTTGATCGTTACATCATAGTTGGGGAGATATCCGTATGGACGCAAGCCAGATCGTACTGACCGCTGAGGGCCGCCAGAAGCTCGTCGAGGAGCTCGCTTGGCGTGAGGGCGATTACGCCAAGGAGATCGTCGAGGACATCAAGGAAGCCCGCGCGTTCGGCGACCTTTCGGAGAACTCCGAGTACGATGCCGCCAAGGACAAGCAGGCCCAGAATGCTGCTCGCATTGCCGAGATTCAGGCCATCCTCGCCAACGCTCAGGTTGCTGCCACCACGGGCGATCTGACCGTCTCCATCGGTTCCACCGTTTCTCTGATCGATCCCAACGGTGAGGTCATGGAAGTCACGCTCGTCGGTACCACCGAGACCAACTCGCTCGAGCACAAGATCTCCAACGAGTCTCCGGTCGGTCACGCCATCATCGGTCACGGCGAGGGCGACTCCGTTGAGGTCGTTACGCCTTCTGGCAAGACTCGCGTCTACACCATCGCCAAGATCGCACGCTAGACCACGGTCCCGCGTAAAGGTATGTTTTCGCTCCCTGGGACCGAATCCTGGGGAGCGTTTTAGTTTGAGGAGCTAACTTATGGCAGAGAACCAGAACGTCGCCGATCAGGCCTCGACGCTCAACGACGAGCGCGCCACGCGTCTGGCAAAGCGCGCCGCCCTGTTCGAGGTGGGCCAGAACCCCTATCCCGAGCACTCCGAGATCGAGGACTATGTCGTCGACATTGAGGCCAAATATGCCGATCTTGCCGATGGCGAGGATACTGAGGACGTCGTGAAGATCGGCGGCCGCGTGGTCGCCAAGCGCGGTCAGGGCAAGATCATGTTTATCGTCGTGCGCGACGCTACCGCCGAGATTCAGCTGTTCTGCCGCATCAACGACATGGACGAGGCAGCTTGGAATACGCTCAAGGCTCTCGACCTTGGCGATATCCTGGGCGTGACCGGCGTGGTTGTTCGCACCAAGCGCGGCCAGCTCTCCGTTGCCCCCAAGAGCGCGACGCTGCTCTCCAAGGCCGTTCGCCCGCTGCCCGAGAAGTTCCACGGCCTCTCCGACAAGGAGACCCGCTATCGTCAGCGCTATGTCGACCTGATTGCCAACGACGATGTTCGCGAGACCTTCCGCAAGCGCTCGCAGATTCTCTCCACCTTCCGCCGCTTCATGGAATCTGACGGCTACATGGAGGTCGAGACCCCCATCCTGCAGACCATTCAGGGCGGCGCTACGGCCAAGCCGTTCATCACGCACTTCAACGCGCTCGATCAGGAGTGCTACCTGCGCATTGCTACCGAGCTGCACCTCAAGCGCTGCATCGTCGGTGGCTTTGAGCGCGTCTTCGAGATCGGCCGCATCTTCCGCAACGAGGGTATGGACCTCACCCACAACCCCGAGTTCACCACGATGGAGGCCTATCGTGCCTTCTCCGATCTCGAGGGCATGAAGGCACTCGCCCAGGGTGTCATCAAGGCTGCCAACAAGGCCATCGGCAACCCCGAGGTCATTGAGTACCAGGGTCAGACCATCGATCTTTCCGGTGAGTGGGCAAGCCGTCCCATGACCGACATCGTCTCGGACGTGCTCGGCAAGCAGGTCACCATCGACACGCCGGTCGAGGAGCTTGCCGCCGCCGCACGCGAGAAGGGCCTGGAGATTAAGCCCGAGTGGACTGCTGGCAAGATCATCGCCGAGATTTACGATGAGCTGGGCGAGGACACCATCGTCAACCCGACCTTCGTATGCGATTACCCCATCGAGGTCAGCCCGCTTGCCAAGCGTTTTGAGGACGATCCGCGCCTGACGCACCGCTTTGAGCTGGTCATCGCCGGCCACGAGTACGCCAACGCATTCTCCGAGCTCAACGACCCGGTCGACCAGGCCGAGCGCTTTGCTGCCCAGATGGCTGAGAAGGCCGGCGGCGACGACGAGGCCATGGAGTACGACGAGGACTACGTGCGCGCCCTCGAGTACGGTATGCCTCCCGCGGGCGGCATTGGCATCGGTATCGACCGCGTGGTCATGCTGCTCACCAACCAGGCCTCCATTCGCGACGTCCTGCTGTTCCCGCACATGAAGCCCGAGAAGGGTTTCCAGTCCGGTGCCGCTGCCGCCAAGGCTGCAGAGGCCGGCAACGCCGAAAGCCCGTTCGTCAAGCCGCTCAAGCCCACGCTCGATTACTCCAAGATCGCCGTTGAGCCGCTGTTCGAGGAGTTCGTCGACTTCGATACCTTCTCCAAGAGCGATTTCCGCGCCGTGAAGGTTAAGGCGTGCGAGGCCGTCAGGAAGTCCAAGAAGCTGCTGAACTTTACGCTCGACGACGGCACCGGCACCGACCGCACCATCCTCTCCGGCATCCATGGCTACTATGAGCCCGAGGACCTGGTCGGCAAGACCTTGCTCGCCATCACCAATCTGCCTCCGCGCAAGATGATGGGTATTCCCAGCTGCGGTATGCTGATCAGCGCCATCCACGAGGAGGAGGGCGAGGAGCGCCTCAACCTGATTCAGCTCGACGCTTCCATCCCCGCCGGCGCAAAGATGTACTAACTAGTTACGCGGTTTTACCAAACCGCGTAACGGCTCGACGCTGCGCGGGCCGCATTTGGACAATCTGACGTTCAACTTCAAGGGCGCGACCAGAAGGTCGGCGCCCTTTCGTTTCACGTCACCTTGTCACAAATGCGGCCCGCTCGCTGACGTCGCCAATACATCGGCGTTGCCTTGGCCGTCAATAGTCATTGGGGACGTTCTTAAACGACTACCCAACGGCTATTGAGCACATGGCTCGCATGGCAGCCGTCTCTTTTATGTTTCCTTTAGCCGTTGCTGCCTAGGATGGGGGTTAGTCGGTAGGAAGGGAGCGTCTATATGGACGACGCGAGCGAGCGTGCAATCGAAGAGGACATGCTCGATCAGTTCAATTACTTTGACGATGAGGATGAGGAGCTAATCGATCGTCGCGAGCCGGCATCGCTTGACTCATTTGATCTGGTCGATGAAGAGACTGATGAGGTTGAGGACGAATCAACGGAGTCCCCACAGTCTTCGCGCCTTGACTCGCTGCTTTCGAGAGCCCCCATGCACCACGGTGTTCGTGCCGGCGCACTCCATATGAAAACTGACTGGCACCAGATCGTGACGGCAGGCGATGAGCTTGCCGTCGATGCGCCGCTCACCGATAAGTCATCCATCATCTGCCGCACCGGTATGCTTATGCTCGCGAGCGGAACGGGTGCCTGGCGTGTACGCGATACCATGAATC
>JAHYYK010000035.1:19054-24825 GCA_019425005.1 Collinsella sp.
CGCCGTACTCGGTGTCACCGTCCACGTTGACTTAAGTCTTCTGTCGTTTGAGTGCACCTGCATCGAAGATGGCCACTGCTTTAACGAGGTTGTCAGCCTGCCCACAACGGGAGTCAATACCCATCGCATTTGGATGATGGAGAGCTTCCTAAAGGAAATCGAGACGTATGGGCGCCGGTTTACCGTGCACGAATACCACGAGATGCTCAAGACCGTTGAGAGTTCAAAACCCGATTACTCTCCCTGGCAACAGGGCCTTGCGGCAGCTTGTGCTTGCGGCGCCTTCGTCTTTTTGCTCGGCGGCGGCCCTATCGAGATGGCCTGCGCATTCGTAGGCGCTGGTGTCGGCAACTTTGCTCGCTCCCATATTCTCAAGCAGGGCCTTGGCCAGTTTAGCGCGCTGACGATCGGCGTTGCGCTCGCTTGCGTTTCGTATCTGCTGGCATTGCTCGGCCTTGGCCAGGTCGTACCGGGGGCAATGTCGCACCAAGAAGGCTATATCGGCGCCATGCTCTTTGTGATTCCCGGCTTTCCCCTCATTACGGCAGGCCTCGACATCGCTAAGCTCGACATGCGAAGCGGCATCGAGCGTCTTTCGTATGCTGTGTCGATTATTGTGATGGCGACCCTCGTAGGCTGGATGGTTGCCGAGTGTGTGGGGCTGGCACCGGATGATTTTGCCCCGCTCGGCCTTTCGCCGCTTGCCCTTACGCTCCTGCGCGTGGTGATGAGCTTCGTTGGCGTATTCGGCTTCTCGGTGATGTTCAACAGCCCGGTAAAGATGGCCGCGGCAGCTGGGCTGATCGGCGCCGTGTCCAATACCTTGCGCCTTACGCTCGTCGATGCGCCGACGCTGTTTCCCTTTCTGGGCCTGAGCGTAGGTATGCCTCCCGAGGCGGCAGCGTTTATCGGCGCGCTGGTATCGGGGCTGCTCGCGAGCTTAGCCGAAATCAAGCTCACCTACCCACGTATCGCCCTCACGGTGCCATCGATTGTCATTATGGTGCCGGGCTTGTATCTGTATCGCTCGATGTATTACATGTGCACATTCGACACGGTCAATATGCTCGGCTGGTTTGTGCGTGCAGTGCTCATCGTGGCGTTTTTGCCCGTTGGCCTGGGTGTGGCGCGTACACTCACCGACCCTCGCTGGCGCCACACCAGCTAATTGGTGCAAATGAAACTGATCCGCAAAACATGAACGTGGATAATCTCCCGTTTTTGGCTTGTTTACGGGCTCAAAACGGGAGATTATCCACGCTCGTGGAATGGGTGTCCGAAAATCCACGCTCGTTGGGCCGATGCAGACGCACCTGGCAATTCCTTTTTTGTAGACGTTGTCGTATGGCTGCATGCGGAAAAGGCCCCAGCGATTAACATATACTCCATATGGGTAAAGAGACCAAAGCGCCGCCACGAGTGGCGCTTTGCGTTTGAAAAAACTAGCTCGTCTAAGAGGAACTAGCATGTTAGACCGTTTTACCGATCGCGCGCGCAAGGTCATGTCCATGGCCAAGCAGGAGGCGCTCGATCTTCATTCAAATAAGGTGGGTACCGAGCATCTGTTGCTCGCGCTCGCCAAGGAGGACGAGGGCATTGCCGCTGAGGCGCTGCGCTCGCTCGATATCTCCTACGACGACATCATGGATACCCTCAAAGAGGTCCAGACCACGGTTCCCGAGCCCAGCGAGGAGACCGAGGCTGCCAAGCTTGCCTTTACGCCGCTCGTCATTAGCGTGATGGAGCGCTCCTTCCGCGTGGCACGCGAGAACAACCAGACCTACGTTTCGACCGAGCACTTGCTGATCGGCATCGTCGAAGAAGGCAACGGCATGGCCATGGACATCCTCATGCGCCTGGGCGTGTCGTCTGCTTCCATTAAAAAGGCCATCGAAAAGCTCACTGCCAAGGATCAGGACAAGAAGCGTCCGCTCGCTGGCGCTGGCGCTGGTCGTCCCGGTGCGGGCCTGCCGTTCTTTAGCGGCTCGGATGCCTCTCAGCAAAAGGGGAGCGGCACCGACACGCTCAAGCAGTTCGCCACCAACCTCACGCAAAAGGCGCACGACGGCGAGCTCGATCCCGTGATTGGCCGCGAAAAGGAAGTCCAGCGCATGATGGAGATCCTTTCGCGCCGCACCAAGAACAATCCGCTTATCCTGGGCGATCCCGGCGTGGGCAAGACGGCTATCGTCGAGGGCCTGGCGCAGCAGATTGCTGCTGGCAACGTGCCCGAGAACCTCATGAACCAGAATATCTGGACGCTCGACCTGCCGGGTCTTGTCGCGGGCGCCAAGTATCGCGGTGAGTTTGAGGAGCGCCTCAAGAACGTGATCCAAGAGGCTACCGAGGCCGACGACGTCATCTTGTTTATCGATGAGATGCACACCATCATCGGTGCCGGTTCTGCCGAGGGCTCCATCGACGCGAGCTCCATGCTCAAGCCCGTGCTCGCGCGCGGTGCCTTCCAGATTATCGGCGCCACCACGGCCGAGGAATTCCGCAAGTACCTCACCAAGGACCCGGCCTTCGAGCGTCGCTTCCAGACCATCGATGTTGAGGAGCCGAGCGTCGAGGACACGGTCAAGATCCTGACCGCGCTCAAGCCGCGCTACGAGGAGCACCACCATGTGCACTATACGCAGGGTGCTATCGAGGCCGCCGCGAACCTTTCCAACCGCTACATCCAGGATCGCTTCCTGCCCGATAAGGCCATCGACCTCATTGACGAGGCCGGTGCCCGCGCTCGCATCGCCGCGAATCGCGCGCCCGAGCCGGTGCGCGAGGCCGAGCATCGCATAGAGGAGCTCAAGGCCGCCGCGCAGGAGGCCACCGAGAGCGACGACATGAACAAGGCCGCCGAGATTACCGAGCGGCAGAAGGCCGCCGAGATTGAGCTCGCCGAGGCCAAGGCCGCCTGGACCGCCGAGCTCGACGCCAGCCCGCTCACCATCGATGTGAGTCAGATCGCCGATATCGTGTCCGTGACCTCGGGCGTGCCGGTGTCCTCGCTTACCGAGAGCGAGAGCCGTCGCCTGCTACAGGCCGAAAGCGTGCTCAAGACCCGCATTATCGGCCAGGACGAGGCCGTCGAGGCCGTTGCCAAGGCCGTGCGCCGCAGTCGCTCGCCGCTCAAGGATCCGCGTCGCCCCGGCGGCAGCTTTATCTTCCTGGGCCCCACCGGCACGGGCAAGACCGAGCTCGCCAAGACGCTCGCCGAGTATCTCTTTGGCAGCAAGGACGCGCTCATCAGCTTCGACATGTCGGAGTTCGGCAGCGAGTTCGAGGTCTCCAAGCTTATCGGTAGCCCCCCGGGCTACGTTGGCCATGACGAGGGCGGTCAGCTCACCAAGGCCGTTCGTCGTCACCCGTATTCGGTCGTGCTGTTCGACGAGATCGAGAAGGCGCACCCCGATATCTTCAACATTCTGCTGCAGGTGCTGGAGGAGGGCCGCCTGACCGATAGCCAGGGCAAGACGGTCGACTTCCGTAATACCGTGATCATCATGACGTCCAACGTGGGCGCCCGCGAGATTGCGCAGGATGCGAGCGTTGGCTTCGGCACCACCGGCGAGCAGGGCCTTACCTCGAGCGAGATTAAGGGCCGTGCGATGGGCGAGCTCAAGCGCCTGTTCCGCCCCGAGCTGCTCAACCGTATCGACGACATCGTGGTGTTCCAGAAGCTTTCGGGCGAGAACCTGACCAAGATCGCGCACCTGCTGGTGGACGACCTGCGTCAGCGTCTGATTGCCAACGGCATGAACATCAAGCTCACCGATGCGGCCTACGACAAGATCGTGGCCGAGGGCACCGACCTCACCAACGGTGCGCGTCCGCTGCGTCGTGCCATCCAAAAGCTCATCGAGGATCCGCTGTCCGAGGAGCTGCTGGCCGGCGAGTGGGGCGAGGGCGATACCGTCCTGTGCGATGTGGCCGACGGCAAGTTTGTCTTTAGCCATGGCACGGGCGAGATCCCGGCACCGCGTCCGGCGGGCACGCTCGGTGGCGATACCGCTCCGGCGGCACCGCGCACTGGCAACGCCGCGCCCGTGAGCGGCGGCGTGACCTCGGGCCCCGGCGGCATGATGCAAGCCGGTTCCGGCGCGCTGTAAGGCGTGGCGACAATTTGATACGCGCAATCGAGGCGCTCCGGAAAGGGCGCCTCGATTTGTAGAGCTGCGGAAGTTGTGACCGTTACGCTATACGGTCCACCGTTAGCCGATGATGCGAGGGCGCTCGGCGTTTTCGACTGGTTTATGCACGCAAAGTCTGGGAATATACAAGTCGCATATCTTACTGTCTAACCAGTTGCGCCAAGGAGGCACCATGGACTACAAGATTACCGGCTACGAGCCCGCCCAGCTGTTCCATTTCTTTGAGGAGGTCAGCGCGATCCCCCGTGGGTCTGGCAACGAGAAGGGCATCAGCGATTTCCTGGTTGCGTTTGCCAAGGAGCGCGGCCTCGATGTGTACCAGGACGAGGTCTACAACGTCATCATTCGCAAGCCCGCTTCTGCCGGCGCCGAGAATGCCCCGACTGTGATGCTGCAGGGCCACATCGATATGGTGTGCGACAAGTTGGGCTCTGTTGAGCACGACTTTACGACCGACGGTATCGACCTGGTCGTGAAGGACGGCGTCCTCACCGCTAACGGCACCACCCTGGGCGCCGACAACGGTATTGCTGTCGCTCTGATGCTTACTGTGCTCAACGACGATTCGATTGCTCACCCCGCCCTCGAGTGCGTATTCACCACCGACGAGGAGACTGGCCTGGTCGGCGCCGAGACGCTCGACAAGTCCCAGATTAGCGCCCGCACCATGATTAACCTTGACTCCGAGGAAGAGGGCGTTGCCACCGTCAGCTGCGCTGGCGGCGTCGTTGTTACCTACACCTGCCCCATCGTGCGCGAGCACAAGACCGGCAGCACCCTCACGCTCGACATCTCCGGCCTACTGGGTGGTCATTCCGGCAACGATATCAACCTGGAGCGCGGCAACGGCAACCTCATCATGGCCCGCATCATCGACCGCCTGATGGTCGCTGGCGAGCCCGCCATCGTCAGCTTTAACGGCGGCACTAAGGACAACGCCATCAACCGTGAGTGCAAGGCTGTTCTGGTCTACGCCGACCACGCTGCCGCCGAGGCCGCGGCCCAGATCGCAAAGGGCATCATCGCCGACGTTACTGCCGAGCTCGAGGTCTTCGACCCCGGCTTTACCTGCACCGTTGAGATTGCCGACAACGCCGAGGTCGAGGCCATGGACCAGAAGTCCGCGCTTGCCCTCATCCGCGCCCTGCGTCTTGCCCCCAACGGTGTGATCCGCCGCAACGTCGCCACCGACGGCTCCGTCGAGGTTTCCTCCAACATCGGTGTGGTTGCCACTTCTGACGACGAGGTCAAGATCATGCTGTCCCCGCGCTCTTCGATCACCTCGCTGCAGAACGAGTTCAAGGACCGTCTGCAGACGCTGGCCGATGTCCTGGGCTTCGACGCCAAGTTTGAGTTCGAGTATCCCGGCTGGAGCTATGCCGAGCATTCGCCGGTCCGCGACGTCTTTGTCGAGAGCTATCGTGAGCTCTTTGGCTCCGAGCTGCGCATCGAGTCCATTCACGCCGGCCTTGAGTGCGGCCTGTTTGCCGAGGCCCTACACGGCCTGGACGCCATCGCCGTGGGCCCGACGCTCTCCGACGTCCACACCCCGGATGAGAGCATGGAGCTCGCTTCTGCCGAGCGCTTCTACGAGCTGCTCATCGACGTCCTCAAGCGCCT
>JAHYYK010000036.1 GCA_019425005.1 Collinsella sp.
GTCGTACCGCCCGGCGTTTTTATCCCAGAAATTTTGACTGTTTCTCATGATTTCATCCTCACAACGACATGTTAACTCTTTCTAACTCATCTGACTCGAGTTGTCTGCCAACATTTTTGGGATAATTAATGACGCTCCCCGGTAATAATTTGCAGAGTCAGATTACCGATTACGTTCTTCTCCCTATGCTTTCTCAAACCCTATGTCGGAAAGCTGTACCAGAAGGGGTCGACTTCGTCGCGAGGGGGGTCGGAGCCCGTCTACATACAGGTGAGCGACGACGTCAGCGCCGATTCGACGCTCGAGAGGGAGCTCGCGTCGCTTCTGTCAATCAGGGATGCGTTCCCGAAGGCGCTCATTGCCCGTACGAGACATAGGCCCTATATCCGGAGGGTGTGTTCGTTGAATCGATCTGCTGGCTCCAATGAAGCTGTGCCCCGGCGACGTGGTCAACATCGCCCCGGGTGTGAAACATTGGCACGGAGCCGCTCCCGACAGCTGGTTCTCCCATCTCGCGCTGGAGGTTCCGGGCGAAGAGGCCTCCAACGAGTGGCTGGGGCCTGTGGACGACGAGGAATATCTCAAAGCGACTAACAAGGAGGCTTAAATACCTTCGCCGTCCGCGCCGCCGAGAGCAGGGCGCCCAAATCGGCCTGGATCGCCTCCGCCTTGCTTCCAAGCTGCAACGGAGCCGAGTCGCCCGAGATGTTTACGCTCAAAAGGTGCGCATCCGGCAGCTTCGCGGCCATGCTCCAGAACGGGAGCGTGATGATGCCGGGGGTCATCTCGCCCACGCCGAGCTCCAGCAACAGCACGCGGCGATCGCTGCGCTCGCGCACGAAGCGCTCGTATCGTCCGAGGCTCTCGCGCCAGGCCGCACCCTGCAGAAACGTGTCATCGCGCACCCACGGCACAAGCTGCCAGCCGCAATGCGGGCATCGGGGGATATCCTCGCTGAGGACCTCGAACCCCGCCATGCCCGCGAGCATGCGTTCGACGTAGGGGCTCGCGTCGAAGAGCTCGTCGCAACATGGCTGCTTGCATTGAAGGTGCGCGAAGCTTCCCTGATAGTTGCAGGTTCTCTCGTCGGGAAACGTCTTCTCGACCTGGGTGTCCACATTGGTGCTCAGGATGAAGTAGTCCTTATGGCCGATGAGGGACCGTAGGTCGAGATAGGGCTGCGAGGTCGGCTCGCGCAGCATGAAATCGATATATCGCGCGTAGTAGGCCCATTGCTGCTCGAGGCTGGGGTAGAGGTGGTAAAAGCCGTCAAAAAGACTCTTGAAGCCAAAGGCTTGCTGCCAGTCCGTCATTCCGGCGCGCGCCATGCCCGCGCGGTTGTAATGGTTGAATCCGGCGGCGCTCGACATGCCCGAGCCGATGCCAACGATGATGACGTCGGCATCGTCGATAAGGCTTCGAAGCCTATACGCTTCCCTCTCTAGAGACGGCATTGGGCAATCTCCTCGAAAGCCGGGGTCATATCGCCGTCAACGAGAATCGTCTCGCACGAGGCGTCGGGCGCCATGGCCTGGCTGTAATTGAACACGATGTAGGTGACGTGCTCGCAGGCGTTCGCAATCTGGGCGAGCATGCGCTTTATGACGCCGTTGCGCAGTCCCACGCCAAGTTCGAGGATGGCGACCCTGCCGTTGCGATGGGCTTGCACAAGGCGCTCGAGTTCCTCGAGCTGGGCCATGGCGAGGTCGTCTGGATGGGCGAGGCGCCGCTCGTCGACCGACGTGCGCGTGCTCCCCTCCGTCTCGAGCACGCGGTTCTCGTTGAATCCAGCGCGCGCGAAGTGCCCGTCGATGTTGCACGTGATCACGAAGGTGTCGGCGTGCTCCGTAAGACGCCGCAGCCCGTTCATGAGCGGGCTGGGCTCATATTCGAGATATTCCTTTTGATGAAACCACTCGGCCCATCGGCGTCGCACGCTGGCATCCGGGGAGGCAAGCCCCTGCAGTATGCAGCCGATGCCGTCTGCCTGGGCGAGGTCCCCGTACGCCTCTTGGAAATGAGCATCGGCGCAGAAAAGGTTGAGCCCCTCCGCCATGTCGAGTCCGTTGCTAGCGCCGATGATGACAAGATCCGCTTCGGCTAACGCCCTGCCTATGCGAACTGCTTTCGCCGTCTCCATGCGCTACCTCCCCAGCGTCTTGCGTACGTCGGCGAGCACGTCGGCGATGTCGGCGCGAACGGCGAGCCCCCGATCCTCGATCGCGCGGGGGAGAAACTGCGTCTTGTTGTTTACGGCGATGTAGCTGGCCTGCGGTAACTGCGCCGTGAGGGCCCAGAACGGCTCCTGGATAAACGCGGGCGTCATGCGGCCCACACCCAGCTCGAGGAAGAGGATCCTCTGCCGTGCGTGCGCGTCGAGCCATTCGGACACCTTGCGGTACTGCTCCTCGTAGAGTTCGCCCTGCAGGAAGTTGCCGTAGCCGCGAACCCAGGGGAACGCCTCTGCCCCGCAGTGCGGGCAGCGCGGCACGAGCTCTGTCGGAACCTCAAGGCCGTCTCCCATGGCCTCTACCATGTTGGAGACCGGCTCGACCGCATCCCACACCGCGTCGGTGCAACAGCGGGAGCACTGAAAGAAGCGGTGGTCGCCTTGGATCTCTGCCACTTTCTCCCAGGGATAGAGCTTCACAAACTGCGTGTCCTGGTTGGTGGTGAGCACGAAGAAATCCTTCTCGGCGAGAATGGCGTCGAGGTCCTTGTAGGGCTTGCGCAGCGGGGCGTTGAGCGTGGTGTCGAGGAAGGTGGCGAGGTATCCCCAGCGCGCCTCGGCGGTGGGCCAGCGGTAGAACGACCCCTCGAAAGCGCCCTTGAAACCGTAGTGCTCGGCGAATTTGCCGAAATGCCTGCGATAGGTTGCATTGTCCTCGTAATAGAAGTCGCCGCCGCCCGCTGCGGAGAGCCCAGAGGCCCCGCCCACCAGCACGCAATCGGCTTCCTCGATCATGCGGGCGAAGTCCTCGATTTGCTGGTCGTAGGGCTCGGGCTCGCGGTCACTCAGCTCATAGGGCGTGCCGCCGCTGCGGTAGGCGGCCTGGAGGGAAAACGATTGGTTGGTGAGCTCGATAACGAGCTGCTCGTACAGGGTCACTGGATACCTTCTTTCAGCTATTATAAACACGTGTCTATAAAAAGTATCCATGTCGATTTGCTTAAGAGCAATGAACAGCTTCGGCCTGCTGTCGATAAACGAGCGTTTGCCGGGCATTGTCGAGCGTTGCAATTGGAGGGGTAATGGAAGCGGGGAAGATCGATCGTCGCCGACGCTATACACTCTCGGTCATACGGGAGGCGTTCTTCGCGCTGCTGGCCGAGGTCGGCTTCGCGAAGATGACGGTAGCGGATATCTGCCGCCGCGCCGATATCAACCGTGGCACGTTCTATCTGCACTACGAGGACAAGTTCGCCCTGCTCGACGCGCTTATCGACGAGGCCTTGGCGGCGGTGCCGCCGCTCGAGGGAACGGAGGCGGGTGCCCTCTGCCAGCGTCCGCCGGCAAACGATGACTATTATCTGCTCTACTCGGATGACGACGCGTACGCCCGGGTGGCACAGCGCGTCGTCGAGCGCGGCGCCGAGCAGATGGTTCCCTCGATCATGGAGGAGACTGGGCTTTCGCGCGAGGACGCCTATCTGCTCTTCGTCCACAACGTCCAGGGAAATCTCGCGGTCAACCGCCTGCTCGGTTGGAGGCGAGGGCCCGAGTTTGCCCATGCCCAGGAGTTGCTCAGTGCCTATTCCGAAGGAGGCATGCGAGCGGTATCGGCTCGTCACGATCCTCGTAGCTCGTCTTGACCGCATGTCATTTCAGGTAGGTGGCGTTGCTATGGGCCCTCTTTGATTTTCGACGTTGTATAAGGCAATCGCAATCGTCTTGAGCTTCTTTAGGGAACTTGAACAAGAGATATGGCCTGCAGGCGATTGATTAACACCATTCGTTTTGGTTACAAGAAAAAATGCTGCGCGCCTGCAGCATGAAGGAGAGGGAATCCTATGAATATCGTTGTATTGAGCGGCAGCCCGCGTAAGGGCGCCAATACCGATACCATGGTCGAGGCGTTTGCCGAGACCGCGCGTGAGGGCGGCAATACGGTCGAGGTCGTCCGCGTTGCCAGCAAGAAGATCGCCGGCTGCTTGGGATGCCAGTACTGCTTCGCCCATGAGGGCGTCTGCGTGCAGAAGGATGACATGGCCAACGTGATTGAGTCGCTGAAAGACGCCGACATGGTCGTCTTCGCTTCGCCTATCTACTGGTTTGATATCACCGCACAGGAGAAGGCTGTCATCGACCGCCTGTACGCCTTCGGTGCTACGGGCTTCCCGTTCACCAAGACGGCCCTTTTACTCGATAGCCACAGCGAGGGCGTCTATGATGCGGCGATCGCTATGTACAAGTCAACCTGCGCGTACTGCAAGTGGGAGGACCAGGGCATTGTCACCATCAGCGGTATGACCGAGCGCGACAGCATGGCATCCTCGCCCAAGTTGAAAGAGGTGCGAGAGCTCGCTCGCAAGCTTGCCTAAGGACAAGAAGAACGCATGGCAATCAGCGTTGGTGGAAATGCTTGCTATCCTTACCAAGAGATAGGGGTGTATTCCCTCAAGTGCCGTATAGAACAATTTTTAAACGCAGAAAAATAACTGAAAACAAATTAATCCGCGTTAAAATATTGTCAAACAGAAGTTCATGAGGGAAGGTTGCGTATGCGTCGCAAGGCAGACGAGCTCCTTAGGGAATGGCGAGACAGGGCTGATAGAAAACCTTTGCTGGTCAAAGGCGTGCGCCAGTGTGGCAAGACCTATCTGCTCAGAACGTACGCTCAGGATCTTTTCGAATCGGTTGTCTACGTTAATCTTGAGAACGACCGGTCGGCGCGAGCGGATTTTTCGGGCGGTCTTGACCCTCATACGATCGTACGCGCGATTGAGGCTCGTACGGGACAGCGTATCGTGCCTGGCAAAACCTTACTGTTCATTGACGAGATCCAGGCATGCGAGGAAGCGCTCACTTCCCTTAAATACTTTTGCGAAGATGCTCCCGAGTATTACGTTGCGGCTGCCGGGTCGCTTCTTGGGGTTGCCATTAACCATCAGTCGTATTCGTTCCCCGTCGGAAAGACCGACTTGATTGAGATGACTCCACTCGATTTCGAGGAGTTTCTCTGGGCGATGGGGCACGATCAGCTGGTCGACGAGATACGCTCATCATTTGAGATAATGGGTCCTCTTGCGCCAAGCCTTCATGAAAAGGCGCTTGGGCTCTATCGACAGTATCTTGTTGTTGGCGGAATGCCCGAGGCGGTCCAAACGTACATCGATGATCAGTCAATCATTGATGTGGCCGAAAAGCATCGGATTATTCTCGACGGATATTCCGCCGACACCAATAAATATGCTGATGAACGCTTGAGCGCAAAGACGCGTGCGTGCTTCGATTCCATTTCGCAGCAGCTTGCCAAAGAGAATCGTAAATTTCAATACAAGGTAGTGCGAGCGGGGGGCAATGCGTCTCTCTTTGGAGATGCTCTCGATTGGCTTGTATTGTCGGGTACGGTGGCGCGCTGCAGCCTAGTCGGGCAGATCGAAAGCCCCTTAGAGGCCTTCGTTAACCCTTCTGCTTTTAAAATCTATCAGGCGGATACAGGGCTGCTCGTCTCCAAGGCCGGTGCTCAACGCGCCGATATTCTAGCCGGCATCGGCGGCACATTCATGGGCGCACTTACCGAAAACTACGTTGCCCAACAGCTTTCAGCCATGGGCTATCCGCTGCATTATTGGGCGCGAGATAATCGTGCGGAAATCGACTTTGTAGTAGAGAAGCAGGGATGCTTGTCTGCGATTGAAGTCAAGGCGGGGGAGAACACAAGATCTCGAAGCCTGTCCTCACTTAAAAAGACCCATCCGGGCGTGCGCCTTATCAGACTATCGACTAAGCCCTTTGGAATGAATGATGGGCTTATGTCTGTTCCACTTTATGCGACATTTTGTCTATAGGGATGATGTTGCTGTAATGCATGGGGCCCGGAGCGCGATGTTGCTGCGCTCCGGGCCCCGCTGCTTTGTAAAACCATAACGGTTTGGTCGCCGTTGTTTTAGTCAAACAAACTCGGCATGTCGTTTTCCTTCATGAGGGCGCCGGCGGAGGGCAGGCTCTGCGCGGTGAACTTTTCGGCCGAGACGCCGGCGCCAAGAATCTCCTCGGTCGTGCCGACGGTGGTGACCGAGCGGCCCTTCTTGGCCGTAAAGGCCTGGACGCCCTGCGTGTTGGTGGTCGTCTTGGTCTTGAGCAGCGACGTGTTGAAGTTCATCAGGCGGTAGTCGCTCGAGACCAGCGCGAGGTCGCGGTCCTCCTTGAGCACCTGCGCATACAGCAGCTTGCTGCCGCCGTAGATGGCGTTCTTAAGGCGCTTGCGGTTGGTCTTGGTAGCGTATCCAGAAAGCGCGACACGCACCACGCGGCCGTTCTCAAAGACGAACAGCACGTCGGCCTTGTAGTCCTCGGGGTCGATGACCCAGATGACGCTCTCGTCGGGTTCCATCTCAAGATCGGTCGGTAGGTACGAGCCCAGCTGGGCCGACTTGGTATCCTCAAACGCCGCGACCTTGCACTTGTACACCTGGCTCTTGTTGGTAAAGACCAGCAGCTCGTGCGTGTTGGAGGACGGGAACTCGATAAAGGGTTTGTCGCCGTCCTTGTACTTGAGCGTGGTCGCCTTCTTGAGCACGCGGTCCGTCATCTTCTTAAGGTAGCCGTCGCGCGAGAGCATGATGGTGACCGGGTACTCCTCGACCTCGGGCTCCAGGCTCACCTCGATGACCTCATGGGGCTCGATCCTGCCCGTGCGGCGCGGCATCACGTACTTCTTGTTAACCGCGGCCAGCTCGTCGCTGATGACCTTCTTGATGTTGTCCTCGCTCGAGAGGATCTCCTCGAGTTCGGCGATCTCGCCCTCGAGCTTGGCAATGTCCTTGGTGCGGTTGAGGATGTACTCCTCGTTGATGTTGCGGAGCTTGAGCTCGGCGACAAACTCGGCCTGGGTCTCGTCGATGTCGAAACCCTTCATAAGGTTGGGCACGACCTCGGCCTCGAGTTTGGTGCCGCGGATGATGGCGATTGCCTTGTCGATGTCGAGCAGGATCGCCTCAAGGCCGTGCAGCAGGTGCAGGCGCTCGGACTTTTTGCCCAGGTCAAAGTTAATGCGGCGACGCGTGGACTCAATACGCCACTTGACCCACTCGCGCAGGATCTGGCGCACGCCCATAACACGGGGATAGCCGTCGACGAGCACGTTGAAGTTGCACGAGAACGAGTCCTGCAGCGTGGTCGAGCGATAGAGCTTGGCCATGAGCTTGTCGGGGTCGACGCCGCGCTTAAGGTCGATGGCGATGCGCAAGCCCGAGAGGTCGGTCTCGTCGCGGATGTCAGCGATCTCTTTGACCTTGCCCTCCTTGGAGAGCTTGACGATGCGCTCGATGATGACATCGGTCTTGGTGGTGTAGGGGATCTCATACACCTCGATGATGCGCTCTTCGGGGATCCAGCGCCAGCGGGAGCGAATCTGGAAGCTGCCAAGACCGGTCTCGATGATCTTCTCCATCTCCTCGCGGCGGTAGATAATCTCGCCGCCGGTCGAGAAATCGGGCATGGGCATGTACTCGAGCAGGTCGCAGTCGGGGTCCTTCAGGTAGTGCATCGTGGCGGTGCAGACCTCGTTGAGGTTGAAGCCGCAGATATCGGACGCCATAGCGACGCCGATGCCCTTGTTGGCCGAGACGAGGATGTTGGGGAACGTGGTGGGCAGCAGACGCGGCTCCTTCATGGCACCGTCGTAGCTGTCGACGAAGTCGACCGGGTCCTTGTCGATGTCCTTGAAGATCTCGGCGCTGATGGGGGAGAGCTTGGCCTCGGTGTAACGTGAGGCGGCGTAGCTCAGGTCGCCCGAATAGTACTTGCCAAAGTTGCCCTTCGACTCCACGAAGGGGGCAAGCAGCGCCTCGTTGCCGGTGGCCAGGCGCACCATCGTGTCGTAGATCGCGGCGTCGCCATGGGGGTTGAGCTTCATGGTCTGGCCCACGATGTTGGCGCTCTTCTGGCGCTCGCCCTTGAGCAGACCCATCTTGTACATAGTGTAGAGCAGCTTGCGATGCGAGGGCTTAAAGCCGTCGATCTCGGGGAATGCTCGCGAGACGTTGACGCTCATGGCGTAGGGCATGTAGTTGACCTCGAGCGTCTGCGTAATCGGCTGGTCGGTAACCTCGGAGTGCAGGCCGATGACGTTCTCGGCGTTGACCTGCTTTTTCTTTGGCTGGTTCTTCGTCTTCTTCTTTGCCACGATTTCCTCTTGAACTTCTTATGGGCCGTCGTTATCGATTTGCTGCTATTGCAGGTCCAGCTGGTCCAGGTATTCCTTGCCGTGCTCGGAGATATGGCGCTTACGGCCCGCCTCGTCGTTGCCCAGCAACAGGTTGAACATGGTTTCCATCTTGGTGACGTCCTCGGGCTCCACCTTGATCAGGCGACGCGTCTCGGGGTTCATGGTGGTGAGCCACATCATGTCCGGATCGTTCTCACCAAGACCCTTGGAGCGGTTGATGGAACACTTCTGGTCGCCGATCTCCTTGAGGATGCCGTTCTTCTCGAGCTCGGTGTAGGCAAAGTAGGTCTTCCCTTTGCAGTTGATCTCGTAGAGCGGCGACTCGGCGATATACACGTAGCCTTCGTCGATAAGTGTGGGCACCAGACGGTAGAGCATGGTGAGCACGAGCGTGCGAATGTGATAGCCGTCGACGTCGGCGTCCGTACAGATGATGACTTTGTTCCAGTTGAGGTTGTCCAGGTCAAAGGCACCGAGGTTCTTGATGCGCTTGTCCTTGATCTCTACGCCGCAGCCCAGTACGCGCATGAGGTCCATGATGATGTCGGACTTAAAGATGCGCGGGTAGTCCTCCTTCAGGCAGTTGAGGATCTTGCCTCGGACGGGCATAACGCCTTGGAACTCGGCATCGCGCGAGGTGCGAATGGCGCCTGCTGCCGAGTCGCCCTCTACGATGTAGATCTCGCGACGGTTTTTGTCCTTGGAGCGGCAGTCGATGAACTTCTGCACGCGGTTGGCCATGTCGGTCTTCTGCTGCAGGTTGGTCTTAATGCTCTGGCGGGTCTTCTCGGCGTTCTCACGCGAGCGCTTGTTGATGAGCACCTGCTCCACAATCTTGTTGGCGGCGTCTTTGTTCTCGATCAAATAGGTCGAGAGGCGCTCCTTAAAGAAGGCGGTCATGGCCTGCTGGATAAAGCGGTTATTGATAGCCTTCTTGGTCTGGTTTTCGTAGGACGTCTGGGTGGAGAAGCAGTTAGTCACCAGAACCAGGCAGTCCTGGACGTCCTGCCACTTGATGCCGCTCTCGTTTTTGTTGTACTTGCCTTGATTCTTGATGTAGGCATCGATGGCGCTGGTCAGAGCGCTGCGGGCTGCCTTCTCGGGCGAACCGCCGTTCTCGAGCCAGGAGGAGTTGTGGTAGTACTCCTGCATCGTGAAGGTGCGCGAGAAGCACATGCACGCGGTGATCTTGACGTTGTAATCGGGCAGGTCCTCGCGGTCGCGACCGCGACGGTCAGCCTCGATAAAGAAGGGCTCGGTAAGGTAGTCGGTACCGACCTTTTCGAGCACGTAGTCCTCGATGCCCTTGGGATAGCAAAAATCCTCTTCGGTAAACTCGCCGTCGTCGCCCTCGATGCGCAGGCGGAAGGTCACGTTGGCGTTAACCACGGCCTGGCGGCGCATGGTCTCGCGATACCAGTCGTGGGGAATGCTGATCGAGGTAAAGACCTCAAGATCGGGGCGCCACTTGATGGTGGTGCCGGTGCGGTCCTCGTCGCTGGGCTCGATCTCGAGCGCCTTCTTTTTGGCGCCGACGACCTTGCCTTTCTTAAAGTGCAGAGAGTACTTGTTACCGTCGCGCCAAACGGTGACGTCCATGTACTCGGAAGCGTACTGGGTCGCGCACGAGCCCAGGCCGTTGGTGCCGAGCGAGAAGTCGTAGTCGCCGCCCTGGTTGTTGTTGTACTTGCCGCCGGCGTAGAGCTCGCAAAAGACGAGCTCCCAGTTAAAGCGCTTCTCGGAAGGGTTCCAGTCGAGTGGGCAGCCGCGGCCGTTGTCCTCTACCTGAATGGAGCCATCGCGAAAGGCGGTAAGGATGATGAGCTTGCCGTAGCCCTGGCGCGCCTCGTCAACGGCGTTGGACAGGATCTCGAAGGCGGCATGTGCGCAGCCGTCGAGCCCGTCCGAGCCAAAGATGACGGCGGGGCGCAGGCGTACGCGCTCCTCGTCCTTGAGCTGACGAATACTGTCGTTACCATAGTTTGCGGTGTTTTTTGCCATACTCGCTCTCTCGGTGCTCCTTTGCTGCGTTTAAGTCATATAGATAGTCAAGGTAGCATAGCCCAGCCCACAGACGATTCCACCCAACACGAAATCCATCGAACAATCGTTCGATTAGATAATGGATGCTTGGGATGCGGGTGGGGTCTGTCCTATTCAAACATCTGCGGCAGGTCGATGAAGACGGTTCGATCGCTTTCGTCAGCTTCGAAGCCCGAACGGGAGAAGAATCCGTAGCGATGGCACTTGAGCCCCGTTGCCTCGACTTGGGTGATTTCCTCGTCGACCATTTTTTGCGTGACGGGGGATTTGCGGAACTTTGCTTCGTAGAATGCGTAGCCCTCGGGGTCTTGCGTTACCACATCGAATTCGCCGCTCGTTTTGTTTGCGGGATCGTCGTACCAGTACTTGCCTATGGCATCGAAAGCCGGTTCGATCTTGCCAGTCCTATTTTGCCGCACGAGGTATTGACGGCAGATCTCCTCGAACATATGTGGAGTGTAGTTTTCCTCGAAGTCTTGGGAGACGTGACGATCATAGAAGACTTCCGGGTCGAGCAGCTGACGCGCAGAGGCATTGCGGAAGACGTAGCGATAGTAAAAGAGCGAAAGTGGGTCCACCACAAAGTAGCCAGACTTGCGCTTATTCGTAGGGTCGTTGATGGGTGCACGCTTTTGGACGATTTCGAGCGACATGAGCTTGTCGAGTACGTCTGCCATGGCCGGACCGCTCGAGACGTGCGACTGTGCCAGCACGTCCCCCCAACGGGAGTAACCTTGTGCGAGAGCCCCGAAAACTTCGTTGGCGTTGGTCATCTTCGAGATCTCGGCGTTGAGATAGGACGGTACTTCGCTTTCTAAGCGGGCGCCAGGTTCTGTGACGAGCTCGATGATATTGTCGCGTACGCTTTGGGACTGATCGATGAGGCGATTGTAAAAGGGGATGCCGCCAAAAACGCTATAGAGCCGCACCTTGTCCTCGGGTGAGAACGCGGGATAGAACTTTGCAGCGTCAAAGTAATCCATGGGCTTAAGCTCAAGCGCGAGATCAATTCGCCCGTAGAGGGGGCTTTCATGCTCGATGAGAGATTTCATAATCTCAACGTAGGAGCCGCACAGGACAATGTTTAAACGTGAGTCTTCCCTGTGAGCGTCGATTGAGGTCTGGAGAATGCTGTCTAAGCCTTTAACCGCATCTCTCAAGTAGGGGTATTCGTCGAGAACGAGGGTAATGTTCTTGTCTTTGGCTTGGGCAAACAGAAATTCGATGAGCTCGCGGATGCCCGTGAAGGCGAGCGGAGGAAAGCTTAGCGCTTCAGCAGCAAGGGCGGACAGACTCTCGAGGTTGTCTGCCTCGGAGGTTTGGCGGCACTCGTAATAGATCGTTGCGACGTCCGATAAATCGGTTAGCGCCTGCTTGATGAGCTCACTTTTGCCGACGCGACGCCTTCCGTAAATGAGAACATTGCGCTGCTCGGGCGCATTGAGTGTTTTCTTAATACGGGCGAGTTCAAGCTCCCTGCCAATGAATTCCACTTACTCGGTTCCTTCCGACTCGGTTTTGTCCGAGTTAATTGTATCGCATGAATAAGTTTATGCTCGAGTTTACTCGGACAAAACCGAGTCGGTTTTGTCCGAGTAAGTTTGAATAGCGAATCGAAATTGTTATGTCCACATGGCGATGGCGGACATGGTTTCCATAATGACAGATTTAGTTGACATCTTGTGAAGGATGCAATATATTTCTGTCATGTTGCAACGGATATCTGTCCATTACTACGAAAGGAACTCCATGCCGGGCAAAAAGAACCTACGCATGAAGGCGGCACGCGCGGCGGCTGGCCTTTCGCAAGCTGACTTAGCCCAAGCCGTGGGCGTTACGCGCCAAACCATCGGCCTTATCGAGGCGGGCGGCTACAACCCCACGCTCAATTTGTGCGTGGCAATCTGTAAGGCGCTGCGCGTTACGTTGAACGACTTGTTTTGGGAAGACGAAACCGACGCCGACCCTAATGCTCTTTAGGAGTTCACTATGAAATATGAAGATCTGAAAATCGTGCAAAAGTGGCGTGAATATGCCGGCCCAAAGGATGAACGCCTGGAGGCTGAGAACGCGAAGATCTACAAGATTGGCTTCGCGCTGCTTTCGTTTGGCATGTTGATGATCTTTTTCTACCAGTTTATAGCTCGACAGGTTGCGTGGGTTCACAGCGACGCAAGTGAAATGCCGCATGGCTTTGCAACGCCGTTCGAGGCAGCCATGTATTTGTGGCTCGTTCTCGTGATGTTGATTTGCGCAGGACTGCAAACGCGGAAGGGCTATGTCGATACCAATCGTTTTGGGCAAACCGAGCATCTTCCTGTTGGATATTTCCTGCTTGTCAGCGGTCTTAGCGGCGCCGCGTTCGCGCTTGTTATTGCCGCAATGCGCTGTGTCGCTGAGGCGCAGATCGTATCGCTCGAAAGCGTCTTTTGGTTGGCGAACCTGGCCACGGGCGTGTTCTGCGGTGCGACGATTTTCGCGGCCACGTTTGCTGTCCTGTGCGCAACGTTTTTCACGGCGAAAAGACGCCGTGCCAAGCTCGAGGCAGAACTCGACTCCTCAGACGACATTTAATGTGCAATGGGCTGGCTCTGGGTATCCAGAACCAGCCCATTTTGATGTTCAATGAGCCGAGTCGACGTCTCTCACAAAAGTAACTAGGAGCTAGCGAGTCCTATCCGAATTGTCCTCATTGGCGGTGTCTTTTTCGACCGCCGTGCGGCGGGCGCTGTAGGCGACGAGGCCGGCGCCTGCCGCGGCGAGCGCTGCGGCGGCTGCCGTAAGGGGAGCGTTGACATCGCCCGTGCCCGCAAGCGCGCCCGCTTTTCCGGAGCGCTTGTTATTGCCGTGGTCCTTGCCGCTGCCGGAGCTGCTTCCGCCGGAGCCGCCGCCCTCGTCAGCGCCGCCGCCACTCGAGCCACCATCGCCGCCCGCTGTCATCGGGGCGTCGTGAAGTCCTGTCGTATCCGCGCTGTCGCAGACGCCGACCTGAACTTCTGAGCGCTCGCATGCCGCGTCGGGCACATGAAGCTCGTGCAATACGGCATCCAGCGCCGAGTTTGCACCCGGTCGAATTTCCTCGAGCGTTACGGGATCGAGCGCCACCAGGTCACGCGCCTTCGCATACAGCGTTACGCGTTTGCCCACTTCGTCGCTCCAACTCTCGGGGATGGCGAAGCTCATGCGGAACTGTGCCGTGCAACCCGGTGCCAGCACGGCGTTGCCGTTGTCGGCTACCAGCGGGTGCGTCGCAAAATGTTCGCCCAGCGTCTCGAGTGCGTACTTCACGTGTGCCATGTCGTTGGCCGAAGCGTCCTCGGCAAGCTCTGGATCGTAGATCGATGCCATACGTGCGTTCACTCCGAATTCGATGGATGCGCTGGAGAACGGCTGGCTGGAGCCCTCTCGATACAGATCGATCGTGCCGGCGGTCAGCAAGGTGTTGCCGTCGTTTCGCACCGTGACCATGAAGGATTCGCCTGCTGCTCCGGGCACCACTGCGCCCGAGGTGGCAACCGCGCCCGTCGGAGTGGCACATGCCACCAAGGGTACTTCGATGCCGTGCAGCTCTGCCTCGCTCTGCTCCGCGCTCACAATGTGCGTGGCGAGCGCGGAGAGCATGCCTCCCGACGTCAAAAAAGTCGTTATCTGATCGACGGGATGGTCCAGCTCGCACATCACGAACGGCTCCGTGAACAAATCGCGTGCCAAGGTGCTGGCGAAGATGCGGAAGTGCTTGCCCATCACTGCTACCGGGTTGCCTTCTTCGTCGTAGGTTTGTCCAACCTTGCCATCGGTGTTCTCCACATAGAGCACGCACCTGCCGTTGTTGCTTACGCTAAACGATGCCGGGCCACAGCCTGCGGCACCCACGAGCCGCGTTGCAAATGCCGATGCGCCTCGCGTCCAAGTAATATGCTGCAGTTGCTCGTTGACGGTTGCCAAAAAGCCCGAATGTTGTGGCCACGGCATCGCACGGGGTACCGTGGCGTCTGGTGACATAACGCCCCAGCCCGCAATGGACTGGCCGATCACGGCGTACGATGCGCAGCCGCAACCGTCTGCGGTCTCGTACGCAACGGGCACCACCATTTTGCCGTTGATAGTTTCGGGCGCGCCCAGCTCGATGCTCGACGGTGCTTGCGGAAAGCGGAGGACCTGACGGAACGTGAGGCTGTCGCCCGAAACGTCCGACCACAGGGTGAAACATTCCAGCGCAACCTCAGCCTCGCTGCCGAGCGCCTTTTCTGCGGTGGTTCCGCGGCGGTGGAGGTAGGCGCCCGACAGACGTCCGTCGACCAGCGTCTTGCCCACCGTGATACGCGGGCACTGCAGGCAATGGTAGCCATCCTCTTGCAGGCGGCCGCGCGAGATGCTGCGCCATGACGTATGCGACACCACGCGGATCTCGTCATTACTTATGCGCAGGCACACGACGGACAGTATGCCGGCTGTGCTTGCCGCGTCGAAAAGGGTGTTGTCGCCGTCGGGGCGCTCGCCCGAGACCAGCAGCACGTAGGCGTCCCGGTTTCCCCTCCCGTCCGTATATTCCACCACGTCGAAGTCGTAATCGTATATGCCGTTGCGCTCCACGTCGCCCTCGCCAAACCCAAGGGGGAAGTCCACGGGCGTGGGGGCAGACCACGTGTCGTTTGCCTTTGTGTGCACTACCAGGCGCGAGCGGCCATTGTCGCCGTAGCGCACCGAGGCGATACGGAATAGGCACTCCACGCCGGCGATCATCGTTAGCCTCATGTGAGCTTCGCTGAGCACGCCGGAAAACAGCACACTGTCGCTCGAGGGTTTGATACCGCCACGCTCGTCCTCCGACACGCCGGCAGAATTGGCGTTGGGGTCCGCAACGGCGTTCGTCGCCTGAACGATGTAGGTATACTCATACATCGGCGCGGCGTTTTCGTCGTTCTCTATCAGTGCGTGGACGAAATGCTCGACCTGTCCCGTGTCGTCGCTCTCTGCATCCGCCTCGAGCTCAATGCGCGTGACCGCTTGATCCCAATCGCGCACGACAGGCGCAACGTTTGCGGCAGTGGCATTAACCTCGGCGCGTGCGAGCAGCTCGGCGTTGGTGACGATGGTGGCCGATGCGATAAATTGCGGCACGCCGCCCGCCTTGATGTCGCCGGGCGTGCCGAAGCAGGCATCCAGCGTGTAAGGCGTATTTCCACCCAATGCCAGCTCAGAGCGCTGGAGTACATACTGGTCGCCATTGTTCACCGACATATTCCACGAATCGATGAGTGTGGGCCACGACCCCGACCAAGCCTTGGTGGTCCACTTGAACATTACGAACTGGAGTATCACATCGACATCGACGTCTGCACCTACGCGCAGCCGCGGAAGCTGGTGTCCATCTGCCTTCTCGTACCCAATGAACAGTGTGAGGGATGCGGCGCCACGCACAGCGGACGAAGCGACGCCTGCAATGCCGGCTCCAAAGGTGACGGCAAGTCCGATCTGGATGGTGAACGAGCCCGACGTGTTGGAATAGTCGAGCGAAATGTTCTTGAAAAACGCCGCGCCGCTGCCGTGCGTGTGGGCGCCCACGGCGAGCGCCAGTTTTGCCAGCACCCAGGGGTTGACGTTTAGGAAAAACGGCACCGGTCCTAGGGTAAACTGCTCGGTCCAATTGAGGTCGGTTCTTACCTGGAAGAGGGCCTTAATATTGCCGTATGCGGGGTCGTTGTTGTCACCCCAGGTTTTGCCCACCCAATCGTAGGCGAGCGAGCCGTACAGCTGTGTGGCGATATCCATCGTGAACAGCGGCGTGCAATGGTGGCGAAGGAGCTTGGTGTTTCTTGGATCGGTGCCCGAACCGGCACTCATACTTTTGTACTGATTCCACTTCCCCTCCATTTCGTCGAGGTAGCGGTTTGCCTGCTTGGCGCCCGACTCGCGCGGTGACTTCTTCCAGTACTCCGGATCCGGATTGCCCGAATCGTTCATATAGCTGGCTGGTTTGTATCCTCCGCCAAACAGCACGTATCCAGCAAACGAGAAATCGAAGAGGATCGGAAATGTGGGTATCCAGCACGTGAACTTATTGCCGCCGATGCCGGGAAACGCCGCGGGGAAATCAAACGGAGTGACCTCTTGGTCCATGGTAGTGGGGACGATAGTGGTCGAGCCCGATTCCGCCTTTGCGGTCGGCGCGGTGACAACGGCCATGGGGGAGGAGAGCGTGTAGGTTTTGCCCTGATAGTCGAGGACAAAGCGCAGCTTGCACCCTTCCTCCAGAAGGCCCGATGCCGCGTCGAGAAACTTGTCTTCGAGTGTGAACGTCGCCAGATTATCCGCGCCTGATGCGCTGGCCTTGATCTGGCCGATCTGCGTGACGGTTTCGGGCGAGCTACCCGTGGCGGGCATTACCTTGTTGATGTGCAGCGTTGCCTGTCCACCCTGTGGCAGATGTGCCTGTACAATAAAGGCATGCGTGTCGGGTTGGTCGTTTGCCGCGTCGTCCTTCGGCAATGCCATGAACGTGGCATCAGCGTACTGGATGTCCCATTCGTCGAATGTGAGCTGGCGGAAGTACGGCTCGCCGTCGGACAGCGGACGTGTGGGTGCGGTTATGGCGGTGCCGCCCTGGATACGCGCAAGGGGAATCTCGACATCGCGGTAGCCCGCCATGCTAATGGAGATGCCGCCGTTAAAGTCGTACGCGTCGAGAAGCGTTGCCTCGTCCACGTAGTCTTCCGAAAGAGGGGCGACCTCAAAGATGGCCGTGCCTTCGTCATCGGTCGTGGCGGTGAGCTGCTTGCCTACGGCATAGCGCGATGTGAGCGTGACCTGGGCACCTGCGATGGGCGTATTCTTGTTGGCGACGTCGACCACGACTACACCAAACATGGTGCGCGAGAGAACGAGCACCTTGAAGGGATCTTCTTCGTCGGCATAGGCCGCGGTGGGCGCGAACGGCAGCAGGAAGGCATTTTCGCTTCCCGGCACGCGAGGCAACATGATGCTCGCCAGCGAGGACGCTCCAGCAACAAGTAACGAACGGCGATCAAGCATCTTGGGCTCCCATCCCGCAAATATCGGTGGAAATAATCCAATTTTGCGAGAAGACGCTTCGTGGCGGTAGTGCCGTTCGATGGCCAAAATGTCCAAATTGATCGAGCGAAGCGCCGGGTTCCGGAACGCGTTCGATGCGCTTGGCAGCCCGGTCGCTAACGCAACATATGCGCGACCAGCTCGGCGCGTGTGCCGATGCCAAGCTTTGCGTATACGCCGGATAGGCGGTTTTTGACGGTGCCCGGCGATACTCCCATATGGCGTGCGATTTCGGCGTTGGTCCACCCACGACAGGCGAGCATGGCCATGGTGAATTCCGTGGTCGTTAGATCGTCGGCCACGTCCTCGCCCGAATCGGGGTTGTGGATGCGCCGCCAGCCGTAGCTGAAGCGGTACGTGATCTCGATGATGCGCGCGAAATCGTCAGGGTATTGCGTTTTTAGGCACGCCTCGATGAGCCCCTGTAAAAGGCCGTGGTGCTCGCCGATGAGCTCGATGAGGCCGTCGGGGCGCGCAATGTCCCAAGCGGCGCCAAAATGCGCTTTTGCGGCGTCGACGTCTTTGAGACTCATGTATGCCATGGAAGCTGCCAGGTGCAGGAACAGTTCCGAGATGGGATAGCTTCCCTGTTTCATAATTAGGGCGTTTTCCGCCATGCCCAGACTGCGGCCATATTCGCCGCGCAGGTACAGGGCATGCGCCATCACGTAGCTGGCGAACAAGCGCAGGCCTTCGGGCAGATGCGCCGCAAGCGGATAAAACTCTTCGGCAGAATACGGGGAAGGCAAGTGCAGCAGGACGCTCGCGGCCGAGGCGAACAGGATATGCGTGGCGTGGACGGCGGGCGATTCCTCGTCAGTTGGCGTATCGAGGATGCCCGCAAGGCACCGGCGGGCGTCGGCGATACGGTTGAGCGACAGACTGGCGTATCCGCAGATAAAGCATGCGGAATAGCGCAGTGCGGGATCGGTGGCGTCAAGATAGGGGCGCGCCGTCTTGGCAGCAAGGGTGGCCTGTCCGCGAAAGTACAGCGCTTCTGCCGTGGCAATGGCGCGCGAATCGGGGTCGGAAATGCCTGCAACCGCAGCGTCCATCTGCCCCGGCACAAAGGCAGTGCACATCAACGGCATGGGAACGCATGGGTAGCCATCGCAGTCCATCTTCCATCTCCCAACAGCTGGCAACAATAGCAGCAATTGTACTCCTGTTGCTCGGGACTTGAATTTGTGGGTATCGCCTACGATTGTGCCGAACGTATAAAGGAAGAGTCTATTGGCGATGCTCCCAAGGTGGCTACCGAAGCCTAGCTGACCTCGACATTAGGAAAAAATACCACCCCTGTAAAAAGCTCTGTCGCAGCGATGGGAAACGCATCTCGTTCTGCATATAATGAGGTCATGTGACGGTGCGTTTGCATGCGTGTAACGCATTCCCATCGAACCGAAAAGGAGCTCTGCATGGATCCCAACAAGCGTCCCGACGACATGGTGCGTATCACCACTCCCGAACTTGCCCAGGCGTTCATCGAAGAGCAGGTCGCTGCAATCCGCGAGCAGATCGGCGACAAGAAGGTCCTGCTGGCCCTTTCGGGCGGCGTTGACAGCTCGGTTGTCGCGGCCTTGCTCATCAAGGCCATCGGCAAGCAACTCATCTGCGTGCACGTGAACCACGGCCTGATGCGCAAGGGCGAGAGCGAGCAGGTCGTCGACGTCTTCAAGAACCAGATGGACGCCAACCTGGTCTATGTTGACGCGACTGATCGCTTCCTGGATAAGCTCGTGGACGTCGAGGAGCCCGAGGCCAAGCGTAAGATTATCGGCGCCGAGTTCATTCGCGTGTTCGAGGAGGAGGCCCGCAAGGTTGGCGACGAGGTTAGCTTCCTCGCCCAGGGCACCATCTATCCCGACATCCTGGAGTCCCAGGATGGCGTGAAGGCTCACCACAACGTGGGCGGCCTGCCCGATGACCTGCAGTTTGAGCTCTGCGAGCCCGTCAAGCTGCTGTACAAGGACGAGGTGCGCGTCGTGGGCCGCGAGCTCGGCCTGCCCGAGAACATGGTTGAGCGTCAGCCGTTCCCCGGTCCTGGCCTGGGCGTCCGCTGCCTTGGCGCCATCACCCGCGACCGTCTTGAGGCGCTGCGCGAAGCCGACGCCATCGTGCGCGAGGAGATCGACAAGGCAGGTCTGACCATCTGGCAGTATTTTGCCGTCGTGCCCGACTTCCGCGCCACCGGCGTGCGCGAGGGTAAGCGCGCCTACGACTGGCCCTGCATCATCCGCTGCATCAACACCGTTGACGTCATGACCGCCGAGGTGCCCGAGCTCGACTGGGCGCTGCTCAAGCGTATTACCGCTCGCGTCACCGCCGAGGTTCCCGGCATCTGCCGAGTGTGCTACGACCTCACGCCGAAGCCCGTCGGCACGGTCGAGTGGGAGTAAGCTAACTCAGCTGGTAGGCGACGAGAACTAGCAGATGTGACAAAGGGACAGTCCCTTTGTCACATCCTCGATATTATGTGCGGGATGGTACGCCACGCGGCGTGCCATCCCGTTCGTTATTTTAATGAGCCGAGTGCGCGAGTGGGAAGAGTCACGAGCATGGTCGTTCCGCGCTCCGAGCTCTTTTCGA
Organism: Collinsella sp.; assembly: GCA_019425005.1. Classification (GTDB taxonomy): domain Bacteria; phylum Actinomycetota; class Coriobacteriia; order Coriobacteriales; family Coriobacteriaceae; genus Collinsella. The sequence continues at coordinate 20,097 of JAHYYK010000036.1, forward strand.
CCTCGATGGAGCCGCCGTGAAGTGCGGCGATCTCCCAGACCAGCGCAAGCCCCAGCCCCACGCCGCCGTATGCCCTGCTGCGCGATTTGTCGACGCGATAGAAGGGCTGAAAGATGCTCGTCTGGTATTGCTCGGGAATGCCCGGCCCCTGGTCGCGCACGCGTAGCAGCACGCGGTCGCCTTCGGCGCAGGCGTTGATTTGCACGGTCGAGTTGGGCGCGCTATAGCGTATGGCGTTTTCGGTCAAGTTGAACAGCAACCGATAGATCAGCGTGTCGCTGCCGATCGTTTGCGCGTCGCCCTCACTTGTAAGCGTGATGTCTTTTTGCTCGGCAAGGGGTGCCAGGTCCGTGAGCACTTCTTCGATCATCGGCGCTAGGTCAATCACATCGTTGCAAGGGACACTGCGCAGCTCGCTCATCTCGAGCAGGGTCTTTGTCATGTGCGTCATTCGCTCGGTCTGCTCCTGCAGCAGCCCGAGCAGGCTCGCTGTATCGGCGTCGACGTCGGGGTGCTCGGCGCAAAACAGCTCGACCTGGGCCTGCATGAGCGCAAGTGGCGTGCGCAGCTCGTGCGCCGCATTGCCCGTAAACTGTCTTTGTGCGGAAAATCCCTCGTCAAGGCGGGCAATCATGTCGTTAAACGACGCGCTGCAGCGCCTGAGTTCAGAGGGCACGTCCTCGCTGATCTTTGTGTCGGCGAGGTTGTCGGGCCGCACGCTCTCGACTTGCGCCGCAAAGGAGCGCAACGGCTGCAGCGCATGTCCGCTCACAAAGTAGGCCAGCACGCCACCGAGTAGCGTCACCGCCGCGGTTATGCACCAGCTCGTCGCGCTAAACGATGCTTGGGCGTCGCTCACGACGATGGTCAGATCGTCATCGAGCTCTTTGCTTGCCGGGTCAAATGAGCTGGGCGATGCGGCCTCCACCTTGCTGTGCGCCGACGCTTCTGCACCAATCGAGTCCATGTAGCGCATGCCGGAGTAGCCAACCAGGCAATTAATAAGCACGCAGGTCAAACATATCAGCAGAGCTGTCATCAACGTGATGCGCCATTGCAGGGACAGTCGCTTCATTCGCCGTCCTCCATAACGTAGCCCTCGCCGATTCGGTTACGGATGGGGTCGTGCCCCAACGCGCCGCGCAGCTTTTTGCGCAGTGACGAGATGTGCACGCGGGTCGCGTTGCTAAAGCTGTTGACACTGCTATCCCATACGTGGTCGATGAGCTCCTCTTGGCTCACCGGTCGTCCCTGGTTAAGCATCAGGTACTCCAAGATGCCGGTCTCCTTGCGTGTGAGGGATAGGGCCTCGTCGCCCACGGAGGCGACGCGCGCCTTGGTGTCAAAGCTCAGCGATCCGCAGGTCAGGACAACATCGCTTTGCGTAAAGCGCCTGAGCGTGAGGCTGCGGATACGTGCCGCCAGCTCGTCAAGGTGGAACGGCTTGGTGAGGTAGTCGTTGGCGCCCGCATCGAGCCCCGCTACCTTGTCGGAGACCTCGCCGCGTGCCGACAGCACGAGCACCTTGGTCTCACAATCGGTAATTCTGAGCTGCCTGAGTACGGTCATGCCGTCGACGTGGGGGAGATTAAGGTCGAGCACGACAAGATCGAAGGTCTCGATATCGAGCAGATCGAGGGCCTGCTGCCCGTCGTAGCAGCAGTCGACGCTATAGGCCAAGTTGCGCAGGCTGCGTGCGATTGCATCGCACAGCGCCCGCTCGTCCTCGACGACCAAGATGCGCATAACGTTCTCCTTGCATAGTCATTCGCGCTTAACACGGATTTTATAGTCGGTATGGTCCAATGGGTCGCGAAACGAAAGGAGTGGTCAGATTGTTCAAAGCGATTAAGCCTGTGGCGCAGGTGGCTTTGCTGATCGTTGGGGTAGCCATGGTTGGCTTTGGCATTATGCGCGGCGAGGCAGATGCCGTGCTGGCCAAGGCAATCAGGCTGTGCTTGGAGTGTATCGGAATTGGTTAAAAGAAAAAATACCGTATCGCATCTTTTGGCGAGATTTCGCGGATTGATTCAGGCGGCGGCAACGCTTGCGACCAACATTCACCTGCCTAATTTTGCCAAGGGAGGCATCTACCAGGGGGCGGGCAAAGCCGTCTGCGTGCCGGGGCTCAACTGCTACTCGTGTCCGGCGGCCTCAGGTGCGTGCCCCATCGGGTCGTTTCAGTCGGTGGTGGGCTCGTCTAAGTTCAGCTTTTCGTATTACGTCACCGGAACACTCATCCTGATCGGCGTGCTGCTGGGACGTTTTGTATGCGGCTTTTTATGCCCGTTTGGATGGCTGCAAGAGCTTCTGCATAAGATTCCCGGCAAAAAGCTCTCGACGAAAAAGCTCAAGCCGCTCACGTACATCAAGTACGCCGTGCTGCTGTTTGCCGTGGTGCTACTGCCCGTTCTGGTAGTCAACGATGTGGGCATGGGCGACCCGTTCTTTTGCAAGTACATCTGCCCGCAGGGTGTGCTCGAGGGCGCGATTCCGCTGTCCATCATGAACGTGGGAATCCGCTCCGCGCTGGGAAAGCTCTTTACCTGGAAGCTCGCGATCCTCATTGTGGTTGCGGTGCTGAGCGTGCTGTTCTACCGCCCCTTCTGTAAATGGATTTGCCCCCTTGGTGCGTTTTATGCACTCATGAACAAGGTGTCGTTGCTGGGGATTCAGGTTGACCAGTGCAAATGCGTCTCGTGCGGTAAGTGCGCCAAAGTGTGTCAGATGGACGTGGACGTTACGCGTACACCCAACCATGCCGAGTGCATTCGTTGCGGCAAATGCGTGGGCGCATGCCCCGTCGATGCCATTAGCTTTCGCTACGGGCTGGGTGTGACGGGCGACAAACCCGCGCAGCCCGCGCAAGCCTGCGAAAACAAATAGGTATCTATATAAGCTTCGATATAAACGGAGGAACCATGAAACTGTCAAAAATTGCGGCCTTGTTGATGCTGCCCGTGCTGGCGCTGACTCTCGCAGCGTGCTCTGCCCCCAAGGGCGACGCAAAGGATGCCACGAGCGGCGATACGCAAATCGCCGAGCTTGTGGCACAAAAGCCGTCGAGCGCCGAGGAGGCGGCCGAGCTGTACCAGCAGCTGCTGCAAAAGGAAAACGAGATCTTTGCGAGCGATAACGCCCTATGGGAAAAGGTGTTTCTTGCGGCCAACAAAGACACTCCCATGATTGAGGACGGCAAGAACTACGGCGACTTTTTGCTTGATACCATCGAGGGCGCCAAGGATCAGTTTACGGCTGACGAGCTCAAGACGCTTAAGGCCGGCGCGCAGCAGGTCAAGGAGATCGAGGATAAGCTCATGGCGCTGGAGAAGGAGTTTCCCGGATGCGGCAGCACGCCCGGCGAGGGAGAGAGCGTCGATGCCTCGACCGCAGGCATGACCAACGGCGAGAGCGGGGAGACGAAGTTCCCCAGCTTTAAGGGCAAGGACTTGGACGGCAACGATGTAAACAGCGACGAGCTGTTCTCCAAGAACAAGGTCACCGTCATGAACTTCTGGTTTACCACCTGCAAGCCGTGCGTGGGAGAGCTGGGCGATCTGGAGAAGCTCAACAAGGAGCTTGCCGAGAAGGGCGGCCAGGTCGTGGGCGTTAATTCCTTTACGCTCGATGGCAACAAAGACGAGGTGGCAGACGCCAAGGACGTACTTTCCAAGAAGGGCGTGACGTACAAGAACATCTGGTTCAAGTCGGATAGCGAGGCCGGAAAGTTCACCTCCAACCTGTACTCGTTCCCGACCACCTACGTGATCGACCAGAACGGTAACATTGTGGGAGAGCCGATCATGGGCGGCATCAACTCCGCTGAGCAGCGCGAGGCGCTCAATAAACTGATCGATCAAGCACTCGCGAAGAGCGAACAGTAGATTCGTGGGACAGGCAACTGAAGGGGAGTCGCTGGAAACAGCGACTCTTTTTTTCTGCTTCGGGGTAGCATCATGGGTATACGTCGAAAGGGCACGCAGCTTTTCGTGCATTGCCTGAGTGGTGCGCGAAGCAACCAAGCTGTGAGTTTTCTTAAGCGTTCTGGGTATGGCAGTGTCAAGAATATCGGCGGCATAAGCGGCTATACGGGAAAGGTGGTGCGTTAGCTATGAAGGTGGTTATCGTTGGAGGCGTCGCGGGCGGCGCATCGGCGGCGGCACGTTTGCGCAGGCTCGACGAGCAGGCCCAAATTGTCATCTTTGAGCGCACGGGTTTTGTATCGTATGCCAACTGTGGGCTTCCGTACTACATTGGCGGCGTGATAGAAGAAGAGAGTGCATTGACGCTGCAATCGCCCGAGGGCTTTTGGAATCGATTCCGCATTGCCGTGAAG
>JAHYYK010000037.1 GCA_019425005.1 Collinsella sp.
ACGAGGCCAGAACGCCGCTCATCATCTCGGGCGCCGGCACCAAGTCCGCCAGCACTTACAAGGACTTCGCGCGCGCCGTGCGCGGCCTTGAGCGCGGTGAGGACGTCTCGCACGACATGCTCACCGCCACCGAGGACGTGGAGCCCACGGGCGACTTCGTCATGGACGAGGCCAAGCACACCATCGCCGCCACCGAGCGCGGTCTTAAGAAGATTGAGCGCCGCCTGGGTATCGATGACATCTATGCCGATCTTTCCGGCCAGCTGGTCAACCACCTGCAGCAGGCGCTGAAGGCCCAGTACATGTTCCACCGCGACAAGCAGTACGTGGTCACCAACGGCGAGGTCAAGATCGTCGACGAGTTCACCGGCCGCATTAGGGAAGGCCGCCGTTACTCCGAGGGCCTGCACCAGGCCATCGAGGCCAAAGAGGGCGTGCTCGTGCGCGAGGAGAACCAGACCCTTGCCACCATCACCCTGCAGAACTACTTCCGCCTGTATGACAAGCTCTCCGGCATGACCGGTACGGCGCTCACCGAGGACGCCGAGTTCCGCGAGATCTACAAGCTGCCCGTCGAGGTCATTCCCCCCAACAAGCCCGTGCAGCGTGTTGACCACGAGGACCTGGTCTACCGCACCATCCAGGCCAAGTACAACGCCGTTGCCGACGACGTTGAGCGTCGTCACGCCAAGGGCCAGCCGGTCCTGGTGGGCACCGTCTCCATCGAGAGCTCCGAGAAACTGTCCGCCGCCCTCACTAAGCGCGGTATCGCGCACGAGGTCCTCAACGCCAAGCACCACGAGCGCGAGGCCCATATCGTGGCCCAGGCTGGTCGCTATGGCGCCGTGACCATCGCTACCAACATGGCCGGCCGTGGTACCGACATCTTGCTGGGTGGCAACCCCGACGAGTTGGTGCGCGAGCGCCTGGAGTACGAGGGCCTGACCATGGAGGACGTGACGCCCGAGCAGCTCGAGCAGTTTAACGCCGAGGCCAAGGAGACCTGCAAGGCCGAGCGCGAGCGCGTGCTTGCCGCCGGCGGCCTGACCGTTATCGGCACCGAGCGCCATGAGTCCCGCCGTATCGACAACCAGCTGCGTGGCCGTTCCGGTCGTCAGGGCGATCCGGGCGAGACCCAGTTCTACCTGTCGCTCGAGGACGATCTGATGCGTCTGTTTGGCGGCGACAAGATGGACCGCGTCTCCAAGATGATGGTCACGGCCGACATGGGCGACGACATGCCCATCCAGCACAAGATCATCTCCAAGGCCGTCGAGAACGCCCAGCATAAGGTCGAGAGCATTAACTTCTCCATGCGTAAGAGCGTTCTTGAGTACGACGACGTCATGAACAAGCAGCGCCAGGTCATCTACGCCGAGCGCAACAAGATTCTGGACGGCAAGGACCTGACCGACCACATCACCGAGGTCATGCACGATACCGTGTACCGCTGTGTTCAGGAGTTCTGCACCAAGGACAGCCACGAGGGCGAGCGCGATCTTGAGGGTCTGCGCAAATGGGTCGTCGAGCTGACCGGGCATATCGATACCCCTCAGTTCCCCGACGAGGACTTTGAGGCCCTGGCCGCCGATGTCTTGGCCTATGTTGAGAAGTGCTACAACATGAAGGCTGAGCGTCTGGGCGAGGACCTGATGCGCGAGCTCAATACCCAGGTCATGCTGCGCGTCATCGATACGCGTTGGATGAACTACCTGCAGGAAATGGACTACCTCAAGACCGGTATCGGCCTGCGCGGCTTTGGCCAGCGCGACCCGCTGGTTGAGTACAAGACCGAGGCCTACGGCGCGTTCCAGATACTCGTCGATACCATGTACGAGGATTACCTGCGCACTGTTCTGCGCATTGAGCTCAAAGCTGCCCCGCAGGCTGTGGAGCACAAGGAGGACCCCGCCCTTAAAGGTGCGCGCTTCTCTGGTCCTGCCGAGGTTGATGGCGACAACAGCGATTCGGTACTGCGCAAGCAGGCTCAGGTGCAGGCCCGCACCGCCGTCCAGGGTGGTCCAGCTGCCGTTAACAACGGTGGCAAGGTGACGACCTACCGCAAGTCCGAGAGCGATGACCCCTATGTCAACGTGGGCCGCAACGACCTGTGCCCTTGCGGTAGCGGTAAGAAGTTTAAGTACTGCCACGGCAGGAATCGTTAATGGCCGAGACTCTAGAGGTAACTCCCGCCGAGTTGGACGCGTTTGCGGACCGACTCGGCGAGGTCGAGTCGTATCTCCATTTGGACGAGAAACGCACCCGCGTGGCGGAGCTCGAGGCCAAAAGCGTCGCCCCAGGCTTTTGGGACGATGCCGATGCCGCTCGCGCCACGATGGAGGAGATTGCACGCGCCAAGGAGGACATCGCCGCCGTGGATACGGCGCGCGGTGAGCTTTCCGATGCTCGCGCCGCGCTGGAGCTTGCCGAGGAAATGGGCGATGACCCCGATGCTGCCGCGCTGCGTGAGGAGGCTGCCGCCACGGCGGAGCGGCTTTCCCGCGCCATCGACGAGCTTGAGCTTGCGAGCTGGTTTACCGGGGAGTTCGACCATGGCGACGCGATTGTGACCATCAAGCCCGGGCAGGGCGGTTTGGAGGCCCAGGACTGGACCTTCATGCTCTTTAAGATGTACATGAAGTACTGCCAGCGCCGCGGTTGGAAGGTCACCATCAACGATTGCCCCGCGGCCGAGGTTATCGGCATCGATCGCGCGACCTTTACCGTCGAAGGCAAGGATGCCTTTGGCATGCTTCGTGCCGAGGCCGGTGTTCACCGCCTGGTGCGCATTAGCCCCACCGACGACAAGAAGCGCCGCCAGACTACGTTTGCCGGCGTCGAGGTCATTCCGGTGCTGCCCGACGATATCGATATCGAGATTAGTCTCGATGACATTCGCGTCGACGTGTACCATGCAAGCGGCCCGGGCGGCCAGGGCGTCAACACCACCGACTCCGCCGTGCGCGTAACGCATTTTCCCAGCGGTATCGTGGTCACGTGTCAAAACGAGCGCAGCCAGATTCAAAACAAGGCCGCGTGCATGCAGATCCTCAAGGCGCGCCTGTACGAGATTGAGCTCGAAAAGCGCGCCGAGGCCCTGGACGAGCTTCGCGGACCCAAGACCACAATTGGTTTTGGCAACCAGATCCGCAGCTACGTGCTCTACCCGTACCAGATGGTTAAGGACCTGCGCACGGGCGTGGAGACCAGCAACGTCGAGGCAGTTCTTGACGACGGCGACCTGGATCCGTTTGTGATTGGCTACCACCGTTGGGCTACCGGAAACGCTGACGCGGAGGCCCCGTCTGCCTAAACCGCTCGGTTTATGTGGAAATGGATTAAAACCCTCCGAGCAGGGCGGTTTTGTATCCAGAACAAACCCCGCGCAGGGGTGGTATTTGTTGGGCGAATCGGTAGAATCGAATACAAGAAGAAGTTCAAAGCGCATCCGATGGGGTGCGCTTTTTTGAGGGAGGCAGCATGGCATATCGTCTGGACATCAAGCGCATTCTTTCGATGAACTTCTTTCACGATCTGCCCCAGATCATGTTGGGGTGTGCCTTGGCCGCCATCGCGACCGACCTGTTTTTGATTCCCAACGGTCTTGCAGCCGGTGGCGTTACGGGCCTTGCGACGATTATCCAGGCAGTCGGCTCAGCGCGAGGCGTGTCGCTTCCTGTCGGTATCCAGACCATCGTGATGAATGCCTTGCTGCTGCTGATCGTTATGCGCGAGGGCGGCATGTTCTATGTAGTGCAGACGGCGACGGGCTTTGTGCTGCTGGGCTTCTTTACTGATCTGTTTGCCCCGTTTGTAGCGCCGCTGGCACATGCGGACCTGATGCTTCCCGCTATGTGGGGCGGCATTATCACGGGCATTGGTTACGGCATGGTGTTGCGCGCCGGCGCCAACACCGGCGGCTCGGACACGATTGGCCAAATCATCTCGCGTAACACCTCGCTGCCGGTGGGCTCGACCGTCATGGCAATCGACGTTGCCGTATGTGCGGCATCTGCTCCGGTCTTCTCGCTCGAAAATGCTCTGTACGCAGGACTTTCGATGGTGATTAGCGGCTATGTGATCGATGCCGTGGTCGATGGCGGCAATAAGCGTCGTATGGTACTCATCATCTCGGATAACTTTCCCGATATCGCGGCCGACATCATGTATGGTCTGGGCCGCGGCTGCACCAAATTAAAGGCGACCGGAATGTATTCGGGCGTCGAGAAGCCGGTGATCATGGTGATCGTTAGCCGTCGAGAGCTCAACACCCTCAAAACGATCGTGCGCGAGCGCGATCCTCACGCCATTGTGACGGTCGCCGACGTTACGGAAGCCTTCGGTGAGGGATTCAAGGACATTAACGCGTAGGGCTGACTGCCTTCCATCCAAAAGACGTTCACATTGATAAACCGTTTCATCAGCGGTTCTGCCTGCTAAATTGTTCAAATAATGATAAAAACTCTGGTAAAGCCATCGGTTTCCAGCATAATGAATGACGTACGTGCATTGCGGCTGTGTTGGGATTACCTTCGGTGCCGTGCGCATCTTGTCTTAAGAGGATGAAAGGAAGGCACAATGAGCGACGAAGAGCTCAAAAAGGTTGCCAACGAGGTAAGGAAGGGCATCGTCACCGGTGTGCACGCTGCCAAGTCCGGCCATCCGGGCGGTTCGCTCGGCGCTGCCGACATCATGACCTATCTGTACTTTGAGGAAATGAACGTCGACCCGGCCGATCCCCGCAAGGCCGACCGCGACCGCTTTGTGCTCTCCAAGGGTCATTGCGCTCCGGGCCTGTACGCCGTGCTCGCTGAGCGCGGGTTCTTCCCCAAGGAGGACCTCGAGACGCTGCGCCATATCGGGAGCCACCTGCAGGGCCACCCCAACATGAACGACACCCCGGGCGTCGACATGTCCACCGGTTCGCTCGGCCAGGGCATCTCCGCCGCCGTGGGCATGGCCGTTGCCGCTAAGCACTGGGGCGATACTTACCGCACGTACGCCCTGTTGGGCGATGGCGAGAGCGAGGAAGGCCAGGTCTGGGAGGCCGCCATGTTTGCCGGCAACCAGCAGCTCGACAACCTCTGCGTGATCGTTGACCACAACGGCCTGCAGATCGACGGCCCCGTCGAGGAGGTCAACGATCCCATGCCGCTCGCCGACAAGTTCCGCGCCTTTAAGTTCCACGTGGTGGAGCTCGCTGACGGCAACGACTTCGACCAGATCCGCGCCGCCTTTGCCGAGGCTCGCGCCACCAAGGGTCAGCCGACCGCCATTATCGCCGAGACCACGAAGGGCAAGGGCGTCTCCTTTATGGAGAACCAGGTGGGCTGGCACGGTAAGGCCCCCAACGATGAACAGTTTGAGCAGGCCATGGCAGAGCTCACGGCCGCCGGAGAGGAGCTCTAGGATGGCAGACGTCAAGAAAATCGCCACGCGCGTAAGCTACGGCGAGGCCCTCGTCGAGCTCGCCAACGAGCACGATGACTTTGTGGTCCTCGACGCCGACCTGGCCGCCGCCACGCAGACCGGCAAGTTCAAGGCGGCCTGCCCCGACCGCTTCTTCGATGTGGGCATTGCCGAGAGCAACCTGATGGGTGTTGCCGCCGGTATCGCGACCACCGGCCGCGTTGCCTTCGCGAGCAGCTTTGCCATGTTCGCCGCCGGCCGCGCCTTTGAGCAGGTCCGAAACTCCATCGGCTACCCGCACCTTAACGTTAAGATCGGTGCCACACACGCCGGTATCTCGGTGGGCGAGGATGGCGCCACGCACCAGTGCTGCGAGGATATCGCCCTTATGCGCGTTATCCCTGGCATGACCGTGATCGTTCCGGCCGACGATGTCGAGGCCCGCGCCGTGACGCGCGCCGCCTACGAGTGCGACGGCCCCGTGTACATGCGCTTTGCCCGTCTGGCCTCGCCGGTTATCAACGACCCCGAGACCTACAAGTTCGAGTTGGGTAAGGGCATTGTCATGCGCGAGGGTGCCGATGTGACCATCATCGCCTGCGGCCTGATGGTCGGCGAGGCTCTCGAGGCCGCCGAGCAGCTTGCTGCCGAGGGCATCGATGCCGAGGTCATCAACATGCACACCATCAAGCCCATCGATGCCGACCTGATCGTCAAGAGCGCCACCAAGACCGGCCACGTCGTGACCGTCGAGGAGCACTCTGTGATCGGTGGCCTGGGCAGCGCCGTTGCCGACGTCCTGTGCGAGCAGTGCCCGACGCCGCTCAAGAAGATCGGCGTCAACGACACCTTCGGTGAGTCTGGCCCGGGTGCCGAGCTCCTGCACAAGTACGGCCTGGACGCCGCCAACATCGTGGCGACCACCAAGGAGTTCTTGGCATAAGGCAAGACGAGGCAAAGCATCGTCTCAACAACCACATCCAAGCCAGAACAGGGGCATCCCCAAAGAGGGCGCCCCTGTTTTTGTTGAATTTAAATTAGAGTCCTGCCAAGCAAAGTTCCCATGGGGAAACGGGCCCATCCCAACAAAGTGCAATTCAGACCCTTCCAACTTTGTATGCGCAGCATCTCAAGTTGGTGCGTCGGCCCCCTAGTAGTCGCAGGCTGGGCACAGGGTTACTCTCCAAATCTTTCCGCAGGACGGAGGAGCCCCCGCCGCACGTAGTGCGCAGCGGGGGCTCCGACATGTCCGAGGACGATTTGGAAAGTAACCCTGTGTCCGGCCGGAGGGACCCAAACACGGCCATGCTTCTTATGTGCAGCAAAGCTAATGCTGCTAAAATACAAAGCGCTCATGTAGTTTAAACGCACGACGATAAGGAGCACCAGTGGGTAACCACTTCCGTACCTCCGGTGCGGGCGATGATGCCCCCAAGACGCAGACAGGCGTCCAGGGCAGTCGTTTCGCCACTCCGGATTCAGAGGGCCAGCCTGTTGCTCAGGCCCCCACTCAGCCGGCAGATCAGGCACAGCCGGCATCCGATCCCTTTGCCTACAATCCCACCAGCGATGTTGCGCTTTCCGGCACGGCGGGTTTTGAGCCCGTTCAGGCCGTGACCGCTCGCGTGGAGCAGCCTCAGGCTGGTGCCGCCGCGCCGCAGCCTAGCATGGCCGGCATTCCCGACCCCATGGCTCCTGCGACACCGGCTCCTCAGCCTGCGCAGTCCGGCCTCTTTGCCGCTATTCCCGATCCCACGCAGCCTGCTGCCCCGGTGGTCGAGAGCGATCAGGCCGCCGAGGTCGCAAGCCTCGATAACGCGCTCAACAACCCCGATTTTACGTCGGTGTTTGCGCCCATCGATCCGCAAGCCAGCCGCAAGAAGATGGCCAAGCAGGCCGGTGTCGAGCCCGTCATCCTTATGGAGCATGTCACCAAGATCTATCCGGCACAGCCCAACAAGCCTGCACTCGACGACATCAACATTGAGATCTATCCGGGCGAGTTCGTCTTCCTGGTCGGTCACTCCGGCTCGGGTAAGACCACGCTGCTGTCGACGCTCAACCGCGACGTCAAGCCGACGAGCGGCCGCATCCTGGTTGCCGGTCAGGACCTCATGAAGATCAAGAACCGTAAGGTTCCGTTCCTGCGCCGCCAGATTGGCGCCGTGTTCCAGGACTTTAAGCTTCTGCCGCAAAAGACCGCCTACGAAAACGTGGCGTTTGCCCTGCAGTGCATCGGCAAGCCCAAGGGCGTCATTCGCAGCCAGGTGCCCGAGGTGCTGCGTCTGGTCGGTCTGGCCGATCAGATGGACTCGCTGCCCGACCAGCTTTCCGGTGGCGAGCAGCAGCGCGTTGCCGTCGCCCGTGCTATGGTCAACCGTCCGCCGCTGCTGATCTGCGACGAGCCCACGGGCAACCTCGACCCGGCGATCTCGCTGGGCATCATGAAGCTGCTTGAGCGTATTAACCGCACCGGCACCACCGTGATCGTCGCCACGCACGACCGCGAGATGGTCGATAGCATGCACCGTCGCGTGATCGCCCTCGAGGGCGGCCACGTCATCCGCGACCAGGAGAGGGGAGGTTACGGCAACTATGGCACCAACTAACGTGGGCTACTCCTTCAAAGAGGCAATCAGCCACTTCTTCCGTAACTGGACTACCTCGCTCGGCGCCGTCATCACGATCTTCCTTTCGCTGTTTATCATCGGCCTGTTCATCATGGGCTCCGCGATGCTGAACTCCGTGATCGGCACCGTCGAGGATCAGGTTGTCATCAACGCGTTCATTAGTGATGACGCCGATCAGGCCGATGTTCAGGCTTTTGAGGCCGAGCTTAAGACGTGGAATAACGTCAAGTCCGTGACCTATAAGGACAAGGACGACGCGCTGGCCGAGTATACGAGCAAGATGTCGGGCAACGCCGACGCCACCATGAGCGCGCTCGATGGCCAGAACCCGCTGCCGGCTTCCTTCGCTATTGAGATGGACGATCCGTCCAAGGTCGAGAGCACGGCAAAGAAGCTCAAGAAGGATGCCGATTTCCAGAAGATCGCGGATGACGGCGACGTCAACGCGAGCGTGCTGTACGGCCAGGAGGAAGTGAGCCGCCTGTTCCAGGTGACCAACTACATCCGCATCGCCGCCGTGGTGCTCGTTGGTCTTCTGACCTTTATCGCATTCATCTTCATCAACAACACGATTCGCCTGTCCATCACGGCGCGTCGTCGTGAGATTGCGATTATGCGTCTGGTCGGCGCCAGCAACGGCTTCATTCGTGGCCCGTTTATCACCGAGGGCGTGCTGCAGGCCATTTTGGGCTCGCTGCTTTCCATCGGCGTTCTGGAGCTGCTGCGCAATCTGATGATCCCGCGTCTGCAGGAGAGCATCGGCTGGATGTCGTTTGCCCTGCCGATGCAGTACTACCTGGTGACCTATGCTGCGCTGATTCTGGTCGGCGTGATTATCGGTCTCTTTGGTTCTGCCATCGCCATGCGCCGCTACCTGCGCGTGTAGGCATGCTTGGAATTCATCCCTTCCAACGGGTCGTCTCTTATGGGGCGGCCCGTTTTTTGATCCCTAGGGGACGGCAGGAAAGCGAATCATTTGGGTAGACTCTTTGGAGTTCGCAATCGATAGTTAGGAGGCGCCATGGGGCGCAATAACAAGCATAAGCGTGGAGCTCGCAATCAGCGCGGGCCGGTGCGCAGCGAACGCCGTCCGAGCCTGACCGGGCGCGTGCAGCTCCATGAGCATAGCGCCTACGTTGTAACCGAAAACGGCGACTACAAGGTCATGGGCCGCGGTAAGCGCGAGATCATGGATGGCGATACCGTTGCCGTGAGCATTAAGAACAGCCCGCACGGTGAGCGGCGCGCCGTGATCGAAAGCGTGGTTGAGCGTGCAGCCATAAGCGTGGTGGGCACGTACCAGACCGCCGGTCCGCTCGGTGTGATCGAGCCGCTCGATTCGCGTCTGAAGGCCGACTTCTTCATTCTGCCCGAGGATACCTCGGCGGATCGTCTGGGTGTCCACCCGGGTGATGCTGTTGTCGCGCGCATTTTGACCTACCCGACGCGCCTGGAATCGGGTACCGTGACGATCGAACGCCGCATTGGCGGAGATGACGCGCCCGATTTGGGCGTTCAATATGTGATGGCGCGTTACGGCTATACCGATAGCTATCCCGAGGCCGCGCTGGACGAGGCCGAGGGGCTTTCGCTCGATGTGTCCGCGGCGCTTAAGGACCCGCTCCGCCGCGATCTGCGCGACCGCTTTGTCATCACGATCGACCCAGTCGACGCGCGCGACTTTGACGACGCCATTTCGCTGGAGCGCACGCCCGAGGGTGGCTACAAGCTGGGCGTGCATATCGCCGACGTTTCACACTATGTGGCTTGGGACGGGCATATCGATCTTGAGGCTCGCCATCGTACGATATCGGTGTATCTGGCCGATCGCGTGCTTCCCATGCTGCCCGAACGCCTGTCCTGTGACCTATGCTCGCTTCGCCCTGACGAGGACCGTCTTGCGTTTACCGTTGACATTGAGCTCGATGCGCAGGGTCGCGTGCGGCATTACGATCCTTACCCCAGCGTGATTCGCTCGCGTGTGCGTATGGACTATGACGGCGCCGAGGCGCTGCTGGTGCGTGCCGACGCGGTTGAGTATTCGGTGCTGGAAGGCGCCGTGGAGGATGTTGCGGCTGCTGAGGTCTCGCGCGAGGAAGCGCTTGAGCGCGGCCTTGCGTGCGAGGAGGCCGCCCGCGGCTACAACGTCGACCTCGGCGATTTCCTTGTCGCCGCCAACGAACTCGCCGAACTTCGCCGTCGCATTCGTCGCGCCCGCGGCTCAGTCGATTTTGACACGGCCGAGATTCGCGCTCTATTGGATGAGGACGGAGTGCCCGTGCAGATTGTGGCGCGCGAGCGTTCGTGTGCCACGTCGCTTATCGAGGAAGCCATGCTGCTCGCCAACGAGTGCGTTGCAGAGTGGCTGGCAGACCGTGATATCGAGGCCTGCTATCGCGTGCATGAGGATCCGAGCCTCGATAGCCTGCACGGTGCCGCCGTTGCGCTGGCGCAGCTGGGCATCATCGACGATCGCCGTGCTGCCGGTATTGCCCTGGGGAGTCCCGATGAGCTGCAGGCTGCAGTTGATGCTGCCGCCGGTACGGCAAACGCACCGCTCGTCAACACGCTGCTTCTGCGCAGCATGCAGCGTGCGCTGTACAAGCCGCGCAACGAGGGCCACTTTGCGCTCGCCGCGCCGTGCTACTGTCACTTTACGAGTCCCATCCGTCGCTACCCCGATCTGGTGGTGCACCGCGTGCTCAAGCTACAGTTGGCCTATGAGCAGCTCGGCGGCAAGGACGCCCTGGTCCGTACGCCGCGGCTGATCGGCAAGGGGCGCGAGTCGCTGCCGCGCATTCTGCCGCAGATCTGCCGCGCATGCAGCGATGCGGAGCGTGCGGCCGATGCCGCCAGCCATGCGACGCAAAAGATCAAGATTGCCCAGTACTATGAGGACCGTCTGGGCGAGCGCTATGCCGGAACCGTCTCGTGGGTTAGCAGCATGGGCCTCTTCGTGCGCTTGGACCTGACGCAGGTCGAAGGCTTGGTTTCGATCAAGAGCCTGGGCAACGAGTGGTTCGAGTTCGACGAGGACGCGCTCACGCTCACAGGTGCCGACACGGGCACTCGTTACGAGCTGGGGCAGCGCGTGATCATCGAGGTCTCGCGCGTCAATACCACGCGCGGGCACTTGGACTTTAAGCTTATCCATTAGCCAAATCCCGACTCGCGGCGGGAGAGCGGAGGGCGGTCTTTCGGGGCCGCCCTCCGCATTTGGATCATGGCTACCTTGCCGTCTGCTCGGCCGCCCGCTTACCTGCTATTCGAGAGGTAAAACCTACCAAAATAAACCTGTCCCTTTTTGGCAGGTTTACAAGAAAGCGGGGATGAGATGGCGACGGTGTATGGTTATGCGCGGGTGAGTTCGCGCGATCAGAATCTTAATCGGCAGCTGGATGCGCTGGGCGCCTATGGCGTGGGCTCGGCGAATATTTATGCCGACCATGCGAGCGGCAAGGACTTCGATCGACCGCGCTATCGCGAGCTGCTGCACGTCCTGGGAGACGGGGACGTGCTGGTGGTGCTTTCTATCGACCGACTTGGTCGTAATTACTCCGAGATTCTTGAGGAATGGCGTCGCATTACCAAGGAGCTCGGGGTTGCCATTGTGGTGTTGGACATGCCATTGCTTGACACGCGCGCCGGGGCAAGCGGCACGCCGGATGTGACTAATACCCTGATTGCCGATATTGTGCTGCAACTGCTGAGCTACGTGGCGCAGGTGGAGCGCGAGAATATCCATCGGCGCCAAGCGGAGGGAATTGCAGCGGCGCGGGCGCGAGGGGTCCGTTTCGGTCGACCTCGCAAGCCGTGCCCTCCTCAGTTTGATCTGGTACGCGATAGCTATGAGGCGGGCGATATTACCCGCAGCCAGGCAGCAAAGTGCCTGGGCGTGTGCGTGGGGACGTTCGATCGCTGGATGCGCGAGGCGGGGTAGGGGTTTGCGTCGCTTTGTCGCTTCCTGTTGCGATTCAAATTTTGATACGATGGCGATGTCATTTGGGGCTACACTCGCTGATATTCAAAAAAGGAGGTAGGCCCTTGGCGCGCGTAAAACAAATAATCGGATGGACCGCGATCGTTCTGTTCGCTGCAACGCTGGCGGGCATCTGGGTGCTGACGGAGCAAAATGCGGTGGAGACGTCGTTGCTGAGCGAGTCCACCGCGCGTGTAGTGGAGGGTCAGGCTACGGGCGTACAGGCTGCCGATGTCGCGGGTGAAGCTCAGGCCGAGAACGGGATGACCGGGGGCACCGATTCGGCTGCTTCGAATGTCCGGTCTGGCCGACTTGCTTCCATTCGCATGTGGGTGGGCACGAACGTCCGTCGCGTTGCCCATACCGTAGAGTTTTTCTTCGTCGGATTGTTCGCCTCGGTGGTCGTGGTTTGCTTTTCCAGGCGTCCGTGGAGCGTATGCTCCCGTTGCGTGCCCGTGTTGCTCTTTTGCGCCGTCTGCTCCGTTGGCGATCAGGTACATAAGATCTTTGTTCCCGGCAGGCATTTCGACGTTATCGATTTAGGATTCGATGCTGCGGGCTATGTCACCGCGATGCTGTTGGTATTGCTGGTCTCCGCATGGGTGCACCACGAGACGCGCCCCATCGGCGCCCATGCGAGGCGCTAGCCGGTAACAAACCCGTTTCTGATCATGCGACCTTGTTGAATTATTTTGTGTCGCGCGTATTTCCGAGCGGTCGGATTTGAGGGGCGAGCGGTAGAACGCTCGCCCTTTGTGCGCCACGATGCGGCACAATGTACCGTAAAAGCTGTTTGTATCCGGTACGAATCGTTCGTTGGTCTTTAATTCTTCTCAACGGAGGTGTTTGAGATGGCAAACGGATTGCTTTTGCGGCTTCGCGAGCGTGAACTCAGCGCGAGCCCGGCGGAACGCAATGTCGTCGCATATGTAAGCGCTCATCCGCACGAGGTGGTCGGGCTGTCCGTCCGCGGTCTTGCCGATGCCACGTTCTCCTCGCCCTCGAGCATTTTGCGCTTTTGCAAGCGCTTGGGTTTTGCGGGCTACAAGGAGTTCCAGCGCGAACTGATTGCCGAGCTGGCGCTCTTGGGTGACAAGAAAGACGTTGCCCTCGAGGACATCTCCATGGATGACAGCGTCGAACGTATCGTGGGGAAGGTGATGAAAAGCAACGTGCGCACGATCGAGGCGACGGCGCGAACGCTCGATTACACCGTCTTGGAGCGATGTGCGGCCTATCTTAAGCGGGCACGTGCGGTCAATCTGTTCGGTATCGGTGCCTCTCGTTTGGTCGCGCACGATCTGGCGCAAAAGCTCATGCGTGTCGACAAGGAGTGCCATCTGTACGACGACTGGCATGATCAGCTCTTGTGTGCCAAGAACATGCATGAGGGCGATATGGCAATCGCCTTTAGCTACTCGGGCTTGACGCAAGAGGTGCTGGACTGCACCGCCGAGGCTCAACGTCACAACTGTCCCGTTGTGGCCGTTACCAAAGTAGATGGATCATCCAAGCTTGCCACCGTGGCCGATGCCGTGCTCGGCGTCGCTGCGAGTGAACCCTTGGTCCGCAGCGGTGCCATGGCTTCGCGTATGGCCCAGCTTATGGTTGTCGATGCCCTGTACGCTGCTTACGTTGCCAGCGACTACGAACGGGCGACGCATGTCATTAAGCAAAACTACATCGAGAAACAGGAAAGATGAGGTGAATGAAATGCTCGATTTAACAAAATTCACGACCGAACAGCGTAATCAAAGTTCAATGGACCTCGATACGATGACATCGCTGCAAATCGTCACGACGATGAATGATGAGGATCTTCGTGCCGTCCAGTCGGTCACGAAGGTGTTGCCCCAGGTTGCCACAGCAATCGACTGGGCTGCTGAGGCACTCGAGCGCGGCGGGCGCGTCTTTTACATGGGCGCAGGCACTAGCGGTCGTCTGGGCGTACTCGACGCTTCGGAGTGTCCGCCCACGTTTGGCGTGTCACCCGATCTGATTGTCGGGCTCATTGCCGGAGGCGAGACGGCGTTTATCAAGGCTGTCGAAGGTGCCGAAGACAGCGAGGAACTTGGCGCGAGCGACCTGCGGGAGCGTGGACTCTCGGACAAGGATCTTGTCGTTGGCCTGGCGGCAAGCGGCCGTACTCCCTATGTGGTGGGCGGCCTTGTGTACGCCAAGGCAACTGGGTGCAAGACCATTGCAATTGCCTGCAACCAAGGGTCGAAGATCGGGGAGAGCGCAGATCTTGCCATTGAACCCGTGCCCGGTCCCGAGGTGCTGACCGGCTCAACGAGGCTCAAGGCGGGAACGGTTCAAAAGCTCATTCTCAACATGATTTCGACCGGTGCCATGGTCAAGATCGGCAAGGTATACCAAAACCTGATGGTCGATGTGCAGCAGACGAACGAGAAGTTGGTGGTGCGCGGCCAGAACATCGTGATGGAGGCGACCGGCTGCACGCGCGAGCGCGCTATTCAGGCGCTTGCAGATGCCGGCGGCCACGTAAAAACCGCTATTGTCTCGGTACTGCTGGACTGCGATGTCGAGCAGGCTGCGGTAGCTCTTGAGCGAGCGCGAGGCCATGTCCGTGCTGCGGTGAGTGGCCATGAGAAGAGCAATGCCGATGCCCAATAGGTGCGCGGCGTGAGCTGATATGACATTCAGACGAGATACCCAATACAAGGAGGAGTTATGACGAACAAAGAGCTGGCTCAAAAGCTGCTGGACCTTTTGGGCGGTAAAGACAACGTGCTCGCAAACGCGGCGTGCATGACGCGCCTGCGCGTGACCGTCAAAGACACGGGCAGCGTCGACACGGAGGGTATTGAGGCACTCGACGGCGTGATGGGCTTGGTCGAGGACGACACGATGCAGATCGTGCTGGGGCCGGGCAAGGTGAATAAGGTGCTCGAGGAGTTCTCCAAGCTCACCGGCCTTGCGAAAGGCGTTGCCGACGAGAGCGTGGTTGACGCTGCGGCCACAAACAAGGCCGCGCAGAAGGCAAAGTACGAGTCCAAGCCGGTTCAGGCCTTCCTCAAGAAGATTTCCAATGTCTTCGTCGCCCTGCTTCCCGGCATCATTGCGGCTGGCCTCATCAACGGTATCTGCAACGTCATTAACGTCTCGACGGCAGGCGCGCTTGCAGGCGAGTGGTGGTACCAGGGCATTCGTTCCATGGGCTGGGCCCTGTTTGCCTATCTACCCATCTTGGTGGGCTATAACGCGGCACGTGAGTTTGGCGGCTCCGCTGCGCTGGGCGGCATCGCCGGCATGATGTGTATCGCCAACAGTGCCATGCCCCTGCTTGCGCCTGGCGCGGCTGATCCTGCCACTGCCATTCTGCTGCCGCTCACCAATGCGCAGTACAACCCCGCAGCGGGCGGCATGATCGCGGCTCTTATCGCTGGCGCATTTTTTGCCTGGATGGAGCGTCAGATTCGCAAGGTTATGCCCAACGCACTCGACACGTTCTTGTCCCCGCTGCTGGTGCTCATCATCGGCGCCTTTGCTCTGATGCTCGTCATCCAGCCGGTTGGCGCATGGCTGACGACTGCCATCTTTAGCGTTTTGACCTTTATCTTCGAGAAGCTGGGCGTCCTGGGCGGCTATATCCTGTCGGCAGGCTTCTTGCCGCTGGTTTCCGTCGGCCTGCATCAGGCGCTCACGCCGATCCACGCTATGCTCAACGATCCCGACGGTGCTACCAAGGGTATCAATTACCTGCTTCCCATCCTTATGATGGCTGGCGGCGGCCAGGTCGGTGCCGGTCTGGCGCTGTACTTTAAGACCAAGAACGCCAAGCTCAAGAAGTACGTCGCAGAGTCCATTCCCGTTGGAATCCTGGGTGTGGGCGAGCCTCTGATGTATGCCGTTACGCTGCCGCTCGTTCGTCCGTTTGTGACGGCCTGCCTGGGTGCCGGATTTGGCGGCGCGCTCGCGGCGCTGCTTCACATCGGCACGGTTTCTCAGGGCGTTTCCGGTCTGTTTGGCCTGCTGATCGTCGTTCCTGGCCAGCAGCTCGGCTACGTTGCCGCTATGCTGCTTGCCTATGCCGCCGGCTTTGTCCTGACGTGGTTCTTTGGCGTCGACGAGCAGAAGATCAATGAGTTCTTTGGCGAGTAGTTTGATATCGTGAACCGTGTTGCTCGGGGTTCGCGGCGCGCGGCAGATTTCTTGATGCTATGGTTGTGCCGGCGGGGCTAACTGCTCCGCCGGCCTTTTTTAAAGGAGCGTTGTAGCGTGAAAACGGGTATTTCGATTTATCTTTCCAGCCCTTTGCAGGATATTGAGCGAACGATTGAGCGTGGTGCCGCGGCGGGTGCGCGCTATGCGTTCACCTCGCTGCATATTCCCGAGGATGGGGGAGCGGCGTATGCCGATAAGGTCCGTCATGTGCTGTCGCTGCTTTCCGCCCGCGGCATTGCGCTCATTGCCGATGTGGGGCCTCGCACGTGCGATTTGCTCGGGCTTGACCGCATCGAGGACCTGCGCGATCTGGGGTTGGAATACCTTCGTTTGGACTATGGCTTTAGCGCCCAGCGGGTCGCGGAGCTGTCCGGTGTATTTCGCATTGTGGTCAATGCATCGACGGTGAGTTCTGATGAAATCGCATCGTGGCGTGAGGCCGGTGCCGATGTGACTCGTTTTGCCGCCTGCCACAATTTTTACCCCAAGCCTTATACCGGTTTAGCTCTGGAGGACATTGCTCGGGTGAATCTTCGTCTTGCGGCGCTTGGATTCGAAATCATGGCTTTTGTGCCGGGCGATGCCAACGTTCGCGGGCCGGTATTCGAGGGACTGCCGACGGTCGAGACGCAGCGCGGTCGCGCGTCAAAGGTTGCCCTCAATATGCTTGAGCTTGCACATGGCGCCGATTGCGACATTGTGTTGGTCGGCGACCCCGATCTTTCCGATGCGGGCTGGGCGCAGTTTGCTCAAGTTTCCGCCGGATACGTGGACCTGCAATGCGAGCTTGAGCCCGGTTATGCCTATGTGCGCGGGCAGATTCATCACGACCGGCCCGACTCGAGTGTCCTCATCTTTAGGTCTCAGGAGTCACGTACGACGCATAAGCCGGATTCCGTGCCGACGGATGCCGGAGCCGGCCTGCCGCGAAAGGCGGGGTCGATCGCTGTGAGCAATAGCGGATATGGGCGCTACGAAGGCGAGCTTGAGATTGCGCGGGTCGATCTTCCCGGTGACGAGCGCATGAACGTTGCGGGCCATATCACGCCCGAGGCAATGGAGCTGCTGCCGTTCATCAAACGCGGATTCGGGGTACGGTTCGTTTAGCGTGTGACCCGTGGGCTACAATTGGCCCATCATACGAAGGCGCCTCGTGTGGCGTGTGCCTGCGTTGGCCGATCTATATTCGGAGGATTTCCATGACCGTACTGTTTGTTGAATATCCCAAGTGCTCGACCTGTAAGAAGGCCAAGGCATGGCTGGACGAACACGGGGTAGAGTATATCGACCGCGATATCGTTTTGGACAATCCCACGGCTGATGAGCTTGCGACCTGGATTGCTCGTTCGGGACTGCCGGTGCGGCGCTTCTTTAATTCGTCGGGCATGAAATATCGAGAGCTGGGCCTGAAGGCGCGTCTAGATGCGGGCATGACGGATCGGGAGTGCTACGAGCTGCTGGCGACCGACGGCATGCTGGTTAAGCGTCCGCTGTTGGTGGGCGACGACTTTGCGATTCCCGGCTTTAGGGAATCGGCTTGGGTCGAGGCGTTGCTGTAGCGGCTGCGGAAAGTGCGACCCGTTTTGAGTGCTCAGGGTGGGACGTGTTTTCCATCGGCGGGCTCGCTCGGCTCAATCATCGAGCTGTGCCCATTCGTGCGGATCGTAGACCTTTACGTGCTTGTTGGGCTTGCCGCTCCAGTACTCCTCGTCCATAAAGGGCAGATATGCCTGAACGCCGGGGCAGATAAAGGGAATCCGCTGCTGTTGCAGCCGCTCGCGCTGGCGCTGCTCTAGGTGCGCCTCGGATATGACGGTCGGCATACCGGACAGCTCGACGAGGCTTGCCTGGATTCGCTTAAGGTCGGGGAGTCCCGCGTGCCATGACATCCGCATGATCAAAAAGGATGCACGGCGGTATTTTGCCTGCATCACCGTGATGGCGGGGCGCAGAGTGGGATGGATTTTGTCCCGTTCGGGCCAAAGGTCAGCAGTGATCTCGAGGCCCAGGGTCTCCCATAGGTAATCAAGCTCTTCGTCCATGGCGCCTCGATATCTACGTGATCATTGATACTTCGATTGTGTTGCCTGGTGCTATCGTTTTCGCGGTAGAATCTGCCAACGGTTGACGGCTACCGCTCGCGGCGTTTTGCCCTTCGTGTGCAGCGGTCGACTTCACAGGTCCTTCACGTGTTGGCCGTATTTGACTGAATTTCAAAAAAGTCAAAATTGGGGCTTGCGTCACGGCCGGACTTCCCGTATATTTCTTTCTTGCGCAAAGGCACAGCCGAGCGCAGCGATGCAGTCATTGGGATGTCGTCTAATGGCAGGACAGCGGATTCTGGTTCCGTCAATGGGGGTTCGACTCCCTCCATCCCAGCCATTGCATTTGCTACATATGGCCCGTTCGTCTAGCGGTTTAGGACGCCGCCCTCTCAAGGCGGAGATCACCAGTTCGAATCTGGTACGGGCTACCAAAATTGAACGCCCGGGCCTCGTTAGAGACCCGGGTTTTGTGTATTGACCGATATTTAAGGCGCGCGTTGAGTCTGCCGCCCGGACCGAGGAGTTGTCATGGACCTGCCTATCAGCTTGGAAGACATCACGTATGCCGAGAACTATCTGGCGCAGGGCGACCTGGCTACGGCGACGCCGCTGCTTGAGCGTCTGGTGGAGCTCGCCGAGGAGTATATCGACGCTGAGTGCAAGACGGAGGAGAAGCGCCAGTACTTTAGCTTCGACAGCAAGTTTGAGCGCCTGGCCTATCGCCGTGTGGAGAAGGATCCGCGCGAGCTGGTGCAGGTCGAGGTTCCCTTTGACCGCCTGTACTCCGACATGGCGTTTGCCTACATTCGCCAGCAGGATTATGTGAGTGCTCGGAATGCCCTGATGCAGGCCGTGCGTTGGGATCCCATGAACTGCAACTATCGCTTGGACTTGGCCGAGCTGTTCCGCGCGCTCGAGGACAAGCAGGAGTGGGCATCGCTCTCGTTCTCGGTGCTGGAGCGCGCGAGCGACGGTAAGTGCGCCGCACGCGCCTACACCAACTTGGGTCAGTACTTCTTGGAGCCCGAGACCGAGAACATTTCGGCTGCCGTGGGCTGCGCGCGTCTGGCGCTGCGCCTGGCGCCCAATGATGCGCATACGACGCGCCTGCTCAACAAGATCCATACCACCTATCCGGATGCCGCGGACGAGAGTGACGACCATGTGATGGGTGAGCTAGCCCTGCAGGGCGTGCCGACCTCGCCTTCGGCCGAGATTGCCATCTGCCTGATCATGTGTGCGACCGACGCTGCGAGCGACGGCGACAAGCAGGAGGCTACGCGCCTGACGGTCCGTGCCCGCGACCTGGTGGGCGAGGAGGCGTGCGCGGCGATTATCAAGCTGGTGCGCGAGAGTGATGCCGAGCTTAACGCCGAGCGCAAGGCAAAGCGCGAGGCTGCGGGCTCAAACGCCGATGGCGCCAAGGAGGCCGGCGATGCCCAGTAAGCGCGAGCGCAAGCTCATTTCCAAGAATCGCTCGGCACATCACGAGTACTTTATCGATGAGACGTTTGAGTGCGGTATTGAGCTGAGCGGTACCGAGGTCAAGTCGATTCGCGAGCGCGCGTGCCAGATTACCGATACCTTCGCACTGATTCGTGGCGGGGAGTGCTGGCTCGTCGGCCTGCATATCCACCCTTATAGCCATGGTGGCGTGTGGAATCGCGATCCCGACCGTCGGCGCCGTCTGCTGCTGCATCGCAAGGAGATCGACTTTCTTGACGGCAAACTTCGCAACCGTGGTTATGCGCTGGTTCCGTTGGAGCTCTACTTTAATACCGACGGTCGCGTAAAACTGCTGCTGGGCCTGGGTCGCGGCAAGAAGCTCTACGACAAGCGCGAGGACATGGCCAAGCGTGATGTCCAACGCGAGATCGACCGCGCCCTCAAGGAACGCAACCGCTGACCGTCCTTCATAAGTTGCGGTGGAATACGGACTGGTTTGCCTGTTTGAGGGGCTATTCAGTCCCTATTTCACCGCAGCTGCGGGTGTCTCATCTTTCTTACTGTTCTGACACATATGTTTCAAAGGCGGCGTCCGTTATGGGTGCCGCCTTTTTGTGGGTACATACATCCATGAGGTTCCAACCCGGGTTAGGGGAGTGATCGTTATGGACAAAACAGCGTTCTTTACCATGCCGAGCGGTCTGTACGTGGTGAGCGCCGCGGCAGACGGGCTGCGCGCCGGCTGCGTCATCAACACTGCGGTGCAGGTGACGTCCATGCCGCCGCGCATTTCGGTTGCCGTGAACAAGGACAACGTCACCTCGGGCGTCATCGCTTCGGCCAAAGCGTTCGCGCTGACCGTGATCGATCAGACCGCCGATATGCTCTACATCGGTAACTTTGGGTTCCGCACCAGCAGCGATTATGACAAGTTTGCCAAATACGAGACCCGCGAGACGGCTCTGGGCATGCCCTATGTGCCCGAGCACGCGGCGGCCCTGTTTAGCTGCCATTTGATCGACACTGTGGATGTTGGCACGCATCTACTGTTTATCGGCGAGGTCGAGGATGCCGAGCGCTTGAGTGACGAGACGCCGCTCACCTACGATTACTACCATAAGGTCCTGAAGGGCAAGACGCCTCCGAAGGCGTCCTCGTATCAAGGCTAGAAATGTTTTAAAAATACTTGCATTATATTATTGAGAATCTATACTGATAAATGAAGTACATCACCAGTCGCGTTTGAGAGGAGAACATCATGGCTGAGGAGAAGAAGACGTATAAGTTCGTGTGCGTCGTTTGCGGTTACGAGGTTGAGGTCGATACGCCCGAGCTGCCCGAGGATTATGTGTGCCCGGTGTGCGGCGTCGGTCCCGATCAGTTTGAGCTCGTCGAGGAGTAGCTCGTCGGCACGCGGCTCACGGCAACACATAGCTCTGTCCAAGGGCCCCGGTCGAATTCTCGGCCGGGGCCCTTTTCCTCCGCCCCTAAGGGATCACGGTTGCTGTTGGCCGATCCTGTCTGTTGTGAGTCCGGCCGACCTTTTGTCTTAATCTGTAACGTCTAACGGTGGAAATTGGGCCCACTTGTTACATATCGAGACAAACCAAAACCGTCCGGCAGAAGATCTCAATCTGTAACATCTAGACATCGAAAGCGGGTCTAGATGTTACAGATCGAGACGTTTGCCTGAGTAGGTGCCCCGCCCCATTACATCCCTGTCAACAACACGACATCGAGAATCGTCACGATGGCACCGATCCCTACGAGCAGCGCGTTGAGTGGACGCGAATTGGCGTATTTGCCCATGACGCGGGGTGAACTGGTGAGCCGTATGAGCACAAAGACCGTAATCGGTAGCTGAAGCGACAGCAGTGCCTGACTCCAGATGAGACCTTCAAAAGGATTTGGGACGACCAGGCACGCCGTCACTGCGCCGACGAAACAGGCCGCCACCCCGATCGAGGAATGTCGGTCGTGGATATCGTATTCCTCGTCGAACATGCCCGCAGTGATGGTCCCCGCCGCCATGCCCGCTGTCACGCTGCTCGATAGTCCCGCGAACAGCAGCGCTACCGCAAAGATGGTCGAGCTCGCCGGGCCCAGAATGGGGGAGAGCGTGGCCGCTGCGACGGCGAGGTCGTCTACGACCATGCCGTGCGCAAAGAAGGTCGTTGCGGCCAGGATGACCATGGCCGAGTTGATTGCCCAGCCCACGCCCATCGAAAAGAGCGTGTCGAAGAGCTCGTAGCGCAGACGCTCTTCGATAACCTGCTCGCCTTGGCCTTCGAAGTGCATGGATTGGATGACCTCGGAGTGCAGAAAAAGGTTGTGTGGCATAACGACCGCACCCAGGACACTCACGATAATCGCGGCAGAGCCAGTGGGCATACTGGGCGTGATCCAGCTTGCGGCGGCTTGCGGCCAGTCGACCTTGACTAGTGCAAGCTCGGCCAAAAACGAGAGTCCTACCACGCCTACGAAGGCGATGATCCAGCGTTCGGCTCGCTTGTAGGAGTTCGTCATGAGCATCGCCATCGATACTGCCGCCACGATGACGCAGCCCGCACGCACGGGCAGCCCAAAGAGCATTTGAAGGGCAATCGCGCCGCCCAGGACTTCGGCCATGGCGGTGGCGATGGTCGCGAGATAGGCGCTGCCGAGCACCGCGCGTCCCACGATGCGGGGGAGAAAGCGGGTCGTGGCCTCGGCAAGGCAGGCGCCCGTGGCGATGCCCAAGTGCGCCGCGTTGTGCTGCAGCACGATGAGCATAATCGTGGACAGCGTGACGATCCACAGCAGCGCGTAGCCAAACTGCGAGCCCGCGGCCATATTGGAGGCCCAGTTGCCCGGGTCGATAAAGCCGACGGTCACGAGCAGCCCGGGGCCGATATGCCGCGCAATGTCTAGGCCTCCGTGACCGCCGGTGCGCCGGGAACCAAAGTGTTGTTTGAGATGGTTGAGCATGGTGCGCTCCTGTGTATGGGCGGCGTGACGTCACATCTGGGCCGTGCGGCGCCACGCGTCGGTTTTGGGTTGGGGCTACTTGTGTGCTTTGCCCTGATTGGCCACGGCGTCGATCTTGGCGGCGATGGTCGCCGGGTCGCCGATGTAGCGCTTGTCGAGGACATTGAAATCGGTATCGAAGGTGTAGACGAGCGGCACGCCGGTGGGGATGTTGACCTTGAGGATCTCCTCGGGCGTGAGGTGTTCGAGCTTCATGACGAGTGAGCGCAGGGAGTTGCCGTGTGCGGCGATGAGTACGCGCTTGCCGGCGAGCATCTGGGGGCGAATCTCGTCTTCGAAATAGGGCCAGGCGCGGGCGATCGTGTCCTTGAGGCATTCGGTATAGGGCAGCTGATCAGGCGCGACATCACGGTATTGCTCCTGGGTGTGGGGATCGCGCGCGTCGTTCGGCTCGAGTGCCGGCGGGCAGATATCGAAGGAGCGGCGCCAGATGAGCACCTGCTCGTCGCCGTGCTCCGCCGCGGCATCGGCCTTGTTGAGACCCTGCAACGCTCCGTAGTGGCGCTCGTTGAGCTTCCAGGATTTGATGACGGGCAGCCACTCGCGATCCATTTGGCCGAGCACGATGTTGAGGGTGTGGATCGCGCGCTTGAGGCGCGAAGTGTAGCAGACGTCAAAGTCGAAACCGGCTTCTTTGAGGGCTCGACCGCCTGCTGCGGCTTCTTCGCGGCCCGTGTCGGTGAGCTCAACATCGGTCCAGCCGGTGAACAGGTTGAGCTTGTTCCACTCGGACTCTCCGTGACGGATAAGGACGAGTTGCATCGTCTGCTGGTCTGCTCGGTGCGCCATAGGGGCCTCCTTGATCTGGCACGGTGTGCGTGCCGTTTGCTTGACGCCGCAAAGGATACCCGTTTTAAGCTTGAAAGTTAACCAAGACTAACAAAATTGTTGTATTTGAATAGGGTGATGAAGGGGGGCTGCGAACTGTCTTGATCTGTAACAACTAGGGATGGAAATTGGGCCTAGGTGTTACGGATCGAGACAGGAAGAAATGGTCCTATGGAAAATCTCGATCTGTAACAGCTGACCGCCAAAGCCGGCCCTTCGTGTTACAGATTGAGACATTCGGAACCGTCTCTCAAAAACATCTCAATCTGTAACAGTTAGTCGTCGTAATTGGGCCTTCCTGTTACAGATTGAGATGTTTGAAGTGGTGAGCTAACAGGCCGAACTTGGGGCCTATGTTGTCGCCCTTGAGGTCGGCGGTGTCCACTCGTAGGGCGTGCGTTACGCGATTGTTTCGAAACGGGCGGGAAACACAGCGGGCCGGCGATGCTCCTAGTATGCCTAGTCAACTGACTGTCTAAATATCTAGGGGAGGATCGCGATGCAGGCAGATTCCGCTC
>JAHYYK010000038.1:0-1775 GCA_019425005.1 Collinsella sp.
CAAAAGAGGGCTTTGATGTCCAGATTGCCTACAGCGGGGCCGATGCGGCCAAGGCGATTCTGGAGCAGGAGTTTGATCTGGCGCTGCTGGATGTCATGCTGCCTGATATCGACGGCTTTGAGCTGTTGCGTACGATCCGTTCCAGCCATACCTATCCCGTGATCATGCTGACGGCACGCGATGCCCAGCAGGATAAGATCGAGGGGCTCTCGCTTGGCGCAGACGATTATGTGGTCAAGCCGTTCCGTCCGCTGGAGCTCATTGCACGCGTTCATGCTCAGCTTCGTCGTTATACCAGCTACGGCAGCCGCGCACAGGCGGCCGAGTCGCCGATCATCCAGCTCGACGGCCTCGAGATCAACCGCGACGCTCGTGCCGTGACAGTGGACGGGGCGCCGGTGCGCCTTACGCCTATCGAGTATTCCATCTTGCTGTATCTGGTTGAGCATCGCGGCAGCGTGGTGGCCGTGGAGGACCTGTTCCGCGCGGTGTGGAACGAGGACTTTATGCCCGGCTCCAACAATACGGTGATGGTGCACATTCGCCACCTGCGCGAAAAGATTGGCGACGACGCCCAAAAACCGCGCTTTATCAAAAACGTCTGGGGCGTCGGCTACATAATCGAATAACGCCTTTGATGGTGGGGGAGTAGATATGACAAAAGACGATAGGCGGGCATTCGAGGTACCCGATCGACTCTTTGAATACGTAAGGGCGGTCGTTGACAACCGTGCGTTAGCGACGGTGCTGCTCTTTTTGCTGAGTCTGCTGCTCATCGGCATTGACAATATCGTTGGCATCCTGGCAGTTCTACTCATTGGCTTTTTGCTGATTGATCGATTCGAAATCGTTCGCCGCTGTGTGGTGATCGGCGGCGCCGCGTGGACAATTACGTTGGCGATCGGGTCCATGGCGCTTGGCGGTATTGGCGAGCCCGTATTCTTTGACGCCGGCTTTGTGTTCAACATGCTTGGATTTGTGCTGGCGCTTGCCGTGTGCGTCCTGTTCTTCTGCGGACGCGCCCTGTACTACCAGGGTTACGAGCAGGGCGAGCTGCACGCCGACCGTGTGATTGCCGCCCGCATTCAGGACCGTCTGATCGATAACCCCGACACATGGGACAACATTGACGGCGACTTCCTCGAGGTCGAGGGCGCGCTCAACCGGGCGCGCGATTGCGAGCGTAAGGTTCAACAAGCCCTGCGTGACGAATCCCACCGCAAAGATGACCTGGTGACGTACCTGGCGCACGACCTGCGCACGCCGCTCGCCAGCGTGGTGGGCTACCTTTCGCTCTTGCAGGAGGCCCCCGATTTGCCGCTTGAGCAGCGCACACGTTTTACGGGCGTGGCACTCGACAAGGCCCACCGGCTCGATGCGCTCATCGAGGAGTTCTTCGACATCACGCGCTTTGATTTCCACGATATCGTGCTCACCCGCAGCTACGTCGATTTGGGGCTCTTACTGGCACAGGTGGCCGACGAGTTCTATCCCATTCTCAACGAACAGCATAAAGAAACCCAGGTTGATATCTGCGAGGATCTGACGGTGCTCGTGGACGGCGACAAGATGGCTCGCGTATTCAACAACATCATGAAAAACGCCGTTGCCTATAGCTATGAAGGCTCGATGATCACGATTGAGGCCAGACGTTTGGGTAACGGCGGCGTGCGCGTACGATTTATAAACCAGGGCGATCCGATCCCTGAGCCAAAGCTCAAGGTGATCTTTGAGAAGTTCTATCGCCTGGATGCGGCGCGTGCGACCAATCGCGG
>JAHYYK010000038.1:1875-18335 GCA_019425005.1 Collinsella sp.
AGGTGATCTTTGAGAAGTTCTATCGCCTGGATGCGGCGCGTGCGACCAATCGCGGCGGCGCTGGGCTGGGTCTCGCCATCGCCAAGGAGATCGTATGCGCGCATGGCGGTACCATCGCGTGCGAATCGACGCCCGAGCATACCGTTTTTACCATCGAGCTGCCCGCCGCGTAGCGTAGGCGTCCTTACAAACACCTGACAATGCGCTCACGTGCGTATGAGCCGCGATTCCTACTATCGATACTGCTGAATTGATATCGACGTGGAGGTATGCGGTATGACGGCTGGTGTGGCTATGGAGCCCACGGAGCTCGAGGAGCTAATGGAGGCGCGAGCCGAGGCTGCGCACGAGCGCGAGGTTGGAGACGCGACGCGCCCCACGGCGCAGGATCTTGCCGCCTCGCCGACGCGCATCGATGTCGAGGGCCTCGATTTGTTCTATGGCGACCATCATGCGCTCAAGGACGTGAATATCAAGATCCGCGACAAGCAGATCACCTCGTTCATCGGGCCTTCGGGCTGCGGAAAGTCCACGTTGCTGCGCTGCTTTAACCGCATGAACGACGGCATCAAGGACTGCCGAATCGAGGGCAAGATCGCGCTCGATGGTCAAGATATCCTGGGCGATTACGACATCTGCCGCCTTCGCCAGCGCGTGGGCATGGTGTTCCAGCGTCCTAACCCGTTTCCCATGAGTATTTACGACAACGTCGCGTACGGCCCCCGTGGCATGGGCGTGCGCGATCGCGCCGTGCTGGATGAGCTGGTCGAGGATTCCCTTCGTCGAGCCGCTCTGTGGGATGAGGTCAAGGACAAGCTCAAGGAGTCGGGCCTGGGTCTTTCGGTCGGGCAGCAGCAGCGCCTGTGCATCGCCCGCGCGCTTGCCGTGCAACCCGACATCCTGCTGATGGATGAGCCCACGAGCGCCCTCGATCCCGTGTCGACGCTCGTGGTGGAGCAGCTTGCCTGCGAGCTCAAGGAGACCTGCACGCTGGTGGTCGTGACGCACAACATGCAGCAGGCTGCGCGTATTTCGGACTCGGTCGCGTTTTTCTTGCTGGGTGAGTTAGTAGAACACGCACCCGCCGCTCAGCTCTTCAAAAATCCGACCGACCCGCGCACGGCGGATTATTTGACGGGACGTTTTGGCTGATACCATCTCGTAAAGGTACCTTTAGGGTTAAGATGCGGTCATATCGGCCGCAAAGGGGTTCAACATGATCTATTACGTCGAGGACGATGACAACATCAGGGATTTGACAGTCTACGCGCTGCGCAAGCAGGGAATCGAGGCCGAGGGCTTTTCGTGCGATGGCGAGTTTAAAGCTGCCGTGGCGCGACGGGTGCCCGATGCTGTGCTGCTCGATATCATGCTGCCCGACACCGATGGCTTGGCGATTATGCGTCGCCTGCGTGCCGATCGCCTGACGGCGACGGTGCCCATCATGATGCTTACCGCCAAGGACACCGAACTCGACAAGGTGATGGCGCTCGATGGCGGTGCCGACGATTACCTGACTAAGCCGTTTTCGCTCATGGAGCTTGCGAGCCGTTGCCGCGCACTGCTGCGTCGCGGCGGCATGGTCAAGCAGGCGAGCGATGTGCTCAGCGTGGGCGATATCGTACTTTCGCCCAGCCACCGCGAAGTGACTGTTGCCGGTGAACCGCTCAAGCTCACGCTGCGCGAATTCGACCTGCTCGAGTACCTCATGCGCAAACCTGGCGTGGTCTTTACCCGCGAGTCGCTGCTGCAGAGCGTATGGGGCTGGGACTTCGACGGCGGTTCGCGCACCGTCGACGTACATGTGCAGACGCTCCGCCAAAAGCTCGGCGAGCATGCGAGCGCCATAGAGACCGTGCGCGGCGTGGGCTATCGTCTGGCCGAGCCTTCGGCCGGTGATGGTGCCGAAGGTGACGACACCGCGTCCACTGCATCGGAGGAGTAACCCGTGGTCTTCGCCCCCCAGGGAAAACAAACGTTGTCGCACCGCGTTTTTGTGACGATCTTTGTTTGCGCCATGGCGGTTATCGTGGCGTTTACGGTGCTGGGTGCGTTCTTTGTGCAAAACACCTTGGCGGATGCCACGAGTGCCAATCTGGCGCAGGAAACCGAGCTCATTGCTGCCGCCCTCGACGAGCAGCAAGAGCCCATCCCGTTCTTGCGCAGCCTCGATCGCGAGGACTTACGCATCACGCTGATTAACAAGGATGGATCGGTTGCCTACGACAACGAGGCGTCGCCTTCCGCACTGCCCAACCATGGTGATCGCCCCGAGGTCATCGAGGCCTTTGAGAGTGGTTTGGGTTCCGCGGAGCGCGCAAGCTCTACGCTCGACGAGATTATGCTGTATCGCGCCGTCACCCTTGATAACGGCCAGGTCGTTCGCTTGGCGCAGGCCCAGCCTGGCGTTGCGGCGATTTTGCTGTCGATGCTGGCGCCGATGCTGCTTATCGCAGCAGCGGGTGCAGTACTCTCGTTTTTTATGGCGCGCCGTGAGTCCCGTGCCATCATCGCGCCGTTACAAGAGGTGGATTTGGATCACCCACGCCGTAGCTATGAGCACGCCTATGCCGAGATGGTTCCCATGCTTGAGCGCATCGAGTCGCAGCGCCAGGAACTCAAGCGCCAAATGGCGGTGCTAGCGGACAACGACCGTATGCGCCGCGAGTTCACGGCGAATATCACCCATGAGCTCAAGACGCCGCTTACGGCGATTTCGGGCTATGCCGAGCTCATCGCAAATGGCATGGTCGAGGGCGAGGACGACCTGCGCAACTTTGGCGGTCGCATCTATCGTGAGGCGGGCCGCTTGGCAGCGCTTGTCAACGACATCCTTACGCTGTCTAACTTGGACGAGGCCGAACGTGCGACTGAAGGCGAGACAGTGCCCATTGGTTCCACGGAGCCTATTGAGCTCTCGCGTGCGATCTACGCGGTTGAGCAGCGTCTTGAACAGGTCGCCCGTCAAGCGAATGTGACGATAAGTCATGAGACCAAGCCTGTGGTCATCGAAGGCGTGTCGCGCTTGATCGACGAGCTCATCTATAATCTGGCAAGCAACGCCATCCGCTACAATCGACCCGGCGGTACGGTTACGTTGCAGTGCGGCACCAACGACGAAGGCCATCCGTTTCTCGCTGTCGCCGACACGGGAATCGGTATCGCGCCTGAAGAACAAGGCAAGGTATTTGAGCGGTTCTATCGCGTGGACAAGAGTAGGTCCAAGGCACGCGGCGGAACCGGCCTGGGGCTTGCCATTGTCAAGCATGCGGCCCTGTATCATCACGCCACGCTCGATCTGTCGAGTGAGTTGGGCGTGGGAACCACCATTACGGTGACGTTTCCCATACAGCAGGACGAGCCATTCGCATAGCGATACAACATAGATATTGATGTAGACGCCGCATTTGACTTTCGGGTGCGGCGTTGTTGTGCAATTTTACGATTGCTTCCGACATTTTTACAGGAGAGCCTGTTTCTTATGTATAGAGTTTGGTCTCGGTAAAAAGATGCGATAACATACGGACAGTTTTGTCAATCCGAACTGGGGAAATGAAAGGCAAGCTGCATGACCCTTCTCGAACTGTTCCAGCTGCTGAAGAAGCACCTCAAGCTGGTCATCACCCTTCCGGTGGTCTGCGCGATCGCCATGGGCATCGTGTCCTTCGTTGCGATGGACAACACCTATACCGCGACGACGAGCATGTACATTCTCGCCAAGACCGACGATAGCGGTCAGATGAGCTACAACGATCTCTCGGCGAGCCAGATGCTTTCCAACGATATCGCCACGCTGCTGGATAGCGATAGCGTTAAGAGCGGCGCCGCCAAAGAACTGGGCCTCACCGATCTGGATGACTACAAGGTGTCTGTTTCCTCCGAGACCACCACGCGTGTCATTACGCTTTCGGTTACCGGCACCGATGCCAAGGAGACGGCTGAGGTCGCAAAGGCCATTGCCAGCTCGGTGAGTACGGTCGCTCAGAACGTCGGCGCTGCCCAGAGCATCAACGTTATCGACGAGGCTAAGACCCCCGAAGCCCCCAGCGGCCCCAAGCGCACGCTGTATATTGCCGTCGCGTTCCTCGCCGGTATCTTTATCGCAGTTGCCTATGTCGTTTTGGCAGACATGCTCAATACCCGCATCCGCGGTGCCGAAGAGGCAGAAGAGCTCCTGGGTATTCCCGTTGTTGGCCGAATTCCGGCTATGAAAGGTGGTAAATAGGCATGGCTAAGGCAAAGAACACCGATAAGCTCGTTGTACAGAATGCCGCCAAGACCCTTCTGGCCAATATCCGCTTTGCGAGCGTGGACGACCCCATTCGCACCATCACCGTTACCTCCTCGATTCCCAACGAGGGCAAGTCTACGGTTTCCATTAACCTTGCTCAGGCAATCGCCACGAGCGGCAAGTCCGTGCTCCTGGTCGAGGCCGATATGCGCCGCAGGTCCCTTTCCGATATGCTCGGCGTCCGCTCCCGCGGTGGACTCTATGCAGTCCTGTCCGAGCAGATCTCCATTGACCAGGCAATTGTCGAGACGGGTCAGAAGAACTTCTACTTCCTCGATGCCGAGCCGCATATTCCCAATCCTGCCGACATCATCGTCTCTCACCGCTTTTCCAAGTTGGTCAAGGCACTGTCTGCTAAGTTCCAGTACGTCATCTTCGATGCTCCTCCGGTTGGCACCTTCATCGATGCTGCCGAGATTGCCAGCCTGACCGACGGCGCGCTGTTCGTGGTGCGCGAGAACTTTACCAAGCGCGAAGAGGCGCTCAACGCCATCGGTCAGCTTAAGAAGTCCGAGAAGGTCAAGCTCATCGGTACCGTTATGAACTACTGCGAGACCGAGACCAGCGAGTACTACTACTCCTACTACACCAAGGACGGTAAGAAGGTGAAGAAGGGCTCCGACAATCAGGGCACTTCCAAAAAGGGCATCTTCACCAACCGAGCAAACGTTTAGTTGATTAAGGCCGACCTATGCGTGACATTCATTGCCATATCTTGCCGGGTGTAGACGACGGCGCCGCCGATCTTGATGAGAGCTTGGCGATGCTCGAGGCTGCCAAGCGGGCCGGTGTAACCAGAATCGTTTGCACTCCTCACTGCCGTGATCCCTATTTTGATTACGACAAGATGTGGGATGCCTTTGAGCTACTGCGCGATAACGCTGACGGTTTTCCGCTTCAGATGGGCTTCGAGGTCAACCATCGAAAGCTCGTTGAGCTTGGTATCGATGCCGCGGAGCACCTGCATTTCGATGGGACCAACGAGTTTCTGCTCGAGCTTTCGACGCATGCCGATGCGTATGCGTTTAGAGAGTACGAGAACACGATTTACGATTTGCAGTGCCGTGGCTACCAGGTGATCATCGCTCATCCTGAGCGCTATCGTGCGGTTCAAAAGGATGTAAGCGTGGCGGAGCGCCTGGTCGATATGGGCTGCAAGCTGCAAGCTTCGGCGGACTTTATTGCCGGCGGTCGCTTTGGTCGCGAGAAAAAGCCGGCACAGCGCCTGTTCGATCAGAACCTGTACAGCTTCATCGCGAGCGATGCCCATAACGTGGGTCATTACGACTGCCTGGCGAAGGCTCGCGCGAAGTTTAGCGTGCGCGGAGCTCATTTTCGCTAAAATCTGTCCCTAACGTTCGCATTGAATGAAAGGGCAGCCATGGATATCCAACTTAAGACGGGATGCTTTGATGACGCGGCGTTGGTGCGCCGCGTCGTTTTTATGGACGAGCAGGGCTACGAGAATGAGTTCGACGCTATCGACGAGGACCCGAACTGCATTCATGTGACGCTCTATGTAGACGGCGAGCTTGCCGGTTGCTCGCGCGTGTTTCCCGAAGAGCTTGAGCGCGCGGCTGATGCGGAAGCCCCGGTGTCGCCGGCGTGCGACTTGGACGAAGGCGTCGCGGCGGGGGAGACCTACATTATGGGGCGCGTCGCCGTGCTGCCGGCTATGCGTCGTCGTGGTTTGGCGAGCAAGATTGTCGAGGCCAGTGATACGTGCGCGCGTGCTGCCGGCGCCAAGCTCATTAAGCTGCATGCGCAGGAATACGTGCTGCCGCTCTATGCCAAGGCGGGCTACACGCAGATTGCCCCGGTGGACTACGAAGACGAGGGCCAGCCCCATGCTTGGATGGCCAAGCGCGTAGATGGCAGATAGGGACGTTCCTTTCCTGCCGGCAGTTGGGGACGCTCCTTGGCAATTGGCGCATCGGAACGTTTGGACATACAGTTTTTCGATTCCGTATGTATATATGCGCGCTAATGGGTTATAAAATCTAAGTCTGAACATAGCAGGTCTGCGATGCGGCTCGGGCAACCGGGCCGTTTTTGCGGACGGGGGTAGCGCGAAAGGACTGCACATGCGTCAATTTAAGACCGAGAGCAAAAAACTGCTCGACCTCATGATCAACTCCATCTACACCAATAAGGAAATCTTCCTGCGCGAGCTTATCTCCAACGCGAGCGATGCCGTCGACAAGCTCAACTTTAAGAGCCTGCAGGATCCGAGTGTCAAGCTCGACCAGGGCGACCTGGCCATCCGTGTTTCCTTTGATAAAGATGCCCGTACCATCACCATTTCGGATAACGGTATCGGCATGACCGCCGAGGAGCTCGAGCGCAATCTGGGCACCATCGCCCATTCCGGCTCCGAGGAGTTTAAGACTGAGAACGCCGAGCAGCAGGGTTCCGATGTCGACATCATCGGTCAGTTTGGCGTGGGCTTCTACTCTGCCTTTATGGTTGCCAGCCACGTAAAGGTTGTCAGCCGCGCCTATGGCGAGGACACCGCCCACGTTTGGGAGTCCGACGGTCTTGAGGGCTACACCATCGAGGATGGCGAGCGTGCTGAGCACGGTACCGATGTCATCCTGACGCTGCGCGAGAACGAGAAGCTCGACGCCGACGGCGAGGCCGAGACCTACGATCGCTTCCTGACCGAGTGGGGCCTCAAGAGCCTGATTCAGCAGTACAGCAACTATGTGCGCTACCCGATTCAGATGATGGTGAGCAAGAGCCGCCAGAAACCCAAGCCCGAGGACGCCGGCGACGACTACAAGCCCGAGTACGAGGACTACCAGGAGCTCGAGACCATCAACTCCATGACGCCGATTTGGAAAAAGCGCAGCTCCGACGTTGAGCAGAAGGATTACAACGAGTTCTACAAGTCCACGTTCCACGACTTTGACGATCCCGCGCGCACTATCAGCTTCCATGCCGAGGGTACGCTTGAGTACGATGCGCTGCTGTTTGTGCCGGGTCGCGCCCCGTTCGATCTGTACAGCAAGGACTACGAGAAGGGCCTGGCGCTCTACAGTTCCAACGTGCTGATTATGGAGAAGTGCGACGACTTGCTGCCCGACTACTACAACTTTGTGCGCGGTGTCGTGGACTCTGCCGACGTGACGCTCAATATTTCGCGTGAGACGCTGCAACAGAACCGTCAGCTCAAGGCCATTGCCAAGCGTGTCGAGAAGAAGATCACTGCCGATCTTGAGGACATGCGCGACAACGATCGCGAGGCCTACGAGAAGTTCTTTGAGAACTTTGGCCGCGGTCTTAAGTACGGCATCTACTCGAGCTATGGCATGAAGGCCGATGAGCTCGCCGACCTGCTGCTGTTCTGGTCTGCCAAGGAACAGAAGATGATTACCCTGGCCGAGTATGCCAAGGGTATGCCCGAGGATCAGAAG
The DNA here is from genome assembly GCA_019425005.1 of Collinsella sp. GTDB lineage: Bacteria > Actinomycetota > Coriobacteriia > Coriobacteriales > Coriobacteriaceae > Collinsella. The sequence continues at coordinate 9,583 of JAHYYK010000038.1, forward strand.
GCCATCTACTACGCCGCCGGCGACTCGCGTGAGCGCTTGGCCAAGATGCCCGTGGTAAAGGGCGTGCTCGAGCGCGGCTATGACGTGCTGTTGCTGACGCAGGATGTGGATGAGTTCACGTTCCAGGCTATGCGTGAGTACGTGGCCGCCGATATGCCCAAGATCTACGAGGACGACGCCGCCCGCGAGGCTGCCGAAAAGGCCGTTGCCGACGGTGCCGAGCCCGAGGTCGAGGATCGTCACCTGGAGCTCAAGAACGTTGCGACTGGCGATCTTGATCTGGCGACCGAGGACGAGAAGAAGGAGGCCGAGGACGCCACCAAGGAAAACGAGGACCTCTTTAGCGCTATGAAGGAGGCGCTCGGTGACAAGGTCGAGAAAGTTGCCGTCTCCGCGCGCCTGACCGATGCCCCCGCTTGCATCACCACCGAGGGTCCGCTTTCGCTCGAGATGGAGAAGGTGCTCCAGAAGGGGCCCGAGGGCGCGCCCGACGGCATGCCCAAGAGCCAGCGCGTGCTCGAGCTCAACGCCAAGCACCCGGTCTTTGACAAGCTTGTCGCTGCCCAGAAGGCGAGCGATGCCGACAAGATCAAGCAGTATTCCGGTCTGCTCTATGACCAGGCCCTGCTGGTCGAGGGCATTTTGCCCGAGGACCCCGTGGCCTTCGCGGCGGCTGTCTGCAACTTGATGTAGTTCGGGGATACGGCACCGTAACTAGATTAGAACGAGAGTGGATAATCTCCCACTTTTGGCTCGAATGCGGGCTTGAAGTGGGAGATTTTCCACTCTCGTTTCCTTTTGAATGATCCCTTGGGGACGGAGGAAAGCGGATCACCGGATCAGGCCGACCCCCTCGGTGATCCGTTTTCCTCCGTCCCCAAGGGATCAATTATTTGTCGGGGTTGTGGTTTTGTGACCTGCTGAAATTTAAGATACTGTACAACTGTACGTTAATTCGTCTTCGTAGTATATTGCTACCCGCAAAACTCAATACCATTGTGCTCTGAGACGCTAAAGCGCCTACGTACAATGGTTGTCGATAGTACGATTTGATTCAACGACAGGATGGATGGCCCAAGCGTGAGTCTCGGCAGCAAACTATCCGATGCAAAGGTCTCCTTTGCGATATTCAAGCGCGACATTAAGCGACTACTTGTGAACCCCGTCGCCTTGGTGGTTACCCTCGGCGTGTGCGTTATTCCCTCGCTGTATGCCTGGTACAACATCGTGGCAAACTGGGATCCGTACGGAAACACTCAGGGTATCAAGATTGCCATCGCCAACAACGATCAGGGCACCCAAAACGACCTGGTGGGTGAGCTCAACGCGGGTGATAAGGTCGTCGATCAGCTCAAGGAGAACGATCAGTTGGGCTGGACCTTCGTCGATTCGGCCGCCGATGCCAAAGAGGGCGTCGAGAGTGGTGAGTACTATGCGGCCATCGTAATCCCCAAGAACTTCTCGGATAACCTGGTCTCGATGCTCGACGGCAACTACCATCAGCCCAAGCTTACGTACTACGTCAATGAGAAAAAGAGCGCTATTGCACCCAAGGTTACCGACACCGGTGCAAACACCATCGAGCAGCAGATTAACTCGGAGTTCGTCTCCACGGTGGGTGAGACCGTTGCCAGTATTGCCAAGGATGCCGGAGTCGATTTAAAGGACAAGGCAACCCAGGCTCAGGATTCGTTGGCCGGTTCGGTATCAGAGGCTTCTGATACGTTGGGCGAAGTGCGCGATTCGATTGGCGACATGAATGCCGCCATCGATAAGACGAGTGGTTCCATTGCCTCGGCAGATGCAGCACTTGCCGGTCTGCAGGGTCAGGCGCCGTCGCTGACGCAGGCGATCTCCCAGGGCAACGACCTGCTGGGCGAGGCTCGCGCCACGGCGGGTAACTCTGTCGCCTCGCTCTCCAAGGCGCTCTCGGAAGGCAGCCTTGCGCTCACCAAGACGTCAGCCTCCGCGAACGCTGCGATTGGCAAGCTGACGGGCACGATCACATCTACGACCACCCGCATCGACAACTCGCTCGAGTCTCTCCAGGCGACGATCGACCACAATAAGGCCGTTATCGGGCACTTGGAAATTCTCGTCAATGACACGTCGACAGGTTCCAAGGAAATTGACGCGCGCATTGTATCGACCATCGATTTGCTCCGCAAGCAGAATGAAAAGCTTCAGAGCATCAAGGACGGTCTGTCTGCACAGTCGAGCGCCATGGCGAATGACGCCGCGGCTGTCTCGGGTGCCAGCGACGCTATCAATAACGCAATCCAGACCGGTGCGACCAACCTTGGCCAGGCCCAGACGGACCTGGGTCAAAACGCGCTGCCGAAGGCCTCGAGCGCGCTTGATTCATTTGCCGCCGTCTCGGGTGATCTGACGGGAATCGTGTCTGGCCTCACGCCTACTATTGCAAGTGCGCGCGGTACACTTTCGCAACTCAACGCTACGCTCGGTCAGGTCAAGACCACGCTGTCCCAGACCGACGCCTCGCTTGCCAAGGTCCAGGACAAGCTCGCCACCGCCGCCAACGACATCGAGGCGCTGCAGACCTCCGAGTCCATGGGCGAGCTGGCCGACCTGATGGGCGTCGACGTCGATGACGTTGCTGACTTCATGGCATCTCCGGTCGAGCTGACCTCCAAGTCGATCTATCCGGTTAAGAGCTTCGGCTCGGGCATTGCTCCTTTCTACACCAATCTGGCGCTTTGGGTGGGCGGCTACGTGCTCATCGCCATTTACAAGCTCGAGGTCGATCGCGAAGGCGTTGGCAGCTTTACCGCGCGTCAGGGCTACTTTGGCCGCTGGTTGCTCCTGGTGATCCTGGGCGCGTTGCAGGCCATTATCGTTACGGTGGGAGATCTGGTCATTGGCGTACAGTGCGTCAGTCCGCTCCTATTTGTGCTGGGCGGCATCGCCATCTCATTTACGTACGTCAACATCATTTACGCGTTGTCCACTACGTTTAAGCATATCGGCAAGGCAATCGGCGTCATTCTTGTCATCGTGCAGATCCCGGGTTCGTCGGGCATGTACCCCATCGAGATGATGCCCGGCTTCTTCCAGTGGCTGCACCCGCTGCTGCCCTTTACCTATGGCATCAATCTGCTGCGTGAGACGGTCGGCGGCATGTATTCGTTCAACTACCTGTTTAACCTGTGCATTCTGGGCGTGTTCTTGATCGTGGCGCTCTTTATCGGCCTGCAGCTGCGTCCGCTGCTGCTCAACCTCAACCTGCTCTTTGATAAACAGCTTTCCACGACCGGTATGATGATTTGCGAGTCTAACGACCTGCCGCGCGAGCGCTACTCCTTGCGAACGGCCATGCGCGTCGTGCTCGATTCCGATTCGTACCGTCGCGAACTGCTCGATCATGCGGTCGCCTTTGAACATCGCTACCCGTACTACATCAAGGGCGGTTTTGCCGCCGTGGTGGGCGTTCAGGTCCTGCTCTTTGTCCTGTCGACGGTTCTCGATATCGACAATAACGGCAAGATTATCCTGCTGGTCATTTGGATCATCTCGGTTATTGCCATCTGCGGCTGGCTTATCAATATCGAATACATCCGCGCGAGCCTCAATACCCAGATGCGCATCTCGGCGCTTTCGGATGAGGACCTGCGCCGCGAGATACGCGAGCACACGGCCGCCATTCCTGCCGCCCGCCGCATGTTTGGCCTCAACGCCAGCGAGCGTGGTGCCAAGGGCGGCGATCAGTCCACGGGCCGCTTGCCGCATATAGGCTCGCACCATAAATCTCAGGGCAGCGACAGCACAGCCACAAATGATGGAGATACCACCCCGCTTGGCAAGCACTCCAAAGGAGGTGAGGCATAAATGAAGAACATCCTGCATCTGTTTAAGCGCGATGTCCAAAACGTGTCTCGCTCCGTAATCGGCTTGGTTGTCGTGATGGGCCTCATTATCGTGCCGTGTCTGTACGCGTGGTTTAACATCGCCGGCAGCTGGGATCCGTACGGCAACACCGGCAATCTTAAGATCGCCGTGGTCAACACCGATGAGGGTTACGAGAGCGATCTGATCCCCGTCGAGGTTAACGTGGGCGAAAACGTGACCGCCACCCTACGCGGCAACGAGAGCTTCGATTGGGTTGTGCTTAACGATCGCGAAAAGGCTATCGAGGGCGTTAAGTCGGGCGCGTACTATGCTGCCGTCGTTATCCCCAAAACGTTTAGCGCCGACATGATGACGCTTTTCTCGACCGACGTGAAACACGCCGATATCGAGTTTTACGAGAACCAGAAGGCCAACGCCATCGCGCAGATCGTGACCGAGAAGGGTTCGAGCGCCGTTCAGAACCAGGTTAACGAATCTTTTACCAAGACCATTACGAGCATCGGTCTTAAGACGGTGTCCAGCCTGCTCGATTACATGAGCACCGACCAAGTCAGCAACTTTATCGCCAACCTGTCCTCGACGCTCAGCGATTCGATTGAGGACCTGCAAGACGTTCAGGCTAATGCTTCGTCGCTGGCGGGCATTTTGAGCTCAACGTCCGATTCGTTGACGTCGGCGAGCGGTATGCTCCAGCAGACGGGTACGGTCGATGAGTCGACCAAGCAGCTGATGGAGCATGCCAAGAGCGGCATCGATGATTCCAAAGAAGCGCTTAAGGCCGCCAACGACGCTATCAACGCCGCGATTGACGGAAGCGCGGGTTCGTTTGACAACGTGTCCGCCGAGCTTGCGAAGGCATTCGATGCCGCGAATCAGCATGTTGACCTTACAGCGTCACAGCTCAACGATGCCGCGACGGCGCTCAATACACGTGCCGACGATATCGACACCACGGCCGACCAGCTCCGCGGCTTTGCCGAGCAGGTCAGTGACGAAAAGCTCCAGGAGAGCCTCAAGTCTGTGGCAACATCGCTGAGCAGGATCGCGGTGGAGTATCGAAACAACGCCAAGGACCTAACGGCAACCGCTAAGTCCCTTTCTGACAGTATGGCAGAGGTCAACAGCATGCGTGCTGAGGTCGACCAGGCCATCGCCGATGCCAAGGCGGGCATTTCGGGAGCCAAGTCCGACTACGACTCTACGTTCTCGGTTAAGGCCAAGGAGCTCAAGAAGACTATTTCGGGCGTTTTGGATTCGCTCAACGGTATCTCGGGCGACCTGGATAGTGCTGTTGCCGGCCTGACCGACGCATCCGGTTCGCTGGCAAAGGGCCTCTCCAAGGCTGCAAAGCTGGTCAACAAAGCTTCCGATCAGCTGGGTGAGGCGTCGGACAAGATCAGCGCTTTCAAGGACGAGCTCGACGGCGCCTTGATGTCGGATGACCTCGCTACGATCAAGACGATGATCGGCAATGATCCCGAGGGTCTGGCCGTGTCGCTTTCCGGCCCTGTCGCACTCGACCGTAAGCCGGTCTATCCGATCCGCAACTACGGTTCGGCCATGGCGCCGTTCTACACGATTCTGTCGCTCTGGGTCGGCTCGATCGTACTGGCGGCCATGATGAAGGTCTCGGTTGACGATGAGCTTATCAACGAGCTCATCCCCGTGCGCCTGCACGAGATCTATCTGGGTCGTTACCTGTTCTTTGGCGGTTTGGCTCTGCTGCAGGCAACGCTCGTGTGCGCGGGCGACATTCTGTTCTTTGGCATTCAGTGCGACAACCCGCTGCAGTTTGTGCTAGCGGGCTGGGTCGCGAGTCTCGTGTTCTCCAATATCGTCTACACGCTTACGGTTTCGTTTGGCGATATCGGCAAGGCGCTCGCAGTCGTGCTGTTGGTCATGCAGGTCGGCGGTTCGGGCGGCACGTTCCCCATCGAGATGACCGGCCCCGTGTTCCAGGCGATCTATCCGTTCCTGCCGTTTACTCACGGCATCAACGCCATGCATGCCGCCATGGCTGGCGCCTACCATATGGAGTACTGGGCTGAGCTGGGCATTCTGGCGAGCTATCTGATTCCGTCGCTGGCCCTGGGCGTCGTCTTCCGCCGTCCGGTCATCAAAGCCAACGACTGGATCATCGAAAAGCTGGAGTCAACTAAATTAATCTAGCGCAACAATGTAAACGCCGTCGGAACATCAAGGTCTTCCAACCCGATGCTTTAGCGTAGTGAATTGCGTGGGCTGCTTGGTTGTTGCTACAGTAGCGGGGCGTGCCGGGGGTCCGGTGCGCCCCGTTTTTATTTGACCATGAGGCGGCACGCAGCCATACGCGTGCGGACACCACGCCCAGATTGAGTGTGAGGATGTTCCATGGCCCAATACGCTGCCAACGAAATCGAAAACATGCCCGATAGCCCTGTGGCCCGTGAGGATTTAGGCGCGGGCGGTATTCCCAGGGGCGCCGGCGCACGCTCCCCGCTGTTCTGGAAAGTTTTGCTACTTTCGGTGGCGGTCATCTGGGGCTACTCCTTTACCACTATGAAGGATGCACTCGGCACCATTCCGGTGTTCGAGCTGCTCTATGTACGCTTTCTGCCTGCAGCGTTGGTCATGTTTGCCGTCTTCCACAAGCGCATCACTGCACATTTCAACGCTCGCAATCTGATCGTTGGCCTGAGTATGGGCGTGCTCATGTGGGCGGCCTATGCGTTGCAGACGGTCGGTCTGGCATATACTACGGCGGGCAAGAATGCTTTTTTGACGGGCACGTATTGCATCCTCGTGCCGTTCGCGAGCTTTTTTCTGAGCGGAGAAAAACTCACCCGCTATAACCTGGGCGCGGCACTGCTGTGCTTGGCGGGCATTGGCTTGGTGGCGCTCGATAGCGTCGAGTTCAACATCGGTGACGTCATTACGCTGGCAGGCGCGGTCTTCTTCGCCATCCAGATGGCGGTGACCGCCAAGTACGGTCGCAAAATGGACATCAACGTTATCACGTTTTGGATGTTTGTGGGCAACGGCGTGCTGAGCCTGGTTTCGTCGCTGTTATTCGAGACCCAGGCGCCTCTGTCCGTGTGGACGCCGAACTTTATCGGTGTGATGGCGTTTCTCTCGGTGGGCTGCACATGCGTGGCTCTGCTCATCCAAAACGTCGGCCTGGCGCATGTCCCGGCTTCGACGGGCTCACTGCTCCTTTCGATGGAGTCGCCTTCGGGCGTGTTGTTTTCGGTGCTGCTGATGGGGGAGGCGCTCACCTCGCGCCTACTCGCCGGCTTCGTGCTTATCTTCCTGTCGATTATCTTGAGTGAGACTCACTTCGATTTTTTGCGCAAAAAGCCGCGCCCGCAATTGTAAACAACTTGTTGCGCCGCCCTCCCGGGGCGGCATTTTTTATGCGTCGCCCTTAAAGTTGTACCTTGCACTTTATGCTATCAAAGTGCTTGCTGCAAAAACGTTACTGGAGGGCATCTATGGCACCAGCTTTGTCCGATTTTCAACCGCAACCAGCGCCCAAGGCTACCGCAGCGGCGCAGGCCGCTATCGGTGACGGTCTTGTTGCAGAAGCTCAGACTTTTGCAGACGAGCTTGCTGTGTGGCGACACGATCTACACCAGATGCCCGAGCTGGGTAACAACCTTCCGCAGACGTCCGCCTTTATCCAGGCGCGTCTGGACGAGATGGATATTCCCTATGCCGTGCTTGTTGACGGCTCCTGTGTCGTTGGCCTTATCGGTGCCGGCGCGGCAGCTGCTGCTCGGGGTAACGGTACGTGCACGGACAAGCAGGCCGGTACGGTCATCATGCTCCGCGGCGACATGGATGCCCTGCCCGTTGCCGAGGAATCCGGCGAGCCCTTTGCATCCACCAATGGCTGCATGCATGCTTGCGGTCACGATATGCACGCGACGGCGCTGCTTGGTGCGGCTCGTATGCTCAAGGCCCGCGAGTCCGAGCTTCTCGACGCCAACGCCACGGTTAAGTTGCTGTTCCAGCCGGGCGAGGAAACCTTTGAGGGTGCCCGTGCCGCCATCGTCGACGGTCTGCTGCAGAACCCACGCCCTCAGGCGGCTTTTGCCATGCATGTTAACAGCCAATCGCCGCTCGGCCTGGTGCTCTATGGGAGTCCGGCGCTTTCGGGCGTGTACGGTTTCCGCATCACGCTGCAGGGCAAGGGCGGCCATGGCTCGAGCCCCGAGATCTGCATCGACCCCATCACGGCCGGCGTCCATGTGCACCTGGCGCTTCAGGAGCTTATCGCTCGCGAAGTGCCGGCGGCCAAGGAGGTCGCACTGACCGTGGGTAAGTTTGCCGGTGGTCAAGCGGCCAACGTCATCCCAGATACCTGCGTGCTCGAAGGCACGCTGCGCGGCTTTGACGTTGAGCTCATGGAGCACCTCAAGGAGCGTATCGCCGAGGTCGTCAACGGCGTGGCCGCAACGTATCGCACGTCGGCCACCATCGAGACGCTCTCGGATGTTCCCCCGCTCGTGCTCGATGACGACGTGACCCAGGCTTCGCTTGGCTACGTGGGTGCGACGCTGCCCAAGGCCACCTTCCTGCCGCTGTTCCATGCCATGGCGAGCGAGGACTTTGCGCTTATCTCGAGTGAGATACCGAGCGCATACTTTACGATCGGCGCGGCTGTGACCGATACGGACGAACACTTTGCCCAGCATCATCCCAAGGCGCGCTTTAGCGATGCCGAGCTGCCACTTGGTGCCGCGGCTTACACGGCGGTCGCTTTGGGCTATATCGCCGACCACCGGTAGTACCCAACCTTGCTGCTCGTTTGTTTAAAAAAAGGAACAGCATGTCTCAGTAACGTAAGTTCTTCCCCGGCTGGCTCGTGGTGGCCTCCGGCTTTGTGATCATGGCCACGTGCTACA
>JAHYYK010000038.1:18435-23426 GCA_019425005.1 Collinsella sp.
TTCCCCGGCTGGCTCGTGGTGGCCTCCGGCTTTGTGATCATGGCCACGTGCTACACGATTTTCGTTAACTGCATGAGCCTGTTTCAGCCGCTCGTCGTCAGCGACCTGGGCATCACGCTTGCGCAGTACAACATCTCCAACGCCATCTCCACCGTGGTGAGCGTTATCGGCTCACTTGTGATCGGTCATGTTGCCGATAAAGTAAGCGGTCGCGTTTTGGGCTCCCTCACTGTAATCGCCACCTCTGCCGTTCTTGCCGGCATGAGCCTTGTCGGTGAACTGTGGCAGGTCTACGCGCTCTTTTCTGTTTGCCCCGTTCTGTTTGTGGCCGCCCTGGAAGCCGAATAGATGCTCGTACCATCATTCGGTTTCCAAGGCGGTCACGGGCCCACGAAATGATCCGTTCTCCTCCGTCCCCAACAGATCGCGTGATCCGAAGGGGACGGAGGAAAAGGGATCACAAATAGCGGCGGCGCGTCTGGCCGAACGAGTCCCCATACCCTCGTTCGGTCAGACGCGCCGCCGCGTTGCTGCTTTGTGCCGTATAATGACCATTACCTATGACGCGATACAAAAGAAAGGTGTTTGCCCATGCAGGCACAGAAGGCGGAGGGAACCCGCGACCTTATCGGCGCCGAGATGCGCGCCTGGCAAAAGATGCAGCAGATCGCTGCCGGCGTATTCGAGCCGTTTGGCTTTAAGCCCATCGAGACGCCCGCGATCGAGCAAGTGGACGTGTTTGTCCACGGTATCGGCCAGTCGACCGACGTCGTTCGCAAGGAGATGTTCCGCGTGTTTAGCGGCGCCAACCTTGAGCGCGTCTTTACCGAGGGTACCGATACCAAGCTCAAGCCCAAGCAGCGCCTGGCGCTTCGCCCCGAGGGCACGGCCGGTGTGGTGCGCGCCGTCGTGGAGAACAACCTGGTGCCTCAGGGCTCCACGCCGTTTAAGGCCTACTATGCCGAGGCCATGTTCCGCGGCGAGCGTCCCCAGAAGGGTCGGCTGCGTCAGTTCCACCAGGTGGGCATCGAGTGGCTCGGCGCTCCCGATCCGGCTGCCGACGCCGAGTGCATCATCATGCTCATGGAGTTCTACAAGCGCCTGGGCTTCGATCTTTCCAAGCTTCGTCTGCTCATTAACTCGATGGGCGATGCCCAGTGCCGTCCGGCCTATCGCGAGCAGGTCAAGCAGTTCATTCTCGATCACGCCGACGAGATGTGCGACGAGTGCCGCGAGCGCGCCGAACTTAACCCGCTGCGCGCCTTCGACTGCAAGAACGACCACTGCCGCGAGATCATGGCCGAGGCCCCGCTGATGGGCGACAACCTGTGCGACGAGTGCCGCGAGCACTACGAGCAGGTCAAACGTTATCTGGATGCCGCCGGCATCGAGTATGTCGAGGATCCCACCTTGGTGCGCGGCCTGGACTACTACACCCGTACTGTCTTTGAGGTCGAGGCCCCTGGCGCCGGCGTCGGCTCCATCGGCGGCGGCGGCCGCTACGATGGCCTGGTCGAGCTCGAGGGTGGCAAGCCCACGGCGGGCGTCGGCTTTGCTGTCGGTTTTGAGCGCGCCCTGCTGGCCCTGCAGGCCTTTGGCAGCGATTTGGGTGCCGATGAGGCCCCGTGCGTCTATGTCGCCAACGCCGGCAAGGAGCTGCGTCAGAACGTCTTTGCCATTACGCAGGAGCTTCGCGCCGCAGGTATCGTGACCGAGGCCGACTATCAGGGTCGTTCGCTCAAGGCCCAGTTTAAGCAAGCCGATAAGGTAGGCGCCAAGCTCATCTTGGTCCTGGGTGGCGACGAGCTTGCCGCCGGCAAGGTCAAAGTGCGCGACATGCAGAGCCATGACGAGGTGCTCGCCGATCTGGACAACGTCGTCGAGGCGGTTCGCGAGCGCCTGTAGCGCATCTTTTTGAGCTTCGGGCCTGCTAACGTGCCCTGCTCATGGAGAGCGATTGTTACGGGGGTGTTTCGCTTTTATGCGGAATGCCCCCGTTTACGTATGCCGCCCACCGAGAAATACGACCATTTAGGGCAAAAACCTTTGCAATGCAGAAAATACTTTTGTGTGGTAAAGCGCAATCAGTGTCGAAAGTATTTCTCAAGCGCCTATAATGAATACCGCATGTTACGTGCATAGAAGGAGGAATGGGAGGAAACGTGGCTGAGAACCTAAGCAACCAGTCTGTACCCGAAGCCGCGGCGCGCGTCGCTGCCGTGGTCAACCGCCTCGTTAACCGAATCGGCTCGAATGCCGAGTCCAGGGAGCGTCTCGCCGAGATCGAGATCCCCGAGGAGCTGCGCGACAATCTGGCGCTGTTCTTGCGCCTGGAGCGCCGTGTGCTTAGCGAGTATGATCCCGAGATCGCGGACCTGTTCGACAAGATTTTGACAGCCGAGATTGTGGTCAATGCCGGCAACCCCGGTACCTGCGCTGCCGACGAAGCCGTCGACGAGCAGGGCGTGCCCACCGCCGACGAGCCCACTGCCGTGGCATTTCGTGAGGTCGTCGATTTGATCGACAGCCTGCCGCTCGATAAGCAGCAGGTCATTGTCCGCGCCTTTACGAGCTTTTTCCATCTGGCAAACCTGTCGGAGGAGAACTACCGTGTGGCGCAGCTGCGCGAGCGCGAGGCCGGTGCGTCGACCGATACCGAGGTCGATCCTGCCAACGAGCTTACCGTTGCCTATCACCAGCTGGTGAATGAGCTGGGTGTCGAGGGTGCCAACGAGCTGCTCGACAAGCTCGAGTTCCACCCTGTCTTTACCGCACATCCCACCGAGGCCCGTCGTAAGGCCGTCGAGGGCAAGATCCGCCGTATCTCCAACCTGCTGGAGGAGCGTCCGCGTCTGGGCGGCTCCGACCTGGTGGAGAACGAGCGCCATATGCTGCAGGAGATCGACGCCCTGGTGCGTACGAGCCCCATCGCGCTCAAGAAGCCCACGCCGGTCGAGGAAGCCGATACCATCATCGACATCTTCGATAACACGCTGTTCGACGTTATCCCCGTTATCTATCGTCGTTTTGACGATTGGGTGCTGGGCGACAAGGCCGGTACTGTGCCGCCGCTGTGCCCGGCGTTCTTCCATCCCGGCAGCTGGATCGGTTCCGACCGCGACGGTAACCCCAACGTCACCGCCAAGGTGAGCCGTGAGGTCGCCGCCAAGTACTTTACGCACATGGTGCTCAAGCTCGAGGACAAGTGCCGCCACATCGGCCGCAACCTCACGCTCGAGGCCACCTACAGCAAGCCGTCGGCCGAGCTCATTAACCTGTGGAACCATCAGGTCGAGATGAGCCCTCGGTACACGGCCCGCGCCGAGCTGATCTCCGAGCACGAGCCGCATCGCGCCGTCATGCTCGTCATGGCCGACCGTCTGAACGCCACCGTGCGCCGTATCACCGACACCATGTACCACAGCGCCGACGAGTTCCTGGATGACCTGCGCGTCGTCCAGCGTTCGCTGGCCGCCTGCGGTGCCGTCCGTGCTGCCTACGGCCCGGTCCAGACCATCATCTGGCAGGTCGAGTCCTTCGGCTTCCATATGGTCGAGATGGAGTTCCGTCAGCACTCCGTGGTGCACGCCCGCGCCCTCAAGGATATCCACGAGAACGGTATCCATGGCGACCTGCAGCCCATGACGCGCGAGGTCATCGATACCTTCCGTGCCATCGGCTCCATCCAAAAGCGCTACGGCAAGAAGATGGCGCACCGCTATATCATCTCGTTCACCAAGAGCGCCCAGCATGTGGCCGACGTCTTTGAGCTCGCCCACCTGTCCTTTGCACACGAGGAGGATGTCCCCGAGCTCGATGTGATCCCGCTGTTCGAGCAGCTCGAGGACCTCGAGGGCTGCGTCGACGTGCTCGACCAGATGCTCACGCTGCCTGTGGTGCAAAAGCGCCTTGCCCAGACCAACCGCCGCATGGAGGTTATGCTGGGCTACTCCGACTCCTCCAAGGATGCCGGTCCTACCACGGCCATGCTCGCGCTGCACTCCGCGCAGGAGCGCATCGCCAAGTGGGCCGAGAAGAACGATATCGACCTGGTGCTCATGCACGGTCGCGGCGGTGCCGTGGGCCGTGGCGGCGGCCCGGCCAACAAGGCCGTGCTGGCGCAGCCCAAGGGTTCGGTCAACTGCTTCTTTAAGCTCACCGAGCAGGGCGAGGTCATCTTTGCCCGTTACGGCAACCGCACGCTGGCTCAGCGCCATGTTGAGTCCGTTGCCGCTGCAACGCTTTTGCAGTCGGCCCCGAGTGTCGAGAAGACCAACACCGAGACCACGCAGAAGTTCTGGGATATGGCCGAGAAGCTCAACGCCGCAAGTCACGAGCGCTATCTGGACCTGCTGAACACCGAGGACTTTACACCGTGGTTCTCGACCGTGACGCCGCTGACCGAGGTCGGCTTGCTGCCGATTGGCTCGCGTCCCGCCAAGCGCGGCCTGGGCGCCAAGTCGCTCGACGACCTGCGTACCATTCCGTGGATCTTCAGCTGGAGCCAGGCGCGCATCAATCTGGCCGCTTGGTACGGCCTGGGCACCGCCTGCGAGCAGTTGGGCGACCTTGACCAGCTTAAGGCTGCCTACCAGGAGTGGCCGTTCTTCCGCACCTTTATCGACAACATCGAGATGTCGATTGCCAAGACCGACCAGCGCATCGCCAAGATGTATCTGCACCTGGGCGATCGCCAGGATTTGTCCGAGAAGGTCTTTACCGAGATGCAGCTCACGCGTAAGTGGGTCCTTGCCATCGTCGGTGACGAGTGGCCGCTGCAGCGCCGCCGCGTGCTCGGTTGCGCCGTCCGCGTGCGCAACCCCTACGTCGACGCCTTGTCCATCGCCCAGGTCCGCGCCCTTCGCGAGGTGCGTATGAACCAGGACGAGATGGCCGAGGAGAAGAAGGCCGAGTACATGAGCCTGATTCTTTCGACTGTGACCGGCGTCTCGGCAGGATTGCAGAACACGGGGTAATCGATAGCCCTGTAG
>JAHYYK010000039.1 GCA_019425005.1 Collinsella sp.
TTCGAACTGGCAAGCTGAGGATAGCCGAGCTCTCGATAGCGCAGGAGGCATCTTTCGCCACCGCAATTCCGCTCGGCGCGAGTTGCACGCCGTGGGGCGCAAATGGGACACGCCTCCGCGAGCGGTCCGCACCCAATGTGGCAAAATCGAACTACTAAGGGGGCTCAGAATGCTCAAGATTATTGCCTGCGACGATGACGTCGCTTTTCTAGATAGACTGCACCGGATGATCGACCGTTGGTCGATCGAGACGGGCACGGCGGTCGATGTTGCGCTCGTCACGCGCGGCGAGGACCTGCTGGCGCGCCATGCCGCGTCGCGCGCCGACATCATCCTGCTCGACATGATCATGCCGCTCGTCAACGGCATGGACACCGCACGCGAATTGCGCCAGGCCGACACCGCCGTGCGCCTGGTGTTCCTTACCTCGTCGCCCGAGTTTGCACTGGAGTCCTACGAGGTCCGCGCCTTCGACTATCTGCTCAAGCCCGTGACTTACGAACGCCTGGCGCAGTTACTCGACGAACTTTCGAGCATGCGCCCGGCGGCAACCGACGAGCTCGTGATCAAAACGTCCTTTGGCTACCACGCCCTGCGCCTGTCCGACATCGAATATGCCGAGGCGCGCAACAAGCACGTGGTCTTCCACCTGCGCGACGGACGCGATATCGAGGCACTCGAGTCGTTCCGCAGCGTCGAGGACCGTTTGGCGCAAAATGCCACCTTCTTTAAATGCCACCGTAGCTACCAGGTCAACTTGCGCAACATCGACCACTTCGATCGCACGGACATCGTCATGCGCTCCGGCGCGTGCATTCCGCTGTCGCGCAGCAGCAAGCAGGGGTTCCAAGACGCCTACTTTGCGGTGCGCTTCGAGGGCGGGAGGCGCTGATGATCTCCTCGGTCGAAATGGTCCTTTGGGCAATCCACCACGCCACAACGCTACTCTTTGGCGTCTTTGCTTCGGCGGCGCTATGCGGTATCGAAATCAATCGACGCCATGCACTCGAGTTGGTGGGGGTCGGAGCCGCAACCGGCGCTGCCTTTTCGATCGCCAATGTCGTTGGCGGAGAGCTTTTTGCCCGTCAGGTCTATCCGCTCGTCGTGCACCTGCCGCTTACCGTCTACCTGTGTGCGCGCTACCGTCTGAGCCCGCTGCTCGCGGCATTGGGCGTCACCAGCGCCTATCTGAGCTGTCAGTTCAGCAACTGGATGGGCATCGCCGCCTTTGCCGCAACCGATTCGCAGATCGCGTACTATCTGGCGCGCATCGCGACCACGCTCGGCGTCTTTGCCGTCCTGCTGCATTGGGCCGGCGACATTGGACCCCGCCTGGCGATTAAAAGCCCCACCGAGCTGAGCATCCTTTTAATCCTGCCGCTCGTCTATTACATCTTTGACTACGCCACCAACGTCTACACCACGCTGTTCCACTCGGGCTCGGTGGTGACGGTTGAGCTTTTGGCATTTGCGCTCTGTGCCTTCTATCTTATGTTTCTTGCCGTTTACCTGCGCGAATACGAAGAAAAGGAAACCGCCGAGCGAGAGCGTTGGATGCTCGAAACCCGCGACAGCGCCGCCATCAAAGAGCTCGAGGCTTGGCGTCAATCTGGGCGCGAGCTGTCGATTCTTCGCCACGATATGCGCCACTTCCTACGCGGCCTGGCGGCTTTAATTGAGGAGGGCCACACCGACGAGGCGCTCAAACGCATCGACGAACTCTGCGAAGCCGGCGACCGCACCGCCGTACGCCGCTTCTGCGCCAACGAGACCGTAAACATCGCGCTTTCGTCATTCAACTCAGATATCAATAGAAACGGCATTACCGCCAACCTGCGCGCCGCCGTACCCGAAACCGTCCACGTAGGTGACGCCGACCTGTTTAGCGTGCTCTCAAATGCCTTGGAAAACGCTATCACCGCCGCAAGCGCCGCACCCCAAGGAAAGCGATTCGTCGACCTTGACCCGCGACTTGAGGACGGCCAGCTGTTGCTGTTAGTTTCCAACACGTTTGACCGCGCGCCGCGCATGGTCGACGGCATGCCCGTGACCCGGCATGCGGGCCACGGCTTTGGAACCAAGAGCATCAGACTTGCCGTGGAGCGCATGAACGGCAACTGCCAGTTCCGCATTAACGGCGATCGGTTTGAGCTGCGCGCTGTGATGTAGAAGTACGGCGCCGATCTCGCGGCGCGCCTCGCCCGCCAGGCAATCGCTCGCCGGTGCCGATCCGCTACAGTGGAGCGACCGCCGGGGTCAGCTGCTTGATGTAGGCCCACATGCGCTGCTTGGCCGCTTTGTCGGTCAGCGCCGCCTCAAAGCCATCGAGCGCGAGCACGCGGCGGCCCTGCACATGGGCGACCAGGCCGGGCTTGAGCATGGCGGTGTCGAAGTCATCAATCGCCACGAGCATATCGGCGTAGGTTTCGCGCATGACATCGGCCGCGCTGTTATCGAGCAGCAGCACCGCCTCGGGATCCAGAGCCTCAAGCGCCTCGCGGAACAGCTCGCACGGCAGAGTCTCGCCCACCGCGACCGCTCCGTCGCCTGCGCCGGCGACGCTTGCCAGCACGCAAAAATCCTCGGGCGCGTAGCCGATGGCCCCAAGCGCCTTGCGCAGCGCAGCACCGTCCGGACCGGCAGCCAGCTCGCCGCCCGAACGCTCGGCCTCGTCCAAATCGCCTTTGACCAGCACGATCGGCGAGCACGCGTTGCCCACGATGCGCACGCCACGGACCGCAAGCGATGTGAGCTCCTGCTCGGCCGCCTGGGCGATGGCTTCTTTTTTCTGGCTTTGTGACGTGGACATGCGCTCTCCAATCGTTTGCGTGCCCACCATTATATAAAAGAGCTGCCCGCGAGTGGTTGCTTTGCGGGCGGCTGGGTATAAGCACGGTCGTACTGAGTTTTACGCGGCCGAGCCGCGTCGTATTATGGAGGTCACCATGGCTGACATTAAGCAGATTACCCCCGAGAACTTCGATTCCATCGTTAACGACAGCCTGCCCGTGCTGGTCGATTTTTGGGCGCCCTGGTGCGGGCCCTGCCGATCGCTCTCGCCCATCGTGGACGAGGTAGCCGATGAGCTGGCGGGCAAGCTTGCCGTTGCCAAATGCAACGTCGACGACAACCAGGACCTGGCCATGAAGTATGGCGTCATGAGCATCCCCACGCTGATTGTGTTTAAGAACGGCGAGGAGATTGACCGCTCGGTTGGCGCTCTGCCCAAGGCGAGGCTGCAGGCGCTGCTGGAGAAGCATCTGTAATACGCTTGTTACTTGCCCGCCGTCCATGAGCGGTTTTGCACCGCTCGCCGGACTGCCGGGTGCGGCGCGTGCGACCACGGATAGTATGGTAGTTACAAACAGCCCCCAGTGAACGGGTGCGAGTCGCACAGACTCGCACCCGTTTTCTTATGCAGCGGCGCGCAGAGCGGGCGTAGTAAAATCTGAATCACTGGATTACCGTCCACACAAGGAGATTTCCCATGCATGATGTTGGAATGAACATGAGCCAGCTTGCCATGAGCGTCAAGCAGGTCGACGACACCATCGAGCTCGCTCACGAGTGGAGCCATCAGTTGCTGCATGCGACCGAGAATTTTGACATGGAGCGCATCGGCGCCAAGCTCGAGGCAGCCATGGCCGCGCTGCACGAGGCCCACGACGCACTCGAGGGCTACGAAGAGGCCATCGAGGCCGACCACAACTCCGTCGGCTCCGTGAAGCTGGTGTAACGTGGCCGAACACGAGCACGGCTGCGGGTACGAGCACGAGCATCCGCACGGGGCGGACGGTGACGCAGGCTGCCACTGTAGTGGCTCCGGCTCCGAGCTGGTCCGCTTTTCGGTTACCGCACCGGACGACCTGCTGCGCCGTTTTGACGAACAGATCGCGCGCCGCGGCGACGTGGCCAACCGCTCCGAGGCCGTGCGCGACCTGATTCGCGCCTCGATCGCCAAGGAGCAGATGCGCACGCCCGATGAGCATGTTATCGGGTCGCTCACCATGATCTACGACCACCATACCGGCGACCTGACGCGCCGTCTGGACGAAGTGCAGCACGACTACACCGACGAGATCGTATCGACCATGCACGTGCATCTGGATCACCACAACTGCTTAGAGATTCTGGCGCTCAAGGGTCGCGGCGAGCGCGTCTACGAGCTGGCCGACCGTCTGCTGGGCCTGCGCGGCGTTAAGCACGGCGAGCTCACGTGCGCCGCCACCAAGCAGAGCCTGGGGCTGTAGCGCACCTGTCCCTATTTGGTTGGTTTTGATGAGGGGTGTCGCATGCGGCATGTGCATATTCATGTGACGGGCATTGTGCAGGGCGTTGGCATGCGGCCGTTTGTGTATCGCGAGGCCATGGCGCATGGCATTTGCGGATGGGTGCTCAACGCGGGCGACGGCGTGCATATCGAAGCGCATGCTCTGGCCGGTGCGCTCGATGCTTTTGTTGCCGCGCTTTCTGAGCATGCGCCTGCGGCAGCCCTCGTTGAGCGAGTCGATATTGCGGATTTGGAGCCTGGCGGCTGGAGCGCTGCCGATGAGCAGGGCTTTCGCATTGTGGCATCGCAGGACCAGACCGCGCACACGACGCTCGTCTCGCCCGATATCGCCACCTGCGACGATTGCCTGCGCGAGTTGTTCGATCCCGCCGACCGACGCTATCACTACCCCTTTATCAACTGCACTAACTGCGGCCCACGCTTTACCATCATCCGATCGCTGCCTTATGACCGAGCGGCCACGTCGATGAATTGTTTTCCCATGTGCCCCGAGTGCGCCGCGGAGTATGCCGACCCACTCGACCGGCGTTTTCACGCGCAGCCCGATGCCTGCTTTGATTGCGGGCCGCATATTACGTGGCGCGAGGCGGGCGAAGACGCCGCGTCGCCGGCCGTCGGCACCACGCGCGAGACCAGCGACGCCATTATCGACCGCTGTGTTGAGCTGCTGGCCTGTGGCAGTATCGTCGCCATCAAGGGTCTGGGCGGATTTCACTTGGCATGCGACGCCTCCAACGAGCAGGCGGTAGCCGAGCTTCGCCGCCGCAAACGCCGCAGCAACAAACCGCTTGCCGTTATGGCACGTGACCTTGCCGACGCTGAACGCCTGTGCCATGTCAACGACGTTGAACGCGGCTTGCTGGCCGGCAGCATTCGCCCCATTGTGCTGCTGCGCCGACGTGCCGTTTGCGAGAGCGGCGGTTCCCCCAACGCCCTCGCGCTCGCGCCGTCCGTCGCACACGACCTTCCCGAGCTCGGTATCATGCTCCCCTACACCCCGCTTCAGCATCTGTTGCTTGCCGCGGCAGTAGCCCGCGGTATGCACGCGCTCGTCATGACCAGCGGAAACCTGAGCGAAGAACCCATCGAGACCGACGACGACCTTGCCTGGGAACACCTCGTTGCCGTCGGCATCGCCGACGCGCTGCTCGGTAACGACCGCGCAATTCTGTCGCGCTACGACGACTCCGTGGTACGCGTGGTCGACGGCACCGTCATGCCCGTTCGCCGCGCTCGCGGATATGCACCCCAGCCGCTGCCGTTGCCGGCGCTCGACGGCGCTCCGTCCTGCGTGCTCGCCTGCGGGCTACAACAAAAGGCCACGATTGCGCTCACGCGTGAAGGGACGAACGGCGAGGCAACCTGTTTTGTGTCGCAGCATATCGGCGATGTTGAAAACGGCGAGACCTTCGATGCCTGGAACGCCGCGCGCACGCGCTTGGAAGATCTCTTTGACTTGGCGCCCGCCGCCTTGGCCTGCGATTTACACCCCAGCTATCTATCGGGCCAGTGGGCGCGCGAGCAGGCGCGAAAATGCAATCTGCCGCTCGTCGAGGTGCAGCACCATCATGCGCATATCGCGAGCGTAATGGCCGAGGCCATCGCCGCGGGCCAGCTTACAACCGACACGCCTGTCCTTGGCATCGCCTTTGACGGCACCGGCGCCGGCACCGATGGGACCATTTGGGGCGGCGAGTTTCTTGTTGCCAGCCTTGACGGCTTTGAGCGCACCGCGCATTTGCTCACCTGGGCGCTCCCCGGCGGGGCGGCCTCCGTACGCGACGCTCGACGCAACGCCTTTGCCCTGCTCAGCGAACTCGGCCTACTCGAGCACCCAGGCGCCGCTCAGCTTTTGGACAGCCTCGACGAGCAAACGCGTAGCGTGACAGCCACCATGATCGAGCGCGGCATCAACAGCCCGCGTACCAGCAGCATGGGACGTCTCTTTGATGCCGCGGCAGCAATTCTGGGCATCTGCGACAAGGCAACCTACGAGGGCGAACCCGCCATAGAACTCGAAGCCGCCGCCTGGCGCGCGTTCAGCAGTGAAAGTGCCTGCCCCACCGGCAATATGGCCAGCTTTTCCGTAACCGAATCATCCCGTCCGGACGACTGCCATGTTCTGAACTCCAGACCGCTTTTTGAGGCGCTTTTGGAGGGAATCAGGACCGGCGTGCCCGCCGGCAAGCTCGCGCTCGACTTCCACGTCACCATCGCGCGCTCCTCGGCACGAATCGCACGCGAAATCTGCGCCCGTGAAGGCCTCGACACCGTCGCGCTCTCGGGCGGCGTGTTCATGAACCGACTTTTGCTTCAGCTCCTCACCCGCGAGCTCAAAAGCATGGGTCTCACTGTCTTGATTCCCCGCTCCGTGCCCGTCAACGACGGCTGTATCGCCTACGGTCAGGCCGTCATCGCTCGCGCTCGCCTCGCGCAGACAGCATCGCGATAGGCTGTTTTGCCAGCCTGCGCGCCGCCGTCTCACAGGTGTAACGCGTTTGCTCGTGACTCCTGCGAGCGCTACCATCAACTGATGGGTAATTAGGCGCCTATCCAGCGCAAAACGTATAAAAGGGGAACATTATGTGCCTTGCCGTTCCCGGTAAAGTGGTCAAACGCGACGACGACCTTAAGGCGACCGTCGACATGATGGGCATCGAGCGCCCCGTTTCGCTGCGTCTCGTGCCGACGGCGCAGGTTGGCGACTATATTCTCGTACACGCCGGCTTTGGCATCCAGATTGTCGACGAGCAGGAGGCGCAGGAGACGCTCGACCTGGTCAACACCATGACCGAACTGGTCGAAGAAGACCAACTGGCCACTAACCCGGCCGAGGCATACTAGTGGCGGCCGAGCAGCCGGCGCGCTCCGGTATCGACTTTTCGGCATTTCGCGATTCCAAGCTGGCCCGCGAGCTTATCGATCGCATTCGCGGGCTTGTCGGCGACCGCGCCATCAACCTTATGGAAGTCTGCGGCACGCACACCGTGAGCATCGGTCGCTATGGCTTTCGCTCCATTATGCCTGCCGGGCTCAAACTGCTGAGCGGTCCGGGTTGCCCCGTCTGTGTTACCGCCAACCGCGATATCGACCATGCAATCGCGCTCGCCAAGATGGACGGCGCCATCATCACCACCTTTGGCGACATGATGCGCGTGCCCGGGTCGTCTACCTCGCTCGCCGCGCAAAAGGCAGCGGGGCGCGATATTCGCATTGTGTACTCCCCGCTCGATGCACTCGATATCGCCGAACACAACCCCGATCGCCCGGTCATCTTTATGGGCGTCGGCTTTGAGACCACGACGCCTACCATCGCCGCCGCCATTTTGGAGGCCGATGCACGCGGACTCCAGAACTTCTCGGTCTATTGCGCCCACAAGACCACGCCGCCGGCGCTGCGCGCCATCGCCAACGATCCCGAGACCACTATCGACGGCTTTATCCTTCCGGGACACGTCGCCACCATCACGGGCTTAGCCCCCTTTGACTTTTTGGTCGATGAGTTCGAGACCCCAGGCGTAGTCACCGGATTTGAGCCGGTCGATATCTTGCAGGGCATCTGCATGCTGGTCCAGATGGTTGTCGAGCACAGGCCCGCAATCGACAACGCCTACCGCCGTGGCGTCAATGCAGACGGCAATCCCGTAGCGCGCCGGCTGGTCGAGCAGGTGTTTGAGCCGTGCGACACCACGTGGCGCGGACTGGGACCGATTGCGGCTTCGGGTCTTTCCATCCGACCCGAATTCGTGCGCTTTGATGCCGGCGCCCGCTTTGACGTACCCATTGAACCGACGGTCGAGCCACGCGGCTGCCGCTGCGGCGACGTGCTGCGCGGAGCCATCACGCCGAGCGACTGTCCTCTGTTTGGCCGCGCTTGCACGCCCGAACACCCCGTCGGCCCCTGCATGGTGAGCTCCGAAGGCAGCTGCGCGGCGTACTTTAGATACCGCGACTAGCCCGGACGCTCCCGCGTACCGGCACCACCCACGATTGGAGTTTTCGATATGTCCCGTAATGCCACCGATAGCACTGTCCTGCTGGGCCACGGCTCTGGCGGCCAGATGATGAAACGCATCATCGATGAGGTCTTTTTGGATGCCTTTGGGTCGCCCGAACTGCTCGAGGGCAACGATGCCGGCGTCGCTGCGCTGCCCGCGAGCGGGCGCATCGCCATGTCGACCGACAGCTTTGTAGTCTCGCCGCAGTTCTTCCCCGGCGGCAATATCGGCCGACTCGCCGTGTGCGGAACCGTCAACGACGTCGCGACCTCGGGCGCTAACGTGCGCTACCTCTCATGCGGCTTTATCCTCGAAGAGGGCTATCCCATGGACAAGCTGCGCCAGATTGTGCAGACCATGGCCGAAACGGCACATGAGGCAGGCGTGAAGATTATCACCGGCGACACCAAGGTGGTCGAGCGTGGCGGTGCCGACGGCGTCTACATCAATACCGCTGGCGTAGGCGAGGTGCCCGCAGGCGTGACGCTCAGCGGTGCCAACTGCCGGCCCGGCGACGTCATCCTGGTGTCGGGCACACTCGGCGACCACGGCATCGCCATCATGAGCCAACGCGAGGGCTTGGCGTTTTCGAGCGCCATCGAAAGCGATGCCGCGCCGCTCAACCACCTGATTGCCGATGTGCTTGCCGCAGCACCCGACACACGCTGCTTCCGCGACCCCACGCGCGGTGGCCTGGCCTCGACGCTTAACGAGTTTGCCCAGGCCAGCGGTGTTGCCATGGAGATCGACGAGGATGCCGTGCCCGTGCGCCCCGACGTGCAGGCCGCCTGCGAGATGCTCGGCTACGACGTTCTGCAGGTGGCAAACGAGGGCAAGATGGTTGCCGTGGTGCCGGCCGAGCGGGCCGATGCCGTGCTGGCCGCCATGCGCGCCGCGCGCTACGGCGAGAATGCCGCCATTATCGGTCGCGTGCTGCCGCTTGCCGAGGACGCCCGCCCCGCCGTGCGCGTACGTACCGGTTGGGGCTCGACCCGCATCCTCGACATGCTCGTAGGAGAGCAGCTGCCGAGAATTTGCTAACGACAGAGATGGTCGGGCAGCGCGGCCCGATACACGGCAGTCAAAGTTGTTCAGATTTCAAACATGCCCGACACGCCAGCCCGTTATCATGGGTGCGTCCTATAACCCAAACGGCGGGAGCACCCATGGCAGCAGCTTTTTCCCATGTGATTTTTGATTTAGACGGCACCATCCTCAACACGCTCGAGGACCTGGCAGCCGCCGGCAACCATACCTGCGAGATGCACGGCTGGCCCACGTTTGCCGTAGACGAGTACCGCTACAAGGTGGGAAACGGCATGCTCAAGCTGGTCGAGCGCTTTATGCCCGCCGAGTATGCGGGCGACGGCCGTATGTTTGAGCAGACGCTTGCCGAGTTTAGGGCTTATTACGGCGAGCACAAGGAAGACCACACCGCACCGTACGCCGGTACGATCGAGATGCTCGACCGCCTGCGCACCGCGGGTGTGCAGCTTGCCGTGCTCACTAACAAGGACCACGTCTCGGCGGTTCCGCTTATCGAGAAATACTTTGGTTCCGAGCGCTTTGCGCTGGTGCAGGGCCGCGTCGATGCGTTTCCTCCCAAGCCCGAGGCACCTGTTACGCTGCACGTGATGAAAGAGCTAGGCGCCGACCCGGCAACCACACTCTATGTAGGCGATTCCAATGTCGATATCCTGACCGGTCACAACGCCGGCCTCAAGAGCGCGGGTGTCACCTGGGGCTTCCGCGGCCGCGCAGAGCTGGAAGCCGCTGGCGCCGACTACGTGGTGGACACCCAGGACGAGCTCGCGGCGCTAATCCTGGGCGAGTAGCGGGGCTGTCGCTCAACACGGCTGCATAGATTCTGTCGCGCGGAAAGCGCATCCCGTTTTGCCGCCTCAGAATGGGATGCGCTTTCCGGTTGAGCCTTGTCGGGAAACGGCATCCCGTTTCAGAGCAATATTCCGGGTCGCGCTTTCCGCAACCCACCCCATCCGGAAACCGCGACCCACTATTCGGCCAAATACCGGCTCGTATTTTCCCGAGCATTCGATGCAACGCTGGCGCAAGGAGTGTCCCCGACTGCCGGCAGAGACGATATGAGCAGGACATAAAACATTGGGAGCCCCCGGCATGAAAGTCCGCGGATCAGGCCGACAATGGTGAGTGTCTAATCCAGCCGTGGCGGCCACGCCGCATTCATGGAAGGGGCTCCCATGCTCGATACTACCACCTTCGTCGGCCTCGACGTCCACGCCCGCTCGATAAAGGCCGTCTCCCTCGACGTCATGACCGGGGAGGTGCGCTGCGCGACCTTCGGCTACGACGCCGGGGCCGTCGCGGCGTGGGTCCGGTCCGTGGACCCCGGGGCCAGGTGCGTGTACGAGTCCGGGGTCACGGGGTTCGACCTGCAGAAGAGGCTCTCCGGCCTGGGGGTCGACTGCGTGGTCGGCGCCGTCTCGAAGATGATCAAGCCCAGCGCGGACAGGCGCAGGAAGAACGACCGCAACGACGCCGAGTTCCTCGCCCGCATGCTGTCGGTCGGCAACGTGGTCGAGGTGTGGGTCCCCGACGACGAGTGCGAGGCCGCCCGCGACCTGACCAGGGCGCTCGAGGACGCGAGGGACGACCTCTCGCGCTCGAAGCAGCGGCTCTCCAAGTTCCTGCTCAGGCACGGGCTCGTCTTCGACGAGAGAACGCCCACCGGCCGCAGTGGATTGGCAACACCTATTTGGACGATTCCGGGAGGGACAGCCCCGCTTCCCTGAACTCGACCGGCGACATGTAGCCCAGCGTCGAGTGGATCCTGAAGTTGTTGTACCAGTTCACGTAGTCCGAGAGCTTGGCCCGTAGCTCGCGCGTCGTGCCGAACGTCTCGCGGTGGACGAGCTCGGCCTTCAGTATCCTGTTGGTCGACTCGTCGACGGCGTTGTCGTAGGGGCAGCCCTTGGCCGACAGCGACCTCTCTATGCCGAAGGTCTCGAGCATCAGGTCGATCTCGGCGTTGTCGAACTCGCTGCCGCGGTCCGTGTGGAATACCTCGATGTCCGAGATGGGGAAGGAGACCGTCGCGAACGCCGACTTGACCAGCCGGGCGTCCTTCCTGGGCCCGGCGGAGTGACCGACGATCTCTCTGTTGTAGAGGTCGACGAGCAGGCAGACGTAGTTCCACGAGGCCCCGACGCGCACGCAGGTCAGGTCGCTGCATATATGGGTGCGCGGCGCCCTGCCGCCGAAGCCGCGCGCGACGACGTTGGGCACGTCGGCCTCGTTGACCGCCCCGGGGTGCACCTTGAACCTCTTCCTGCCGTATGCGCTGACCAGGCCGTTCTCCCTCATGATGCGGCAGACCCGGCGCCGGCTGACGGTAACGCCCGACCTCTCGAGCGACGCCTTTATCTTGCGCGAGCCGTACCGGCCCTTGCTGGCGGCGTGGGCCGCGACCACGGCCGGCGCGGCGGGGTCCGGCGCGTCGGGCCGGTCGGCCCGCGAGCGCATGGAGTAGTACGTCGACCTCGCGACGCCGAGGAGCCTGCACTGCGCTGGTATGGGGTAGCGGCCCTCGTTGGCCGCTATGGCCCTCACTTTCGAGCGTATATCAGCGCCGCTTGTTTTAAGACGTCGACCTCCATCCGGAGCCTGCGGTTCTCGCGCTCGAGCTCCAGGATCCGGTTCTGCTCGGGCGTGCGGTTGTCCGCGGCGCGCGGCGAGCCGGTCGCGTTTATCGACTTGATCCACCTCTCCACGGTGCTCTTGCCGAGGTCGTACTCGTCCATGATCTCGCGCTTGGGCTTTCCGGCGTTGTAGAGGTCGACTATCTGCCTCTTGAACTCGTCGGTGAAATGCCTCGGGTGCCTGGGGTCCCTCATATACGGCCCTCCCGTCTCTCGCGCCCCTCCCGGAACTGTCCACATCAGTGTAGCCAATCCACAGGAAGGGGAACTGGACCCGGGCGCACTGGTCCTGGATCGAGTCGATAAGGTTCGCGGAGGGGGCCGACAACGAGGTGCTGGCCTACTACGTCGAGGCGGTCAGGCGGGCGGCGGAGGAGAAGTCGAGGCTCGAGGGGCTCGTCGGGGCCGAGGCCCGCAAGCCCAGGTGGAGGAGGAGGGTCGACTCCCTGCGCTGCCTCAAGGGCGTCGACACCGCGACCGCCGCCGACCTCGTGTTCGAGGCCGGCGAGTTCTCCAGGTTCAGGAACGCCCGCTCGTTCGCCGCGTGGGTCGGCCTGACGCCCTCCGAGCACTCCAGCGGGGAGAGCGACCGCAGGGGCGCGATCACCAAGGCCGGCAACAAGCACCTGAGAAAGACGCTGGTCGAGGCCGCGTGGCACTACCTGACGTGCTCCGGGCGGCCGAAGGACCTCGCCAAGGGCCAGGCCCCGGACCCGGCCGCCCGGAGGCATGCCGCCAAGGGCGTGCGGAGGCTGGTCGAGAGGCGGGAGGCGCTGCTCGCGCGCGGGGTGCACGGCAACAAGGCGAACGTGGCCACGGCGCGCGAGCTCGCCTGCTGGGTGTGGGCGGTCGGCCTCATGGCCGAGGAGGCATAGGGGGGCGGTCCCCCGAACATAAGCCAGTCACCCCGGAAGCGGTTCGATCCGAAGCCGTTGAGGCGAACCTCAGGTCCCTTTTCTGCGAGCGCCCAGGGCGCCACACGCGTGCACAGACTGTCGGTTCGACGTAGAAGCCTCAGCCGTAGCAACGGATTGCCCAGCGAGAGATCGCCACGGGCGGATATTAAACTGCAAAGACGAGCGTCGGTAAGACACGCCAAGGTCGCCGCGGACGGGTTGATATAGGGAGAGGGCCTGACCCCATATCGTTGGGGCCAGGCCCGATTTTGCCTCTTGACAATGTCCTGCTCATATTAAAAGGAACGTCCCCAAGTGCCGCCCCAATGACTACCATGACAACGCCGCAGGTAGAGGACGGACAGCGAGCGGGCACCAGAGCGAACAAATTGGCATGAAAAGAGGACGGCATAGACCTTCTGGTCATGCCGTCCTCTTTGAATGACAAGTTGTCGCTCTGGTGCCCGCGCAGCGTCGAGCAGTTGCGGCGTTTGGTAAAACGCCGCAACAAACTAGCTCAGCATTGCATCCATCATCTCGGAGTTGACGGAGTCATCGGCAGACCACTCGCCGTCGTCGTTGCAGGTGTACTTGAAGATAACCGTGGTCTTCCTGGGCTCGGTGGCCTTGGTCACATCGACCATAACCTGACCGGCCATCTTGTACAGCTCGTCATCGGAAGGAACCGTGTCAAGCGCAGCGACCTTCTCCTGATACTGAGTGGAGAAGTCCTCGACGATCTTGTTCATAGACTTGCAGGTGATAGAGACCTCGGCGGTCGCGACACCCTTGTCCTCGTCGACCGTCACGTCGCCGATCTTGTAGTCAAAGCCCTCGAGATAGGTCTTGGCGTACTCCTTGGGATCGATACCCAGCTGCTCGAACTCGTCGCCCGAAGCCTCCTCCAGACCAGAGAGGAAGTCGTCGCCACCGTTCTTGACCTCGTCAAACTGCGTCGTAAGATCCTCGGTGATGAGTTCCTCGACCGAAGGACCTCCACAGCCGGAAAGCACGACCACGCATGCAACCAAGACGGCCATGAGGGGCGCAAGCAGCAGCTTCTTTTTCATGTTGTTCCTCCCAATGAGCGGCACCGCGCTTCCCAGACGCGGCGCACGTTGTAAAAAGTAAGCCCATACTATCAACTTATTAACACCCTCGACGGCACGAAGGCGCGGTCGGTTCGTTTTAGCGTCCGAACGGTTTGCGAGCCCGCCCAACGTGCAATAAAACGCTTCCCCGCGGTGCAATAAAAAAGGTGGCCGGACAACCCGACCACCCTTGCACATCCTTATGATGCCGCAGTTTACTTGCGGACGACCTTAACGATGGCGTCACCGGCGGCGACAGCGGAGTCGGCCTCGACGGCGAGCTCGACATCGGCAAACTCGGCGGTGTTGGACACGGCCACGACGACGCAGTCCTTGTAGCCGGCGGCGGCGATCTTGGCGCGGTCGATCTTGAGCATGGGCTGGCCGGCCTTCACGACGTCGTCGGCCTTGACGAAGCCCTCGAAGCCATCGCCGTTCATGTTGACGGTATCGACGCCAACGTGCACCAGAACCTCGATGCCGCTATCGGACTGTAGGCCCACGGCGTGACCCATGGTGACGGTCACCTTGCCGTCGCAGGGAGCGTAGACCAGATCGTCCTCGGGCCACACGGCACAGCCCTTGCCCAGGACCTCGCCACCAAAGACGGGATCGGGCACGTCGGCCATCTTGATGACCTTGCCCTTGACGGGCGAGCACAGCACGTCGGCGCCGGCAGAAGCAGAGATGGAGGATGGAGCAGCGGCAGTCGCGGGCTCAGCCTTCTTCTTGAACATGTCAAACAGACCCATACGTTTTCTCCTCTTGATTAAGCGCAACGTTGTGCGCATGCCTATGGTGATTATAGTGCCAAATGGTTCAAATGCTAAGGTGGGGACTCGAATCGCGAGCCCATCCCAACGCTTTTCCCCGGTGGCACTCATATTGTCGATTAATCCAGGCCCTCGGCACCGTTGGACTTGATGATCTTCTGGTAGGCGTAGAAGCTGTCCTTGCGGCGTCGCTCGTAGGTACCGGTGCCGTCGTCGTACTTATCGACGTGGATAAAGCCGTAGCGCTTGCGCATCTCGCCGGTGCCGGCGGAAACCAGGTCGATGGGGCCCCACCAGGTGTAGGCGATCAGGTCGACGCCGTCGGCAATGGCCTCGCCCATGGCCTTGATGTGGCTCTGCAAGTAGGCGATGCGGTACGGATCGTGGATGGAACCGTCCTCCTCGACCTCATCGTAGGCGCCCATGCCGTTCTCGACCACCATCAGCGGAATCTCGTAGCGGGCGTAAATCTCGTTGAGGGCGATGCGCAGGCCCAGCGGATCGATCTGCCAGCCCCAATCGGTGGACTCCAGATAGGGGTTCTTGCCGCCAAAGGTCATGTTGCCCTCGGTCATCTCGTGATCCCTGTGGGTGCCCACGGTGCCGGACATGTAGTAGCTAAAGGTGTAGAAATCGACCTTGCCGTCGGCGATATCCTGCAGGTCACCGTCCTCCATCACAAGCTCGACATCGTTCTCGGCCCAGAAGCGCTTGGCATAGAACGGATACTTGCCGCGCACCTGCACGTCGGAGCAGTACCAGTTCATGGTATTCATCTCCTGCTGCGTGGCGAACACGTCGGCCGGATCGCACGTGGCGGCATAGGAGAGGATGAAGCAGTCCATGTTGCCCATCTTAAACTGCGGATAGTGCTCGTGGGCATAGCGCACGACGCGGCCGCTGGCGACAAACTGGTGATGCAGGGCCTGCATACGGGCCTGCGGCGTGGTGTGGACCGCCGAAGCCGGGCCCTCAAAGCCCTGGATCATGCTGGTCCCAAAGAGGTTGCCCATGTCCTGGGTGCCGCAGTTGATCTCGTTGAAGGTGAGCCAGAACTTGACCTTGTCCTGATAGCGGTCGAAGACGGTCTGGCAGTACTTCTCAAAGAAGCCGATGAGCTCGCGGCTCGCCCAGCCGTTGTATTTCTCGACCAGGTGATAGGGCATCTCGTAGTGCGACAGGGTCACGAGCGGCTCGATATTGTGAGCGCGCAGGCAGTCGAAGACGCGGTCGTAAAAGGCGAGGCCGGCCTCGTTGGGCTCGGCGTCGTCGCCGTTGGGGAAGATGCGGCTCCAAGAGATGGACATGCGGAACATGTTGAAGCCCATCTCGGCGAACAGCGCGATGTCCTCCTCGTAGTGGTGGTAGAAATCGATGCCGTCATGATTGGGGTAGAAGCGGTCGGGGTCGATGTCGATCGTGATCTGACGCGGCTCCTTGTAGCTGCCGCCCAAGAAATGGTCGTCGACCGAAGGACCGCGGCCGTCCACGTTCCAAGCGCCCTCAAACTGATTGGCGGCCGTGGCGCCACCCCAATAGAAACCCTCGGGGAACTTGATGTTTGCCATGAGCATCTCCTTTGCATTGCGGGTCGATAGGCCGAGTATCGCCCACGCACGCGACAGACAGGGGCAGGGGTGCCAAACCCGACACTTCTTTTCGCAGACGCGCGCTGCAACAGCGCTGCAGCTGAAACTTTTTGACACCGAAGGAGCGAAGACGATCCGCTCCGCGCTTACCGGCGGTATGCCGCGGGGGTGCAGCCATACTTGTCGTGAAACTTACGGTAGAAGAAGCTCATGTTTTCATAGCCCACCGCATGCGCAGCCGCCCCGGCCGTGGCGCCGCCGCACAGAAGCTCGGCCGCACGTACCAGGCGTCGCTCCTGCACAAGCTGCCTAAAGGTCTTGCCCACATGCCGCTTGAGGAGCGCCGTCGCATAATTAGGGCTCAAGCCAAACTCCGCCGCCATCCCCTCGAGGGAGCACGCGGCGAATTCGCGATCGATATAGCCGAGCATTCCCGTCACCAGGGCAGTGGGCCCCGCCGCGCCGTCCGCCGCGCCGCGCACCAGCTCGCGCTCGTAGCAATCCATGAGCTCGGCCAAAAACAGCTGAAACAGACGCAAGACGATCTCGGGACCGTTGGGGCTCGGGTCGTACAGCTCGCAGAGCATCTCCTGCATGTAGCGCCGAATCCGACGGCTCTCGCCGCAATGAAAACGGACATGGCCCCGATGGTCCGTCTCGCTGTTGAGCGCGTTGAACAAAAACCGCGAGACCGCGCTCTCGCGCGAGAGGCTCGACTCGAGACTCCGGCGCAAAAAAGAGCGTGAAACGGTCATGCTTAGCATGATGTCGTCCTCACCAAGCGCCGCCACGGCATGCGGGCAGAGGGCGTCGAGCAAAAGCACCTCGTTGCGGCCCAGCTCGAGCCTCTCCCCCGCCACCGTTTGCGGGCAGCGTCCGCGATACACATAGCTCAGCTCCACGTAATCATGCACGTGCTCGGGAACTGCATTAAAGCGCGAGTTTTTCCTTATCGTCAGGCCACGCGGCATGCCGGGCTGGGCATAGGCAAACCCTGGCTGCCCAATCTTGCGCACTGGGCATCCGTCGATTTCGACATGCTCGGTCATAATCGACCAATCAAATGCCATGCCGTCTTTATAAGCGATCTCACTGGTGCTCAGTTCGCTGAGCCTACGCTCGAGCTCGTCGATCTCCATGGCTTGCCAATCGTTGATTTGGTCATAGTTCGTCGTGATTCAGATATTAGCAGAACGCGCCGACGCGTCCATAATCTGTGCTATGCAGCAGATCGATCGAGCCAAGGAGGATCCATGACCGCGTACTATCAGCAGGTGCTCGAGGGCACATACGACAACCACGTGCTTCCGTTTTTGTGGATGAAGGGCGAGAGCCATAAGACCATTGCCGAGTATCTGGAAAAGATCGCCGGCGCCGACATCCACGAGGTCTGTCTCGAAAGCCGCCCACACCCCGATTTTTGCGGCGAGGGCTGGTGGCGCGACTTGCGCTTTGTCATTGACGAGTGCAAGCAGCTGGGCCTTAAGCTCTGGATCTTGGACGACGCGCACTTCCCCACGGGCTTTGCCAACGGCGCCGTCAAGGAGGCCGTGCCCGAGCTCCGCAAGATCGTGCTCACGCACCGCACGTTCGACATCGTGGGCTCCACGTCCGCCGCGAGCATCGCGCTCGCCAACATGCTCGACAAAACGGAGCGCTTCCACGGCGTGACATTTATGCAGGACGGCAGCCCCGTCGACGTCGCTTACCGAGTAATCGACGATGCAGACGGCAACCCCAGCCGCCTGGTCTTCGATGCACCTGCGGGCCTCACGCAGGCATGCGTGATGTTCACGAGCGGCAAGACCTCCTACAACGAGGACTACATCAATATGGTCGACCGCGCCTCGGTGGCGCAGCTCATCGATGCTGTCTACGAGCCGCATTTTGAGCATCTGGGCGATGAGTTTGGCAAGACGATCCTGGGCTTTTTCTCCGATGAGCCCGGATTTGCCAACGAGAAGGGCACCACGGGCCCCGATGGCATCTCGGACACGCTCATCGGCAAGGCCACCGCGCCCCTACCCTGGTCGGCCGAGCTTGAGCGTCGCCTACGCGCGGCACTGGGCGAGCGCTACCTGGCCGAGCTCCCGCACCTGTGGGACCGCGAGCCGGCCGGCGCGCACGTACGCCACGTCTATATGGACATCGCGAGCACCCTCTATAAGGAGTGCTTCTGCGACCAGCTCGGAGACTGGTGCCGCGCGCGCGGCGTGCAGTACATCGGCCACGTTATCGAGGACAAGGACTGCCACGCGCGCCTGGGCGTGGGCGCCGGGCACTACTTCCGCGCCGTGGGCGGTCAGGACATGGCGGGCGTCGACATCGTGATCAACCAGCTGGTACCCGGCATGGACCGCGGCCTTCACAGCTACGGACGCGGCGTGTGGGACCTCGAGTTCTATAACTACGTGCTGCCCAAGCTGGGCTCCTCGGCAGCACACCTCGACCCCAAAAAGCAGGGGCGCTGCATGGCCGAGGTCTTTGGCGCATTTGGATGGCACGAAGGCCTGCGCGAGATGAAGTGGATCGCCGATCATTTTTTGGTGCGCGGCGTCAATTGGTTTGTGCCGCATGCCTTTAGCATGGCCGCCTTCCCCGACTGGGACTGCCCGCCGCATTTCTATGCGCATGGCCAAAACCCCCAGTTTGCACACTTTGGGCAGCTCATGAGCTACATGAACCGTACGGCGAGTCTGCTGAGCGGCGGGCGTGCAACGACCCCGGCGGCGCTTCTCTACCATGCGGACGCCGAGTGGGCAGGCGAGGCGAACTTTATGCAGCATGCCGCCTCCGAGCTTATGCGCGCGCAGGTCGACTTTGACATCGTGCCAGCAGAGGCATTTGAGGACGCAGGGCGCTATGCCGTTGAAATTGCCGCAGACGGTAGCGGCTTTAGCGTGAACGGCCAGGCATACCGCTGCCTGGTGATGCCCGGAGCCGAGTTTGTCGGCGGAGCCGTGCTCGACTTTGCCGCGCGCGCCGCAGCCGCGGGCGTTGCCGTGTACGCGCTGGATAAGTTGCCGAACAAGCGCTACGACGGCGACACTGCAGGCCGCGAGGGCTTTGCCTCCCTGGATGCAACCGCGCTTGCCGGCATCAAACTCCTGGCGACCACCGGGCTCGCAGGCACACTTGCCAATACCGGCATGCAGACCGTGGTTTGCGCCGAGCCCCAGCCCTGGCTGCGCGCACTGCGCTACGAGCGGGCGGGCGAGAGCTATCTGATGCTCGTCAACGAGCATCCCAAGCAGGGTATCTCCACTCAGGTTGCGCTTGCCGACGGCACACCCGTTGCAGGCGCGCGCCTCGACCTGCTCAACGGCACCGAGCCCGCCGCCTTTGACGGCACGCTCGAGTTGGCTCCCTACGAGAGCTGCATCGTGGTCCTTGGGGCTACAGGTTCCGCCGGCGCGGCAACCGTTGGAGACGAAGCCGCATGCATCGACGGGCCCTGGGCGGTTGCCTTCTCTGCCCCTGGCACCGATGCCTTTGGCGAGCCTGTTGAGCTTGCAGACCTGCACGACCTTTCCTCGGCCGAGTTCCCCGGCAAGGCCGGCACATTCCGCTACCAGGCCTCCTTTGTCCTGGGCGAAGCGGTCACCAGCACCGTCATCGACCTTGGCGAGGTCTTTGAGACCGCAACCGTCGCCCTCGACGGCAAATCCCTCGGCACCCGTATCTGTCCGCCTTACCGCTTTGAGGTCGGCGCGCTTTTGGCCGGTGAGCACGCGCTTACGATCGACATCATCAACACCCTCGATCACGCCGTCCCCGACATATTCGGCATGACCGAGCCCTCCGAGCCCAGCGGCCTCTTGGGGCCCGTACGTGTGCTCGGGTAACGCCCCGGGCGCAAACGGCCCAACAAGGACAGTGCCCCCATGTTGAGCCCGCACGGCGTCGAGCGGTCCGTCGTTCATAGACCGGCGGACCAAAACTCCCAGCCAAGCCGAACGTTTTATTTATCGTTATGATTGGTTTATCGCGACGCAAACGCATAGGAGCCATATGGATATCAGGCGAAAGATCACGCAGGGCAAAAGCCTCACCCCCACCGAGCAACAACTTGGGCAAACGGCCCTCGCCATGGGCGAGGATGTGCGCGGGCTTTCCATTAAGGAATTTGCCGCGTGCGCCAACGTTTCGGTCGCGAGCGTGCACCGCTTTTGCAAAAAGCTCGGCCTCGAGGGATTCAAAGACCTCAAGGTCGAGCTCATCCGCCAGGCGACCGAGGCGGGCAATCGGCGCGACGTGGACATCAACTTTCCCTTCGATGCCACCTCCACCCCCGCACAGGTAATGGAGCGCATGGAGGGGCTCTACCAGACCACCTTGGCCGAAACGCAGGAACTGCTCGACCCCGCACAGCTCGACTACGCCGCCAAGCTCGTCATGCGCGCCGACACCGTGGACATCTACACGGGCTCGCATAACCTGTATCCAGCGGGAATGTTCCGCGATCGCTTGCTTTCCGCCGGTAAAAGCGCGACGTGCTACGGCAGCGTCGAGGCGCAGGTGCGTACGGCGCTCGCCTCGGGCCCCGACCATGTGGCGATTGTCATCTCCTACAGCGGCCTTGCCCCCAACCTCAGGGAGATCTTGCCGATCCTCAGCAGTCGACGCGTCCCGGTCATCGTCATCGGCACACCGTACTGCGCCCGCATTCACCCCGGCTTTGCCGCCTATCTCATGGTGAGCGACCACGAGAGTATGACGCACCGCATCACGCAGTTCGCCAGCCACATCGCCGTGCAATACGTGCTCGATTCGCTCTACAGCAGCTACTTTGCCAAAGATTACGCCCGCTGTTCCGAGTTCCTCGAGCGGTCGTTTCCCTACACCCGCCTGCCCGGGCTCAAGTAACGACGAGCGTGGATTTTTGGACACTCAGATAACGAGCGTGGATAATCTCCCACTTTGAGCCCGCACACAGGCCAAAACCGGGAGATTATCCACGCTCATTTTGGGTCCCCTGGGAAACGCATGAGGAGGGCGGATAGACAGCCGTTATTTGCGAGGCGTCAGCGACGTAAAGAGCCCGTGTTGGTTGCAGTAAAGATATATCCTGCCGCGCCCGGTAATATGGAAGCGCGGCTGCACCGATTGCTCTGGATAGAGCTTCTTAAAGCAGACGCCGTCCATAGTCGCATATGCCACAAAGCTAATGTAGTGATCCTTGGTCATGGGATGATCGAGCGTGACGTACCAATCGTCCTCGATGCGCTCGATGGAAAAGGCGTGGTCCGCGTCCGGCTCTTCGGCCTCCTGGGGAAACATCGTGGAGCCACAGCAGCTAAAGCTGCCTTCTCCGAGCGCGTGCACAACGTTTCCGCAGATAGGGCAAACGTAAAAGACGCCTTTGAGCATATTGCCTGCACGGTTGGCGTTGGCCCGAATGTCACCAGCCAAAAGCTCAGCCACGCTTATGCCGAGTCTCTGGGCCAAAGGCTCAACGAGGGAAATGTCGGGAAGGCCGCGGCCGGATTCCCACTTGCTGACGGCTTTATCGGTCACACCAAGGCTTTCCGCCAGGGCGCGCTGGGTGAGGCCGCGCTCTTCGCGCAGCTGCTTAA
Source organism: Collinsella sp. (assembly GCA_019425005.1). Lineage (GTDB taxonomy): Bacteria > Actinomycetota > Coriobacteriia > Coriobacteriales > Coriobacteriaceae > Collinsella. The sequence continues at coordinate 21,892 of JAHYYK010000039.1, forward strand.
TGGCATGCGCTGCCAAAAAAGTATGGGAGGCATTGGTTTGCCGTGTCTGGTTCATGGGCTGTCCAATCAAATTGAAGAAATGGAGTGAACCGGTTCGACAGTCAGTATCCATTTGAAGGCCAGGCTCGACAACCTACGCTGCGTAGACATGCGCCAATCGAACGAGCGCGGATTTTGGACGCTCATCCTAAGTAGTCATTTAAGAACGTCCCCAATGACTACATCAGGAGTGTCCCCAGATGCCGCATCGCCAGCAACGGGAGTGCCGATGTCTTGGCAACGACAGCGAGCGGGCCGCATTTGAGACAAGGTGACGTGAAACGAAAGGGCGCTGACCTTCTGGTCGCGCCCTTGAAGTTGAACGTCAGATTGTCCAAATGCGGCCCGCGCAGCGTCGGCCGGTTACGGCGTTTGGTAAAACGCCGTAACCTACTTAACTCCGTACTGCTCGTAGTAGGCGTCGATAGCGGCCTTGAGCTCGTCATCGATGACGACCTTGCCGTCGATCTCGTGGTTGTAGAGGGTCTCGACGACCTCGGCCATGGAGA
>JAHYYK010000004.1 GCA_019425005.1 Collinsella sp.
GCAGCCAGGCTGCCCTCCTCCTGCGAGTAGGCAAAGACGCTCGTGTAGTCAAAGCCGACGGTGTCCATAAAGTCGATAAGGTCGCGGAACTCGTCGTCGGTCTCGGTCGGGAAGCCAACCATGGCCGTGGAACGGATCACGATGTCGGGGATGCGCTCACGCAGATCGCGGAACAGGTCCTCGAGCTCCTGGCGCGAACCGGAGCGACGCATGGCCTTAAGGATGCGTGCGTCGCAGTGCTGCACGGGAATATCGATATAGGGTAGCACCTCGGGGGTATCGCGAATCGTCTCGATAAGCTCGTCGGTCATGCCCTCGGGCTGCAGGTAGAGAACACGGACCCAGACGTTCTGCGGACGCACGGCCTCGGCTACGGCGCGCAGCAGCTGCGCCAGATTGCGCGGCGAGCCCTCGGCGACGTCACCATCCGCAAAGTCGGTGCCCCAGATGCCCGTGTCCTGGCCGATCAGCACGATCTCTCGCACACCGCCGGCAACCAAGTCGCGCACCTCGGAGATAATGCTCTCGGCATTGCGCGAGTGATAACGACCGCGGATATACGGGATCATGCAGAAGCTACAAAAGCGGTTGCAGCCATCGGAAATCTTGACGTAAGCAACGGCGCCCTCGACAGTGCGCTTGACTTGCGGAATATAGGCAGCGATCTCACGCTCGACACCCAGCACGCCATCGATGACCGCCACGATGCCGTCCTCCTCGTCGGCCTTCACAAAGGCAGCGACCTCGGGCAGCTCGTCAGGCAGGTCGTCGCCATAGCGCGACGGCACACAGCCACACATGACGATGGGACAAGAACGAACGCCGTCCTGAACCTCGTTGGCGAGCTCGAGCGTGGTCTCGATGCTCTCGGACGTTGCGGAGGCGAGGAACGAGCATGTATTGACGATGGCGATATCGGCATCCTGTGGGTCGAATGCCTCCTCGTAGCCCGCGGCGGTTAAAAGAGAACGCATGCGGTCGGTGTCAACCTCGTTCTTAGCGCACCCGAGGGTGATGTAGAGCACGGAGCCCAACGGTGTATCCATGTTGGAGAGCAGTCCTTTCGAATGATATTAGCGGTAGTTGGTGAACTGCAGCGGCTGGCCGTAGTCCTGGTCGCGCAGGAACTGGATAACGGTCTGCAACGCGTCCTTCGAAGCAGAGGAAACACGCAGCTTCTCGGCCTCGATGGTCACCTTGACCTTGAGCTTTTGGTCCTTGATGTCCTTATTGATCTTCTTGGCGGTCGCCTGGTCGATACCCTCGACGATATGGCCGAGCACGCGCACGGTGCCGCCCGATGCCGCCTGCGGAGCATCCCACGAGACAGCCTTGAGGTCGATGCCGCGCTTGATGAGCTTGGAGCTCAGGACATCGATGATCTGCTTGGAGACAAAGTCGGCCGGGGCGTTGATCGTAAAGAGCTTGTCGCCCTTCGAAAGCTCGATCGTGGCGCCGGAATCCTTCAGGTCATAGCGCTGGGAAATCTCGCGCGTGGTCTGCTGGAAGGCGTTGTCGACCTCTTGCATGTTGACCTCGGACACGACGTCGAAGCTGGAATCTTTAGCCATGATGTTTCCTTTCGCGTACGAACGGCTTAGTAGCTATCGTACGAATAGTCGGTAGAATCGGTGGGCGTCTGGCCGTCAGTTGCGGTATCGGCGCCATCCGTGGACTGGGCATCGGTGCCGTCGGTGGTGTCGGCACCATCAGAACTTTCACCATTCTCGGAATCAGTCGTCTCCTTCTTGGGAACGGTGATCGTCACGCGCGCCACGCCCGAGGTCTTGGTATCGTAACGGACCTTTTCGCCGTTCTTGGTAACGGTGACATCGGAAGGCTTAGACGTGGTGATCTCGATCGAGGACTCGGGCGTGTACTCCTGCTCAAAGGGGCCAGTCGCCTGAGCGCCATAGACCGACTTTCCGTCGACCTTGACCTCAATCCACGCGGTCTTTCCCTTGGCAACGGAGACCTTAACCTTTGTGACCTCGTTCTCTTCCTTCTTGGCCGTCGTCTTGGCGGCGTCCGAATCAGTCGACTCGTCAGTCGGCTCATCGGTGTCTTCGTCCTCGTCGACCGTTTCGGTCTTCTTAGAAGACTTCTTGGTCGTCGTCTTGGTAACAGCGGGCGTCTCGGGCGTGGTCTCGGGCGTCGAAGATGCGCAGCCGCGCAGAAGTACCACGATGAGCACGATCAGCAGCAACGCCACGGCACCGATACCGGCGTAGACGATACGCGGATCGAGCCCGTTGTTTTGAGGAGCACGGGAACCGCCGCGTCCACGACTGGAACTGCTGCGGCCGCCTCCCTGAGGCATACGGCCACGATTGCTATCGGAACGGCCGCAATAGCCACCCTGGCCCTGAAGGCTGCGCTGACCCGAGCGGGGCGCAAGTTCACCGCGGCCTTGATAGCCACGCTGGCCCGCACGCGGAGCCGAAGAGCGCTGGCCATACGGCTGTGGTTGAGAGCGAAGACGCGGCGTCACCTGCGTGGTATCGGCGTCCGCATAGCCACTGCGAGAGCGTCCGGTGGAGATACCACGGTGACCGCGATCGGAATAGCCGCCGTCGCCGTAGCCGGCACGAGGGTCACGCGCCACGCCGCGGGCAGCGGGAAGTGCACGGTCCTCGGGCATCGGCGTACTGCGGAACCGGTCACGCTGCGAGCGAATCTCCTCGCCCGAACCCGTCTCGGTAATATAACCGGCCTGCTGAGGACGCTGTCCATAGCGAGTCGAACGACCGCCCTGAACCATCAGAAAGCGCCCGTTATCGACAGAGGAACGCGAATTGACGTAGCCGGCGGCGTCCTGGAAACGACCGCCCTGCTGCGACGTCTCGCGTTCGTATGCCATCAGTTCGTCAAAGTAGGCATTGACGACCTCGCGCGGATTGAGGCCCAAAAAACGAGCATAGCTCGAAATCATGCCCTGCGCATAGCCGCGCGGCGGCATCGAAGCAAAGTTACCGGTCTCGAAAAACTCGATGATCTGCGGCCTGATTTTGATGGTGTTGGCGACCTGCTGAATGGAAAGGCCCATTCGGCGACGCTGCTCGAGCAGCATGTCACCAAAGCGTGCAGCCATCAGAATCCTCCAAACTCACGATCTTCACGTGCCATCTCGGCGTCGACAGATTCCAGCGCGGCAAGCCCCTCCTCGTCCAACAGGACCTCGCGCGGCTTGGAACCGTCGGGCGGGCCGACGACACCCTTTTCTTCCAGCATGTCCATAATACGCCCGGCACGCGCATAGCCAACCTTCAGGCGGCGTTGCAGGCCAGATGTGGAGCCAAGCTGCGATTCCACCACAATATGGGCGGCTTCCCAAATGAGTGGATCATCGTCTTGCGGCTCGGCGACTCCGGTGCGGACAATGCCGCCGCCACCAGCCATGGACATGGAAGCGGGCGCCACGGCGGACAGAATCTCCTCGTGGTAGTCGGGCTCGCTCTGCGACTTGACGAACTCGACAATCTCGTTGATTTCGTCGTCCGAGACAAAGCAGCCCTGGATACGGCGGGGCTTGCCCCAGTCGACCTTGGAGAACAGCATGTCGCCCAAACCGGTGAGCTTCTCGGCACCCATCTGGTCGATGATGACGCGCGAGTCGATGCCCGTGGCGACGTTAAAGGCGATGCGGTTGGTGATGTTGGCCTTGATGAGGCCCGTCACCACGTTGGAGCTGGGGCGCTGCGTGGCCACGATAAGATGAATACCGGCGGCACGGCCCAGCTGTGCAATACGCACGATCGAGGCCTCGACATCCTTACCGGCGACCATCATCAGGTCCGAAAGCTCGTCGATGATGATGACCAGGTAGGGCATCTTTTGCGGCGGGTTGTCGTAATGCTCAAACTCGCCGGCGGCCTGCTTTTCGTTATAGGTCGAAATCTTACGGACGTTGAGGCGTTCGAATACCTTCAGGCGGCGCTCCATTTCGGACACGGCCCACTGCAGGGCGCTCGCGGCCTGCTTGGGCTCGGTCACCACGGGCACATAGAGATGCGGCAGACCGTTATAGCCCGCAAGCTCGACGCGCTTGGGGTCGACCATAATCAGGCGAACGTCCTCGGGAAGGGCGCGCATGAGCAAGGTCGTGATGATGGAGTTGATCATCACCGACTTACCAGAACCAGTCGTACCGGCGATCAACAGGTGAGGCATCTTGGCGAGGTCGGCGACGACCGGCGTGCCCTCGGCGTCACGGCCGATAGCGAGCTCGAGCGGACCGCCCTTCACATAGGGCAGCACGTCGCCCAGATTGACGTTCTGGCGCTTGCGGTTGGGAATCTCGATGCCCACGAGCGAGGTGCCGGGGATCGGGGCAAAGATACGCACCGACTGGGCAGCGAGCGAAAGCGCGATATCGTCCTCGAGGCTCGAGATTTTGCTCACACGCTCGCCCTCACCGGGCTGCAGCTTAAAGGTCGTCACCGTGGGGCCGGCGATCCAGCCGACCACGCGGGCACTGCGGCCAAACTCAAGCAAGGTGGATTGCAGTGACTCAGCGGTCTGCTCCAGCTCCTTGTCCGAAGACGCAGCGGAAGCCGACTGCGGGTTGGCATGCAGGATTTCGAGCGGCGGAAGCTTGAGGCCGTCCTCTTCTTCGCCCTCGGCGTCAGTTGCGGTGTCGCTCGCTCCCCCATTGTCAGCCGCAACAGGAGCGGCAGAGGCCGTAGAGGTTGAGGCGTCAGCGACCTTGGGGTGCTTCAGGAAGTCGGGGATCTGGGGGGCGGCCGAGACGGGATTCACGGAAAACGGCGGCTCGGACTCGTCAACCTTGTCCGGATCGTCCTCCATCGAAAGCTGTCCGGTGACCTGGCCGCGCTTTGCATGGCGACGCGGCAGCAAAGTTGTCTTTGCGGTCTCAATCGGAGCCTCGTCGTCCTCGTCATCGCCCTCGGTGAGCTCAATCTCGCTATCGGACCAAGACGGGTCGGGCTCACTCGTATTGAGCTTGGGAACCGTCTTGCCCTTCTTGGCATGACGGCGCGGCAGCAGCGTGGTCTTGGCCCGCTCGGCTTCAACCGACTCGGATACGTCGACAAACGGGTCATCGTCCTCGTCGTCATCAAAAACCGGGTCGACATCGCCACCCATGACCGTGGTCACCGCGGCGTCAGTCCCCTTCTGGCGCAAAATGCTCAGGTGCGGACGAGCGACGCCGGGAACAGACAGGGCCTCTTCATCGCCCCACGGGCTCGCATTGACATCGGCACGTCGACGCTCGGCAAAATCGGCAGCGCGATCGCGTGCGGAGCGCAAAACGCCACCCACCGAAAAGCCGATAATGACCAAACCAACGACGACAAGCCCCAGCAAGACAACCATGGCGATAGGTTTACCCAAGGCGTTTTGCAAGGCACTTGCGATAAAGGCGCCAATGTAGCCGCCCGACACGGAAAGGTTCTGCGGCGTAAACATAAGGTCGCACGAATCGCTCGTGCCCGGCACCATCAGCGAAAGAATGGAGACGACGGCGATAAAGACCAAGGCGCCGCCCGCAACAGAGCGCACGTTGAGCGGCGAGTCCTCACCCAAAAAGAGCGTGGCGGCAAACAGCAAGATGACGATCGGCAGCACGTAGGCGCCCAGACCAAAGCCCAGGTGGTAGAAACCGGCAACCGCAGCCGTCACGGGCGCTGTTGCCGGAGAGATCACGGCAATGAAGGACGCGATCGCCAAAACGGCGATGACCACACCGGCGATATCGCGATTGGCCGAAGGCTCGACCAGGGGCTCAAACTCATCAAACTCGGACTCGTGGCCCTTATTGGCACGCAGATGGGAACCGGCACCCTTAGCAGATGCCGGTTGGTTATTGGCCTTATTGCCTTTGGCGTTTTTTGCAGATCCGCGCGCCAAACTAAACCTCCATGACGACCGGGATGATCATCGGACGGGTGCGCGTACGGCTCCAGATAAAGTTAGAGAGCGAATCGCGCACGGCCTTGCGAATGGCATCGGAACCGCTGCTGGTAAAGCTAAACTTACCCTTCTCGATCGTCTTCATAATGGACGCGGAGGCATCCTCGGAGAACTGGTCGTCGATGGCAAACGAGACGCCGCGGCCCGAGAACTCGATGGCCTCGATCTTCTTGTGTTTGAGGGAGACGATGGCAACGGCCGTGACCATACCGTCGTTGGCGAGCTTCTGGCGATCGCGCAGGACGATGGGGTCGGTATCGCCGATACGCAGGCCGTCGACGTAAACGACACCGGACTCGACGGGCGTACCGCGCTTGACGATACCACCGCGCATCTCGAGCGTGTCGCCGTTATCGAGGATAAAGATATGATCGTCCTTGATGCCCATCTTGCGGGCCAGCTGGGCATGGGCGCGCAGATGCACGGCCTCACCGTGAACCGGCATAAAGTACGTGGGCTTGGCCATGGCCATCAGGAGCTTGAGCTCCTCCTGGCTACCGTGACCCGAGACGTGGACGAGAGCGCGGTTCTTATCCCACACGTCGCAGCCGAGCTTGGCCAGGCTGTTGACGACCTGCTGGACGGCCTTCTCGTTGCCAGGAACGGGAGTTGCCGAAAGGATAACGGTATCGCCCTCGTGGATGGAGAGCGTCTTGTGCTCGCCATTGGCCATGCGGGACAGGGCCGACAGCGGCTCGCCCTGCGAACCAGTGCACATGACGACGATCTTGTCGTCAGGCAGGTTATCAATATCGAAGGCATCGATGATATCGGCATCATCGATGTTGAGATAACCGAGCTCGCGCGCCACGCGGGTGTTCGTGAGCATGGAGCGACCGGTCACAACGACCTTACGGCCGCACTTGCGGGCGGCATCGCAGATCTGCTGCAAACGATGGATGTGGCTCGAGAACGATGCGACGAACACGCGACCCGGGGCGTTCTTGATGGCGTGCAGCAGGTTGGGACCAACCTCGGCCTCGGACTTGGTAAAGCCGGGAACCGTGGCATTAGTGGAGTCGGAAAGCAGCAGGTCGATGCCCTGCTTGGCAAAGCGGCTGATAGCGGCATAGTCGGGCGTGACGCCATCGATGGGCGTCTGGTCGAGCTTAAAGTCGCCGGTGTGCATAACGGTGCCCTGATTGGTGCGGATGAACACGCCCAGAGCGCCGGGGATGGAGTGCGTCATCGAGAAGAAGTCGAGAGAGATGCCGCCGAGGTTGACATGACTACCGCCCTTGACCTCGCGGAACTTAGGTGCGCGGATGCGGAACTCGGAAAGCTTGCCCTCGATAAAGCCAAGCGTCAGCTTGCTCGAGAAGATGGGCACCTTATTATTGAGGTCCTGCAGCAGATACGGAAGCGAACCGGTGTGGTCCTCGTGGCCGTGGGTGACGATGATGCCGCGGAGCTTCTCCTCGTTCTCCAGGACATAGGTGTAGTCGGGAAGCACCAGATCGATACCAGGCTGGGAGTCATCCGGGAACATGAGACCGGCGTCGACGAGCACCATGTCGTCGCCACACTCGAAGACCGTCATGTTCTTGCCGATGCCGTCAAGACCGCCGAGCGGAATGATCTTCAAGGGAGATGATTTTTTAGCTGCCATAGGTTAGTGTGGTTTCCTTTCTTCGAAACGGGTCTGGAACAACCGACGGGGCGCTTCTGGCAAACCGACCGCCGGGAACGTACAAACATGCATCATAGAGTCGACGCAGTAACCACAGTATGATACCCATTTGCCCACCAACAGACCACCCATGCATCAAAGCCCCATCTGAACTGGTCCATCCCGCCGGTTTCCCGTGGGGCGGGCACTGATGAAGTTTCCTGCTCTACAGTCCTGCTCACGACTGAGGCCACATTAAGTGGCCTCCTGTTCGTGCGGAACTCGCGATAAACTTCATCAGTGCCCGCCCAACGGGAAACCTGCCAATAAGGGATAGGTTTGTTTTAGTAGGTTTTATCTGCGGGAATGCCGAGGCTATGATCCAATTGCCTCGTTGTAGGCATTCAGCTGGCCTTGCCAGAGCTTGCGATCGCTGTCGGTAATCTCTCGAATGATATGAGCTGGATTGCCGCCGATGATGACGTGGCTTGGAACGTCTTTAACAACAACTGAACCTGAGGCTATGACCACATCGTCTCCGATTGATACGCCCGGATTGATAATCACCCCGCCGCCCATCCAGACGTTGTTGCCGATTACGACAGGCTTAGCATACTCGAGGTCTAGATTGCGCACATCGGCGTCAATTGGATGCCCAGCAGTAAATATACTCACATGGGGTCCTAGAAAGACGTTGTCGCCAAAGGTCACGTAATTTTCGTCCAGAATCGTCAAACCGGTATTCGCATAGAAATGGTTACCAAACGAAACCCTGTCGCCGTGATCAAAATAAACGGGAGCCGTTAAGACCATATCGTCCGGAGCAACGCGAAAACACTTCTTTAGTTCCTCAAAGGCGCTCGAATCAGCCCAACACCCCGGCTCATTAAACAAATTCTGAGCCGCATGCAACCGTCTAATCGAATGGTCGTTAACCCGATCGGGGCTATAGAGCTCCCAGGGAATCATGCGGTCCCATTCAACCTTATTTGTCATGCCAACCCCCTAGGCTAAGCGTTAGATGCGAAAAAGTATATCAACTAAGAACAGAAGACCAGCAAGCTACCAACAGCGTTAACCAGCCCTTTTGCTTGCGCCCGGGAGGGACTCATATGAAGTTTATCGCGAGTTCCGCACGCAAAGGAAAGCACTTAATATGCTCTCCGTGCGAGCAGGACTGTAGAGCAGGAAACTTTACCTGCGGCCCCGCCGGGAATAGCAAAAGGGCGACCCCCTTAGGAGTCGCCCTTGTTGAGCTGCTTATGTACGGCTGTTACTCGGCGTCGTGGTGACGGCGAGGCTTTCGGCCTCCGTTGTCGCCGGGACGGCGCGGACGGTCGCTGCGCTCAGAGCGCTCACGACGCGGACGCTCACGGCGCTGGAAGTGCTCGCCGTCGCCCTCGGAGGCACCCTCGGCACGAGCAGGGGCCTCGGGCTTATCCAGACGATCGAGCGAGATCTTGCCGCGATCGTCGACCTCGATGACGACGACCTTGACCTCGTCGCCCACGTTGAGAACGTCCTCGACCTTCTCCACGCGACCCTTGGCAACGCGGGAGATGTGCAGCAGGCCGTCCTTGCCGGGCAGCAGGTTGACGAAGGCGCCGAAGGGCTGGATGGAGACCACGCGACCGGTGTACTCCTCGCCCGGCTCGGGAACCTTGATGATGAGCTTGATGCGCTCAACGGCCTGGTCGACGGACTCGCCGGTGCCGCCGACAAAGACTGTGCCGTCCTCCTGGATGTCAACCGAAGCGCCGGTCTCGTCCTGGATGCCGCGGATGACCTTGCCGCCGGAACCGATGACGTCACGGATCTTGTCGGTCGGAACCTGGATGGAGACGATGCGCGGGGCGGTGCTGCGCGTGGTGTGACGCGGCTCGGGGATCACATCGAGCATCTTCTGCAGGATGAAGGCGCGACCCTCCTTGGCCTGCTGCAGGGCGCGGGCCAGGATGTCGAAGGTAAGGCCGGTGGCCTTGTTATCCATCTGCAAGGCGGTGATGCCCTCGGTGGTGCCGGTGACCTTAAAGTCCATGTCGCCCAGGAAGTCCTCGAGACCCTGGATGTCGGACAGGACCACGGTCTTGCCCTCCTCCTGAATCAGGCCCATGGCGATACCGGAGACCGGGCGCTTAATGGGCACGCCGCCGTCCATAAGGGCGAGCGTGGAGCCGCAGGTCGAAGCCATCGAAGAGGAGCCGTTGGACTCCATGACCTCGGAGACGACGCGGATGGCGTAGGGGAACTCGTTCTCGTCGGGAAGCACCGGAAGCAGAGCGCGCTCAGCCAGGTTGCCGTGACCGATCTCGCGGCGCTTGGGACTGCCCATGCGGCCGGTCTCGCCGGTGCAGAACGGCGGGAAGTTGTAGTGGTGCATGTAGCGCTTGCCCTCGGTGGGCTCGATGGTATCCAGACGCTGGCCCTCGTTGAGCATGCCGAGCGACAGGACGGAAAGAACCTGGGTCTGGCCACGCTGGAACAGGCCGGAGCCGTGAACGAGCGGCAGGTAGTTGTCCTTCACCATGATGGGACGGATCTCGTCGGCGGCACGGCCGTCGACGCGCTCGCCGGTCTCGACGACCATGGTGCGCATGGCCTTCTTCTCGAGCTTCTTGAGCGCCACGGGGATCTCGCGCTCCCAAGCGGCCTGCTCCTCCTCGGTGAACTCGGCGCGGATGGACTCCTTCAGAGCCTCGACCTTACCGATACGGGAGAGCTTGTCGGCGTCGCGAAGGGCGGCAGCCATCTCGTCGTAGTGGGCGAAGATGCGCTCCTGGACCTCCTCGACGGGCTGGTCGAGCGGGTACTCCTTCTTGACGATGGGGCCGTTGACCTGCTCCCACTCGGCGACGAACTCGTCCTGAGCATGGCAGAAAGCAGCAAGGGCCTCCTGGCCAAACTTCATGGCAGCGAGCATGTCGTCCTCGGAGATCTCCTCGGCGCCGGCCTCAACCATCGAGATGAAGTCGGCAGAGCCGCCCAGCTCCAGGTCCAGATCGGAGTTCTCGCGCTCCTCGTAGGTGGGGTTGACGATAAACTCGCCGGTCTCCACGTTACGGCCGATGCGCACGCAGGCAAGCGGGCCCTCGAAGGGCACGCCGCCGAGCGTCATGGCCAGGGAAGCACCCATGACGTTGATGACGTCGAAGGGGTTGACCTGGTCGGCGACGAGCGAGGTGGCGACGATGTGCACCTCGTTGCGGAAACCATCCGGGAAGCTCGGGCGAATCGGGCGATCGATCATGCGGGCCGTGAGCGTGGCCTTCTCGCTGGGACGGCCCTCACGCTTGAGGTAGCCACCCGGGATGCGGCCCGCGGCGTACATCTTCTCGTTGAAGTCAACGGTCAGCGGGAAGAAGTCGTAGTTCTTGCGCTCCTTGGAAACGACCACGGTGTCGAGCATCGTAGTGTCGCCCTGCTTGACCAGGCATGCGCCGGTGGCCTGCTTGGCAAGCTCGCCCGACTCAAAGGTGTAGGTCTTGCCGTACAGCTCAAAGGTCTTGGATACGAGTGTCATTGTTCTCCTTTACCCCACAGGCCCCTTGCCTGCGGGCTTCTCATGTGACGCGGGCCCCCTGCCCCCGCCACGCTTCAGAGCGCGATTGTTCACGCCCTTACACAAAAAGAGCGCCCCGCTGCGCAGGACGCTCTTAGCATGTACAAATCCTTACTGGATGTTATGCACGCTAAGGCTCTCATAGGTTAGCATAGTGCTCCATAGTGCAGTTATACGGTTTGTAAGGTCTCCATAGACCCTCATATTTCAGAACTTATGGACTGAGTTAGGACACGGAAATAACCGCTAGATAAAAATTAACCCCACTTCCGTTATCCGGGAGCGGGGTTAATAACCTCTAACGAGGTTTGTGTTGCACGTTTATTTTAATCGTCTCGGAACGCGCCCACAAGGCATAGAGCCAAGAAGAAAATCATGCCGCCGAAGGTAGAGCCGAGGATAAAGGCTACGACGATGCCCATCATCGGCGTGTGCCGTCAGACACGTAGCATTGCAGGCGGTCAAGCGCATAGCCGTACATGCCTGCGTAGTCATCGCCACCGTAGGTGGAACCATCATCGCAGACCTCATCCCAGTAGCCAACGTGGGCAACGTCCTGAGAACGGTAATAGACCTGCTTGTAGTCACCGTTAGGCGTGATGTAGTACATCTGAACGCCGTCGATGGTCTGGCCCCAGATGCCTGCCATTCCGTTTATGCTGTCGTTGTGGTTGGCGGTCTGAACCCAATCCAACCATCCACTCTCCTTGGTGTGGACGCGATAGCGCAAGGTACCGCTATCAACCCATGCAATGAGCATGTCATGGGAGCCGTAAGGCATACCAGCGAAACCCTCGGAGTTGCTGTCATTGAAGTTGGTAACGGCATCATTCCACGCGCCGTAGCGGTTGTGCAGCGCGTAGTGGATGTTGACGCTCTTGCCCGTGGACTTCGGGAAACTCGTGCGAGTAGCAGAAGTGGAGGGCTGATACGTGCCGCCGTTGGCATCGGTTGGTGCGGTCGGTGCGATATAGCCGCTACCCAAGTAGCTAGCGACCGCTTGCACGAACTCATTCCAGCTCTTGCCGTACTGACGGAAATAACCGTTAGGATCGGTATGGTCGGAGCCGCCCCAGATTCGAGCTGCCTGATAGTGGCTCAAAAGGCGGGACGTATCCCAGCCACGGGAGCGCAGTTCATCGCCCGTCCACTTGACCGCTTCAGTCCACTGCTTGGCAAAGTCGGAAGCGTTTGTGGCGTGGGCGAGCTCGATACCGACCGTGGCGTAGTTTCCATTGCCGACATGCCAGCACAGGCGGTTCTCCGGCACGGTGTTATACACGGTGGAACCGTCCAGCTCCATCACGTGATGGACGGCGTAGGTATCATTGCCGCGCCAATACAGCACATGATTCCACGCTGACGCACCGGGGTTCGCCGTCTCGTGGATAACCAAGTACTGGGCGTTGAGGTAGCCGTGACCGTTGCTCACGTAGGCATCTTGGCTCTGATAGGCTTCAGCGCTGAGCGGGGCGGCAAGCGCTGCCACAAGGGCGAGGATAACGGCAAAGATGCTACGAAGCGGCAGCTTGCGCTTAGTCTCGGTCATTCGCTCCACCTGCTTTCAGGCGGGCGGCATCGACCGCCTGCTCAGCGGCGGCGTAGATAGCGGCGCTGATTACGCCACACACAGTGCCGACGATAGCGACTGTCTCGTTACTTGTAGTGATGCCAGCGATGCTTGCGGCAATGCTGCCGAGAAAAGCAGCAGCGCAAAGCCAGAACTTGCGGCTGGTAAGTTTGTGGATAACGTCTTCGGTAGTCATATGGCTATCCCCTTTCCGCGCACACTGGCGCATTTAGGATTTCTTGGTAGTACTGCGTGCCAACCCCGTTGCCGCCGAGTGCGTGGTATGCCGTGTAGACCTGCTCGGTCTCGCGCTTGCGTACATCAGGGCAATAACCCTTCTCGACTGTGCGCTCGTGGATGTCGTAGAGCCTGCTGCGGAGCAGGGTTTTGGTGCCCTCCTGATTGGCGAGGATTAGGCTATAGAGCCGCTTCAGGGTCACCAGTACAGCCCCCAAAAGGGCGGCTACACACCACGACAGGGCCGAGTTGATGATTGCTGCGTCCATCGCATCACCTCCCTTCCACGGCAGTATCGAGTCACCGTCCCCCGCGCAAAAGAAAAGGCCCCTTTCGGGGCCAGTTCTACTTGTCCAGTAGCTTTTTGACGGACGCACGCCAAATCACGCTTACGTCCTCCACCTTCCAAGGCTCATTAGTCTTAGGGTTAATCGCCCCGTCCTTGATGAGCGTTGCGTAGATTGTTGCCATTAGGCTCCACCTCCAACCGTTGCGATCATATTTCCAAGCTCGGCCATGCCCTGAAAGACCGTCTCCAACTGCGAGCTGTTTTCGGCTGTGGCCTGCTCGACCGCACCGATGCGCTCGGCATCGCCAATGCCGTCAAGCTCATGCTCCGACCACAGGGCATCAAAGCAGCGTTCCACCTCATCGGCGGTCACGGTGCCCCACAGTGTGAAATGGAGCGTCTTGCCCGTATAGACCTCCACGGCGTCTCGTCCGTCTGGCCCACGGTCAACGGTATCGCGTTCGGCATCCTTGACGAGCCACACATGGGTGCGTCCGTCAAGATGCTCCACGTATACACGCTCGGGCTTGGGGCCGTAATAAGTCTCGACCATGTAATCCTCCTAGCTGTAGGCTTTTGCCTGCGATAGTAACTGCGGGATACCCCGCGATTTGCACGTCCCGCGCGAGTCCGAGTGCTTCAGATAGCCCCACAGCGAACACGCGCGGCGAGCGATGCGCTCAGTAGGTCTGTGCGAGAACTTGCCGAATGCACGGACAGCGTGAAGGTAGATACGCTCGCGCAGTGCCACGTGGTCGCGCCACACGCGGAATCCTGCTATGTCGCACGGTTCCGCAACAGGACGCTTGCGCCCTTTTACAACCACGCACGGTTGATCGCAGCGGCACACCTTCCACGGTTTTAGCCTCAAGCCGAACTCGGCAACGCAGCGCTCTAGGCTTCGTGCCGCCATGCGCAGGTCACGTTTGGAATCGGCGAACAGATACACATCGTCCGCGTACCACAGCATCTTGCCGACTAGCGCATGGAACCGACCACGCCTGAGCTTGCCCAGCGACTCGATGTGGTGATATCCGAATGACAGCACGAGCTGAGCCAACCGCAGGCAAAGAAAGCTGCCGAGAATCAGGCAGCCGCCGTAGGTGGACAGAAGCGCCCCCACGAGGTAGAGCAGCCATTCGTAAGCAACGTAGCGCTCAAGGATACCCATCACCATATCGGTGCGCATACTCTCGTAGCAGTGGCGCACGTCCATGTGGACGAAGCGGCTGTGGCGCTGGATGTAGCGTTTGACGCGACGCTTGGCGGCTACGGCGCCCTTGCCCTTCGTGGAGCCGTATTGCTGCTTGCCGACCTTTGCGCGGAGCAGTGGCATGAGCGCAACCACGGCGATGTGATCACAGACCTGCTGCTTGACGCTCTCCACGGTGATATGGCGCACCTTGCCGCTCGTGCCGTCCATCTTGTCGTGTGAATGGAGCGCCCGGAACGTGAGTGAGCGGTCGCGTATCTCGCGCTCAATCTCGTCAAGTAGCGCTGCGGCGGTTCCGTACTCTTTGCGAACGCGCCACCCGTTCTTCTTTCCGCTCTCGCATGACTTCCAGTCGGCATAGCCGTCCTCTATCACTTGGCGCGTGAGTGCGAGCTTCTTGCAGTATCGTTTCAAATTAGACCCGTCTTCCGTATCTCTGGTTGGCACCCGAGCGGTCGCGCACAGCTACTGGCCCGGCGGTCTTTAGCCAAAATTTCACTTAGTTAAGCTGGGCTAGACCCGCTCATCGCCAAAATGACGGCGGCGGGAGGACACGGCGAATGAATGAGATACAACCAGATAGACGAGAGCAGATGTTCCAGTTCGCCCTGTCGAGCCTGTTCCTGCCGTTGACATACCAAGGCCCTGAGTTAGAACCGTTCCTGAGGTTGCCAGAAGAAAACATCAGCCCACGTACCGTGAACCCCCAGTGGAAAGGGAAGAGAGGGGGCAAGCCCCCTCGTCAGCCCTTACGCGGCTTTCGCCGCTTGGGCTTCCTCACCCCCGCGACCCGTGGCAGAGAGACGAGAGCAGAGGTCCCAGCTCGCCCCGTCGAGCCAGAACCAGCCGTTGACATACCAAGGCCCAGAGTAAGAACCGCCCCAGAGGAGGCCAGAAGTCAGATGCTCACGAAGCCCTTTATCCGTGGGCTTGGAGTTGTATACAGCATCGCACAGGCCGCCGTTCGAGCTGCCGCCCTTGCCCTGACCGACCAGCAGGCCGTGGGCATTGACAATGGTGATTGGCCACGTGCCATCATCCACCATGCGCACACCTGTCTCGATAGCGCCGGGTGCGACCGCGCCCTTTTTCTCGTTACGCGTGTCGGGGTTAACGATAAAGTAGAAGCCGTCACCGACCGACTGCTGCATAACACCATGCATGAGCTCATACACGCCGTACATCAGCTCCACGCCGCCAACCTTGCACGGCTCCTTGCCGCTCAGGTTGGAAGACGGCGAGCCGTCACCCTCCACCGCGTCAGTCACGCCAGTCCACCACGGCATGGTGGACAGCAGATAGGACGTGCCAGTATCGAACGGAGTATCGCACTCGATGTTCAGCGCCACGGTACCGTCCGCGAGCGTTTCGTGGGAGACGATGCGCTTCATGTCGAACACGTCAAAATTCTTGGCGGTATTGCGGTCTGTGCCGACGCTCGCGCCCGAGTTGCCCGTGTCGTGGGTACCGAGCGACACGCACGAGCCGTCGAGGAACTTCGCGCCGTCGGCGGCGCTCACAACCACGCGCTTCACGCCAGTCTCGGCGAGCACAGGTGCCACTTGAACGTTGTAGTTGGAGCAGCCCGTGAACAGCTTCTGGAAGTTCTTCGTGCCATAGCGTGTGATGTAGCTGAACTTCACGTACCAATCGTCGTATACGCTCTTGAGCGAATAACCAGTGGTCGCGGTCTTTGCTTCGTCGATGCCGCTGTCGTGGCTCAGCTTTCGGACGTAGAGTGGTGCGCCGGACACGGAGCGCAAGTTGCCCTTTGCATCCTTGGACGCTCCGTACTTCGGCGTGAGCATGTAGGGGCGCAGGGTGCCGTCCGGCAAGAACGCCTGCGGGTTCGGCTCATAACCGCCCTTGCGCGTGTCGGAGTAGAACCACCAGATGTAATCGGGGTCAACATCGTCCACGAACTTATTCCAAATGACGTTCTTCAAGACGTATACGTTGTTTCCGTGCCCGTTGTCGGTAAGCGAGAATCGACCATCGCCCTCGATGCCGTCAACGAAAGGAGCTCCATCGGGGTCAGCGCCGCCGCACACGTCCTCTTCCCAGTGAGGGCCTTTGCCCATCAAGGCGAACGGGTCAACGCACGGCGTGCCGATCGTGCCCGGCACCGGTGCCGCGATGCCCTCTGCCGCGCCGATCTTGATGCAGTCGGTAATCATGCTCTTGGGAACCTTGATGCCGTAAATCTTGCCGTCGCGGTGGCTATGAGCGTATGCCGCCATGGTCTCGTTGGTGTAGCGCTGTTTTGCTTCGTCCCACGTGGGCTGCGGCGGGTTGCCGCGGGCTTCGGACGCGGCGGCGCGTGCATCTGCTGCGGCTTCGCGCGCCTCCTGTGCTGCCTTCTGAGGCTCGATACCCTGATTTGCAATGTCTTTCAGGTGCTCGACAACTTGCGAGCCGACATTGACGAGTTCCTTGCCCGTGGCATCGCTCATTAGCGGGTCTTCTACCACGACATAGTTCATGGCGTTAGCGTTCTCGTCAGCCATTTGTTACCTCTTTCTTGATTCGTTGGCAGATTCGACCATTGACGTTGACTAGTCCAAGCACAAGTAAATCTTTGGCGGAATTAGTGACAGACGTGCAATCAGATGCCGCTTTCTCGGCTGCACTGGTGGCTTTTTTGCTTTTATCAACCGCAGCATTAAAGTCCTGCTCGCGTTTCTTCTCAGCAGTGTCGAATTTTGTCTGCTGTTCATTTAGAGACGCGAGAATCTCCTGAAGAGCTTTAAGGGCATCGCCCTCGTCAGTCTCAGGGCTGACGTTGATGATCGACTGGTCGACCGACGCCCTGAATGTACGCGAGCAGAGAACATCGGTTCCCTGGCAAAACTGGATGGCAAAAGTCGCGTATTCAGATCTAAGGACACTGCCGGGGGCCGCACAAGACCAGGCAGCAGTGCCATATCCGTCGACCTTCTCCATTGTTTTAAACCAGCCGGAGCTTTGACCGGCAACTCTGTATGCGAGCCTTGCCGTGATGCTGCCCACATTGAGTACTGGATTGCCGTTGTCAGTGAGTTTGACAACAATCGTTCGACCGTTGATGTCGCCTCCTGACAAGATGATTGGTGCAATGTAATCATTCACCGTGTCAATCTCGATTACGATGCGGCGGAAGTTATCTAGAGCCATCTTGACCCCCCTTAATTGCTTGCCGTGGTCAATAATCTGGCAGTCGTACCCCGCCAGATCAGCCTTGGTCTCGCTCGAACATCCAGCCAGCCCCTATCTGGTGACTGATCATTCGGTCGCTTCCAACGCCTTGAGCGCGGCGAGCGCAGCCCTGAAGGCCTCCACGGGGTCAATCTGCGCGACTTCCTCCCCCGTCTCGTCGGCCGTGGCCGGCTGAGGGTCGACGATGGCCGAGAGCGCGTCGAAGCACGCGACCGTGGCAGCAGTGCGCTTGTCGACGTAGGTTGGCTGCACGAACACGAAGTCCTTGCCCTGCGAAGACGGCTCCGACACCTCCGACGCCTTGACAACCTTGCGCGTCCCATCGCTCATGACGGCGATGAATACCATGCCGTTCTTCTCAGCCTCGGCAAGCGCTTCCGCGTCGTAGCAGGTCAACTGCCCCTCGACGTTGCCAACAGGGTCATGCGCCATGTAGTCGACGATGTATGCCATTTGCATTCCTCTCTATCCAGTCGTTCCGACCGTTGAATACGATGTGAAGAGACCGTTGATCGTGTTTATAACGAAGGTCCCGTAATGCCATCCGACCGTGCCGTCGTGATTGTCGTGCACCTCTGAGACCAAGGGTTGAGACACGGAGCCGGTTCGTCCGTAGGTCGTGGTAACGTTGCAGTCGGACGTCGCCGCGGTGGAGATGATTGGAGATGATATGCGAACACTTCCCTGCGCCTGCATCTGGATTCCGTAATAGACGGCCCCCGTGTCCGTGTCGCGCATCGACGCCGTGTAGTCGATGTATCCGACTTTTGTCGGGGTGCTTCCATTGGTGGTGCGGTAACCGGCGAGCTCGCCCGCCGATGTGAGCATGGTGTACCAATTCGTGTAGCCGCACTTGAACGTCCCGTTTGCCGTGATGTTGTTGGCGGTCATGTAGTTTGTCTTGAGCGTACCGGTGGTGAGGTTCCAGCTGTTTCGACCTAGCTTGTCGGCTATGGTGCCGGTGGCCATGTACGAGGCGTTGATGTACACCATGTCGTTCTGCATGTAGATGCCCTGCTCGGTGCCGCCTTTCGTCAGGCGGTCGAACATCTCCTTCTGGTCCATCTGCTCGTCGTAGGCGCTCAGGATGCCGTCGGCGTAGTCCGATGCGTTCTTCTGCTCGATGGCGTGGCGCGCCCCGGTCGCGGCATCGGCATAGTCCTTGACCGCACTCGAGTAGGCTCCGTATGCGGCGTCGTACTCGTACATGGCGGCCTTGAGCTCCTCGGCGGTCTTGCACTTGAGCACCTTGTCGACCTTGTCGGCGTAGGCGCCGTACGTGCCGCCCTCGTTGGTCGTGCCGAAGGCCTTGGCGTAGCGCGGGCCGAGCACCGCAGCGACGAACTGGGTGCTCAGCGCCTTGTTTGACTTCAGCGCGTTGAATTGGCTCGTCGCCTCCTCGCGCTCCTTATCGACGCCCTGCTTGGCCTTCCTGACCGCCGCCGCCTCGGCTTCGGTCACCACACCGTCTTTGGCGAGGTCCTGCACCGTCGTGTCGAGGCCATTGAGCGAGCCCGTTAGGTCATGTGCGCTCTGATAGGCCTTGTTGTACGCCGCCTCGAGGACCGGCGCTGTATGGGTCACGGAGCCATCGCCGTATGTGACGCGGTCCATCGACCAAATGAAGTATCCGTTCGCCCATTGCGGAATGTCCTCAGACCACCCCAACTCAGGATTCTGGGCATTAATCGGCGGCACGCTGTCAGACTGATTCTTGGCATAGAGCTTCACGCGCGAGACGATGGCGCTCCCGGCCATCTGGTTGGAGCCGTTGATGGCCTTGGCGAGGCACGGCGCGGTGTACGTGGTCGAGCCGTCTGTCCACGTGATTTTGCTGCGCGTCCAGATGTACTTGCCCTTCGCCCAAGCGGGCTGAGCCTCCGACCAGCTACCACCGGACTGCGCCGTGGAGCTCGTGGACAGGTAGTACTGCTCCACGATGCCGCGCACGCCGGTGCCGGTCGAGCCCTTGTCGCCCTTCGCGCCATCAGTGCCGTCCCTGCCACTGATGCACACGGGCTCGCTGTACTCGATGTCTCCGGACTGCATCGTCGTCTTGGTGCGCGTCCAGATGTACTTGCCCGACACCCATTGCGGGGCGGTGGTCTGCCACCCGTCTTGCGGCTCGGTGACGCGTGATGTCCCCTGGGCGTACTCCACATCCACCGACGCGATGACGGCATCGGCGACAGCGATGTCCTTGCCGTCGAGTGTCGCGCCGGGGCCGAGGTGGAATTCGCTGGCATCGAGGTTCCAGTAATTTTTGCCGCTCTTGTCCTGAATCGTGCCCGCCTTGATGAGATTGGCGCTGATGGTACCGGAGACGATGGCATCGGCCACCAAGCCGTGGCCGTTGCCGAGCGTGCGGAAGTTCCACGTTCCGTCAGAATTCTTGCCGTCGGCGATGCGGAAGTAACCGCCACCGATCTGGATGCACATGGTCGGATTGGCATCCTCCGGCTTGTCGTAGACGAACAAGCCCTTGCCGGGCTTGATGTAGGTGTAGCCGCCGGTCTCGTTCATCACCTTGTTCAGGCCGTCGATTAGGCCGTCAAGGTAAGCGCTGCCGAGCGTGGCGGCGCTGTCCCAACTACCGGCGCTGCTCGTCAGACGGTCGAGGGTCTGCTGAACGCGATCGGAGCGCTTGATGATGCCCTCGATGACGTTGCCGACCTTCACGCTGGACGGCGAGCCGTCACCTAGCAGGTCTTCCACGATTTCCAGCACGCGACCGCTCAGGCGCAGCGGCTTGGGAAATGTGGTATCGACCATCTGTAGGTTGTCGCCGAGGTCGCAGGCGTTGGCATCGAATCCCGCGCGACCGAGGGCCTCAACCGTGCCCTCATAGCTCACGATGGGCTTCGAGCGCTCGGCTAGCGCCGCCCTGCCCTCGGCGAGAAGCGTCGCCTTGTCCTCGCAGTCTCCGTCCTCGAATATGCCCTCGGTGTGCATGAGCGACCCATCGGGACCGGGCACGCCCCAAATCTCGAGCAGTGAATCATCCTGGATATACTCTTTTCCGCCGTTGATGTCGGCGAATGTGATCTTGCGCGAGTAGCCGCCAGTGGCGTTGCCGTCATCATCGGTGGTCTGCACGCCCTTGCCGTAGCAGTACAGGCGCGTAACCACGTCATCTGCGGACAGCACTCGGTCGATACCGGACAGCCCGCTGCCATAATCGAGACGCAGCGCGGTACTGGCGCGACCCAAGCGCTTGACCAGACGAACCGAGCGCTTAGCAATGGAGTTGCCGTCTGCCGACAACTCGATTACCGGCTCGACCTCCATCTTGTAGGCTTCGGCTATATCTTTGACGGAAGCCAGCGAGGACTGGTGGTAGACGCTGTATTCGCCGCTGCCCTCATCGCACTGGCCGACCGACCATCTGGTGCCATCCAGTGCTTTTGCGAGCGCCTGAGCGGGCGTGTCGCCAGAGCCGCGGCGTAGCGTCGGCATGAAGTGTCGCGATAGCTCCTGCATGGAGCTGTAGCAGTTGATGGTGCAGACAGGCACGCTCTTCGCCCTCGACTCACGCGAGGACATGACGATCCACTCGCACGTGCGCCCCATGGAGTCGCAGAACACGATGCGGTCGTACTTGTCGACGCCGTTGTCCAGCAGGACGAGCTCAACCTTGTCCACACCGCACTGGTCGACATTGCGCGTGCGCGTGGCCTGCATCGGCGTGAGCTCGCCGAGGTACGCGCCGAAGCGGCTGAAGTGGATGAATCTCTTGGACATCTGACAGTCTCCTAGGGGATGAGCCAGAGCGGCTCAAAGGATGTCGTGATACTGCTTGCACCGACCACTGTGATGGTCGAGTCCCCTACTGGCAGGTCGAAGAAATCCGATGTGAGTGTCGGGCAGGTCAAAACGCCATTGATGTACACGCCGCGCAATTTTGTCGGCGAGGTCTCGATGGTGGCGATGGCGCCTGCGGCAAAGTTCCTCTCGGCATCGACCTCGATGAACACGCCGTCCGCGCGGGAAATCTTCAGCTTCTTCTCGGCCTTGAGCGTGGCGGTGAATGTCGGGAACACCCGGCAGTTGCCGCTCACGGTCAATTTCGTACCGCTCACCGCCGTATTCCTGCCGTACAGCATGGGCATGGCGCTCATCGTCAGGTCGATTTCGTAGTAGGCGAAAACACCACCCTGCCAGACCTCGCTGGGGCTGGACGATTCGAGCCTGCCGACGAAATCTCCGGGGAGCGCTCTCCACGTGATGCGGGCGTCACGGCCCATGATGGAGCCAAGCGCGACCTTGGACTTGACCGCCTCCTGCCACGTGCCGACCGTGCGCAAGTGGAGCGTCACCGCGCGCCGGCCGGCATAGGCGAGACCGCTGCCGTCTGTCAGCGAAAGGTCACGGGAGCCATGGGCCCCGGTGACGGTCGCGTAGGACGTGTCGAACGAGATGGCATCGACCTCCGGCGCGGAGGTCAGGTACCAGCCCATATCGCCGAGCCTGATGCCGTTCACGGTGACCGTGCCGTCATCGACGAACATGTTGTTGCGCGAGTAAACGCCAAGGCGGGAATCAGCCATTTAGACCTCCATTGCGGAACGCTTGCCGAGTTCGGAATCGATGGACGGTGCGAGCAGCATGGCGAGCGTCTTTAGGTCGACATCGAGCTTGAGCGCGCCGATCTTGCTTAGCGCAGTAACGATAGCGAGAACGATGTCATCCACGGATAGACCGCCAGCGCCACCAGATGCCCCATGGGCGCCGTTTGCGGACGCACCGAGCGACATACCGGTTGCAAAATCCATGGCGGCTTGTGCGCCGCTCACGCGGTCCACGAGGGCATCGGTCATCCTGTCGGCATCGGAGAGCAGCGCAGGGGTGTTCCGCTTGATACCGACGCCGATGCCGGACGGGATGAACTTACCGACCTTGTCGCGGAAGACACGCGAGGGCGAGTGGATGCCGAGTGCGCTCATCGCCTCGTCGACCAAGCCCGAGAGCGCATTCCTGATGTTGTTGTACAGGCCACCGATGGCACCCGAGATGCCGTTCCAGAGACCGGCGATGATCTGGCTGCCGGCATTCCAGAGCCACGTCCCGGCACCCGAGACCGCAGCCATCGCGGCGTTGTAGATTCCGCTCAGGATGCCGCCGAGGGCCCCGACCGCGCCGCTGGCGATCTGCTTGCAGCTCTGCCAGACCTGGGACCAATTCCCCGAGATCAATCCTGCAACCAAATTGACGACGCCCTGCACGATCTGTGCAATCGAGCTGATCACCTGGTTGACGGACGCGACGATTCCGGAGATGAACGGGGCCATCGCCGCAAAGGCAGGCTCAAGCGTTCCAACCAAAAATTGAACAACCTGCTCGATTACGAAGCCCGCGACCGTCATGAATTGGTTGAGCGCACTGCCGACCACCTCAAGCGCATCGCCGATGAGGTCCATGACGGTCTCAAAGGTCGAGCCGAGCTGGTCGAGCCACGGGCTGCACTGTGTCAGCAGGTCGGAGACGCCCTGAATGACCGCCGTGATGATGGGCAGCAGTAGCGACTCGATTCCCGCAAACAGCTGTCCGATGAACGACAGAACGCTGCCGGCCAAAATGATCAGGCCGTCAAGCAAGCTCGTGAGCGGAGGTAGGATTACCGTCAGGATGTTGGTCAGCGGCTCGATAAGCTGGGAGATGCAGTCGAGCAAAGGCTGCAGGATTTCAGCTGCCACGGGGGCGAGCTGGGCGATCACGGTGCCGAGCGTCTCGAAGATCTGGCTCATGCACTCGACAAGCACCGGGAAAATCTCGGATGCCGCGCTGGTGCATTTGTCGAAAATATCCTGAAGCACAGGGGCGAGCGTGGACACCGCGCCCATGAGCGCGGAGCCGACCGTCTCGGCAACTTGCGCGAGAGTCTGCTGCAGCTGGGGGCTGATCATGACCAGACCGGCGAGGAGCGACAGCACGATACCGACGGGACCTCCGAGCAGCTTAAGCGCGTTGCCGAGAAGCGCGGAATCCCCCACGAGGCCTTTTAGGGCCGGGCCGACCATGGGGATGTTGACGAGAAGCTCGCCGATGGTGCCGAGAAGCCCCGTGCCTCCCATGGCGGCAACCAGAGAGCCGACCAATGGGATCGTCGCCATGATGCCGCTGGAAAAGCCCGAGAAGCTGTCGCCGTTGAGCACGGACGTGATCTTCTCGAAGGCATCGACGATCATCGGCGCGATGGTGTTGGAGACGAGGTCTCCCCATTGCTCGAAAACGGGGGTCAGCTTCGTGGTCACGGCATCGACAAGCGGGATGGCGGCGTTGAAGATGTCGCGCAGGCCGTTGAGGACGGGGGTCATGGCCTTCTCGCCGAGACGGCTGAATGCGGCCTTGACGTTCGCCATCGCGCCCTTGAACGTGGTGCCGGCGGACTGCGCGGCTCCACCGAGGTTCTCCTGCATGGCGGCTGCGAAGTTCTCGAAGTCGACCTTGCCGGAGGACACCATCTTCTGGGCCTCCTCGGCGGTGATGCCGTAGTGCTTGGCGAGGAATTGCAGGATGGGGATGCCCGAGTCGAGGATCTGGTTGACCTGCTCGCCCTGCAGCTTATTTGAAGCAGCCACCTTGGAGAAGATGGAGCCCATCTCCGTGAAGTCTCGACCTGAGATTTGCGCGGAATCGCCGACCGTCTTGAGGACGCTCGTGAGCTGGTCGCCCTGCTTGACGCCGGACGCGACGAGCTGGGACGCCGTGGTCGCCGCATCCCCCAGACCGTAGGCGGTGCCCTTGACCGAAGCCAAGGCGTTGTTCATGATCTCGTCGATGCTGCCGGCATCGTGGCCGAGGCCCTTCAGCTTCGCACGCGCGTCCTCGATACTGAGAGCGCGGTTGAATCCGCCCGTTGCGGCAAGTTTGCCGAGCGCCACAGTGACGCCCGCGCCCACGCCCACGACAGCGGTGGAAATGCTCTTGAATGCACTGGCTGCGGAAGAGCAGATTTTGCCGATTGCGGACATGCCGGCGGAGACAGCGCTTTTCGCACCCTCGATGCCGGTCTTGGCGGTATCCGGCAACTTGTCGAAGACGGACTTCGCCGCAGTCTCCACGTTGGAGAACCACGTGTGCGCGGTCGAGCAGACGCTTTTAATCGGCTGCGGGAGCCTGGACGCGATATTGCCGACGATCGTCTGCACCTTGCTTCCGGCGCGTGACAGGCCGTCCGAGATGGCGTTTCCGATCTCGGCTGCGGCAATCTGCATCTTGTCCTTGGCGCTGCTGGCGAAGTCGGCGATGGAAGCCTTCACCCTGGCGAGACCGGCTGTCGCCTTCGCCGCGATCGGGCCCCACATGTCGATGCCCGATGCGGCACGGACGAGGGAACCCAGAGCGCCCGCCATGCCGGTGGCGGAGCTCTTGCCTGCGTCCAACGACTTGGCACCGGCAAGGAAGTTCTTGGCGGCGCGGGCGAAGGCGTCGGAGGATTGGTTCGTATATTGGGCCAACTCCTGCTGCGCCTTGGCGGCGGACTCGTTGACGATATTCAGCTTCTCGGTCGCGTCCTCGACGGCGGCGGCGCTCTGCTCAGATTTGCGGCGTGCGGACGCCAGGCGCTCCTCGGCGGCGACTGCCTGCGTGGAGCCCTCGCCGTACTTGGCGATGGCATCCTGCAGCCTCATCTCAGCCACGCGGACGCGCCCGGCATCGTCCGCCTGCTTCATGCGGGCCTTGCTCAGCTCGTTGGTCGCGGCTTTGACATCATCGGTGAAGACCTTTAGGGCATCGTCGGCGAGCCCCTTGGACGATGCGGCGAAGGACTCCTTCAGCTGCTTACCGAGCTGTCGACCGCTTATGCCGCCGGCGTTCCTGAATGCGCTTTTAAATGAATTGCTGGCTTCGTCTCCGGTCGACTTTACCTCTTTGTTGACCTTGGAGCGGAAGCCCGTCATCACGGGGAAAATCGAAATATGTGCGGAACCGACCTCAGATGACATGCGCGATCTCCCCCGATCTCGTTACTCGTAAAGCGAAGCGAACAGCGGCGCCATGTTCTCCGCCGCCTTCTGCGCTTCATCGCCAGAGGCCTTGAAGGAGGCAGCGCGGAACTGCTCTTCCTCGGTCGGGATAGGAGATGGGAACTTGTTCTGCGTCAGCGCCGCCACGGTGAACATGTCGGCAAAGCTGGTCGGGTATTTAAGCCCGGCCACGTGCGCCCCAGTCGAAGTCGAGGGGTCTCCGGAGAGCGCCCCGAACAGCGCGATCGCGTCCGCATAGCGGAGCCTGCTTCCGAGGTCGGCCTGCAGGCTCCATCCCCTTGCCGCGAAATCAGCCCTCGCGGCGTCCTCGTGCTCCTTCAGCTCGGCGATGAAGCGGGCTATTCCCCCAGGGTTGCTCCCTGGGCCTTAGCCAACTTCTCGCCGAAGACCTCGAAGATCTTGACCATCGTCTGAAGCGGCTCGGACTTGAAGCGCTCGACGGCATCGGTACCGCCCTTGCCGCCCTCGATGAGTGTGCAAAGGTGCTCGAAGGCATCGTCATCGGTGCCGTTCTGGATTGCGGACACCTCGGCGTAGCTCGGGCACATGGGCAGGCGGTAGATGTTGCCAGCGGACGTGCGGACGAACAGCGTGTTGTCGCCGATCACATACATGACCTTGTTCGCATCGGCGATGCGCTCGAACTCGGCCTGCTCCTTCTCCTCGGTCCAGTTCTCGAAATCCTCGACGGTCGGCTCGAACTCTTTCTCTTCAGCCATCTCGACTTTCCCTTCTCTCGAATGGCCTCTTACGACATGGACATTGTTCGGCCGGGGTCCCCCGATAAAAAAAGGGCACCGCGCCGAAGCGCGATGCCCAACAAGAGAAGGGAAAGCTGTGTTTCGCTTAGGAATTCTTGCCAGCGGCGGCAGAAGAGGCAGTCGCCGTGACATCGGCCGGAGTGCAGTGGGCCTCGATGTAGGCCTTGCCCTCGTAGAGGTCGTCGCGCACCCACTTGACGGTGATGGCTCGACCGAGGATGGAGCCGCGCTCGGCCTGACCCGGCTCGTTGGCGGTCACCTTGATGACGCCGGCACGGCGGTCGACGTTGCCGTTCTTGTAGGTGATCTCCTCGTACGCCATCCACTTGGTGTCGGGCGTGAAGGTATCGACGGCGATGACGCCGTCGGCATCGGGCTTCTCGCCGAAGCAGAACTCGCGTGCGAGGTCGGTGTCCTCGGCGATGGTGAATGCCGTGGAGATAGTGCTCTCGCCGTTGAGGGTGTAGCCCTGCTGCCAGAACTCGATGGCATCGCCGGACTCGATGGAATCCTGGGGAGCGCCGTCGTTAGTGAGAAGACCCAGGCAGGAGGTGCCGCGGGCGTACACCTCGGGCAGCTTCGGGGTGGCGTTCTTCTTGCCGATCATGGTGCGGGTGATGACGTTGTCCTCGGCGTACGGGACGATGCAGATTGCACCGGTTACGGGCACGCCTACGTTTGCAAGGTCGTTACCCTGCTTGTCTTTAGCCATTGCAGGCTCCTTTCCAGGGCAAAGCCCTAACCTTAATCCTCAATTGCACCGACGACCGAGTACTCGACCGTCATGTAGCACTTGCTCGAGTCGTGCTGGTCCGTCACGCGGTACGGTCCGTTGCATCCGTCATCGATGACGGCGGCGATGGGAGACCCCTTCTCGTAGGCGATGGTCGGCGATGTGAGCGCGGCGAAGGCACGTCGGGCAAGCTCTCCGGCCTGTAGTGTGCTCTGGCGGTTCCCCGCATAGATCGAGACGCCGACCGAGCGGTCGAAGGTGGTGAGCCCAGTCTTCTGCCCGCCATCGTCGCGTACCACGCAATACGGAGTGGAGCCGTCATAGCTCGAGGTCTCACGGTTGCTGACCTCGATGTTTATCGACTTGCTGCCGAGGACGGCACGGAGGTATCCGCAAAGGAAAAGCTCCAGATCAGGAGGAACAACTACCTGCATCTACTTCACCGCTTTCAGGGCTCGGGCGAGATAGCCGCCCTTGGATTCGAGCAAAATCGTCTTCCAGTCGTGACCGACCACGCGATAGCTGTTTCGGTGCGCCGACTTGTGGACCTCGATGCGGAACCCATCGCGGTACGCACCTGTATCCACGGGAGCGGTCGCGCGGATGTTGGCGAGCGCCTGCTGCGCCTTGGACATGCACATGTTCTCGACTCCTGCGCTGTGGAGGATGTCATCGAAGAACTTGTCGTTAAACTTGACCTTCGTCTGGCCTGCGGCAGGCATCAGCCTTCCACCTCCTGAAGTCCGACCTCGAGGGTCGGTTGCCAACCCGTGAACGGGTTGGCATCGACAGACGGCATGACATCCACCGTGTATACGTGCGAGCCGTCCTTGATTCGGTCGCCGCGCCTGATGTCGACCGTGGGGTCAGTGAGCGTGGCATCGGTGGCTACCTGCTCGCGTGCGCCATCGGGGCTCATCACGGACGATGATGTCGAGATAAACCCGTTAAACGCGAGCTCATCGACCTCACCGTCCCAATTGGGCACCTTGTGGAGTGGATTGTACGGGTCGTATTCGCCCTCGGCGCGAAGGCGCTTAAGCGGTCGACCGAATCCGTCAAAGCACGATCTTGGACGTCCGCTCATGGGAGCCTCGCAATCCTGTACCTGTCGAGAATCTCGCGCTCGTCCTGCATGAGCTGGATGGACGTAGCGCCGGAACCGCTGAATGCGTAGCTGACGGATGCACCGTTGACGCTCTGGGAGCGCACGGTGCCCGCGGGGGCGCTCGCCGCTCGGCGGGAGACCTGCAGCGCGACCGCGATGAGGTCTGGTGCGTCATCTGGGTTGAATCCGGCGGTGACGGTATACTCGATGCCGCTCAGGCACGGCTCGACGGGCGCAGCGAGCTCGACAAGGCCTGCCGTGTTCCACTGCGCACCTTCCAGAAGGTCGGTGCCGTCGGTCAGCGCTAGCTTCGTGACCTGGGTCACGTTGAGCGCGGGGATGCGGATGATCTTGCCGCCAGCGGAGCCGACCCTACCGGACAGCTCCATCGACGGCGCGATATGCCATCCGCAGTAGCCGCGGATGGCGCTCACGGCGGCGGCGTTGAACATGGGGGCATCGAGCCCGCTGTAGTCGGTATGGTCGCCGAGGAAAGATTCGGTCATGATGCCCCCTTCCAATCAGTCAGCCGAGGCTATTTCGTGGCCTTGGCGGTCTTGGCGGTCTTGGCGGTCTCGGTATCGGCCGCGGGCTCGTCGGACTGGACCTCGATGCCGGAATCGTCGGACTGCGCGACGACCTTGGTCTCGTCCGTGGACACCTTGACGAAGGCGTACGGGTACTTGACCTGGAGCGTGCAGCGCTCCTTCAGGCGGAAGGCGGTAATGCCGGAGCCGAAGTTCTCCTTGTGGGAGTCGCTGGTCTTCAGCGTGCGCGCGCCGCGGGAGAGAACCTTGCCGGTCTTGAAGGCACCGACCACGCAATTGCCCTTCGCCTGGGTCGGGGTGACCACGGTCGGCAGGCCCCACGGGGTCTGCTGGATGACGAGGGTGCCGGTGCCGTTGTAGGGCGGCAGGAAGAAGCCGCCGCCGTAGTACTGGCCGTTCTTGTCGCGCTTCAGGCGCAGGGTCTTGTAGTCCTCGGGGTTGATGACAAGGCCGTCAGCAGTGCGGTTGACGTTCTTCTTGATCATCGTGACTGCCGTGAAGATGCGGTCCTCGAGCGGCTCGGTGCTGGTGTTGTCGATGACGGAGTCGATCGGGATTCGAGCGACAAGGCCCTTGATGTTGTCGCTGGTGCCGTCGCCGTTCCAGATCTTGTCCTCCTTGACCAGGTCGAACTCGTAGTCGTTGTGGTCGTTGATCTCGGACACCACGTAAGGCAGGTCGTCGATCATGTCGTCGGTGATCTCCCACAGGTCCGTGATGGTGTGGAGGGAATCGTTCTCCCAGGTGGGGTCGGGGAAGTGGGTGTGTGCGGCAGCTGCGCCCTCGGCGGTCTCGCCGGGCTTGCCCTCGAGCTTGCCGTAGACCGGGTACTTCAGCACCTGACCGCCCATGGTGCCGGTGCCGAACAGATTGACGATGAGCAGGTCCTGACGCGGAGCGAACACGGGGGTGTCAAGCTCGGTGAGGTACGGGGCGTTAGAGCCGGTGGGGCCACCGGTGAGGTTCACGTCGGTAGCGTCCTTGACGTTGAACTCGGAGGTTTCGAAGTTGATGGTCTTCGCCTGAGCGACGTCGAGGCCCTTGGCCTTCAGCTCGTTGGCGAAATGCTCGCCGATGCTCTTGGCGGTCACGGCGTTCTCCTCCTTCTTCTGCTCGGGGTTCTTGCCCTCGGCGGCGTTGTCGAGGATCTCGGCACCGTCCTTGAGCAGGGCGGCGCGCTCCTCGAGCTTCTTGGCCTCGGAGACGTGCTGCTTCAGCTGCTCGAACTCCTCATCAGTCAAGTTCTCCTCGCCCTTGGCGAGGATGTCCTGTGCCGCCTTCTTCTCGGCGGCGATACGCTCCTTAATGCGCATGTTTGTCCTCCTAATCGGTGACTGCTCCGCCGAGGTATTCGGCGATTTTCTCTATCTCAGACTTGCGCTCGGCAAGTGCATGAGCCTTCTCGTCGGTCTCATCGGACTCATCCTCATCGGAATCGTCATCGGAGCCGACATTCTTGAGTACGTCCTGCAGGCACTGGACGGCCTGCTGGATGAGGGACTCGTTGTCCTTGGAGATGGCGCGACCGCTCTTGACGTCGGTGACCTCGGCCTGCTGGTTGCAGGCGATGGGCACAACGGAGACCTCGAAGAGCTTGACCTTCTCGATGCGGCGGTGCGACAACTGGTCGCCCTCGTCCTTGACCCAAGCGGTCTTCTGGGCGAGGAAACCGACCGACATCTGGTGCACCAGGCCGCGCTTAAGCAGGCCGTACGCCTTCTTGCCCTCATTCGTGTCAAGGTCGAACTTGAACTTGACGTTCAGGCCCTTATCGTCCTCACAGGCGGAAAGGGACTCGCCGATGCAGTTCAGCGGGGAATCGTAGTTATGGCCCCAGTAGAGTGGGATTCCCGCACCGCCGTCCGGGTAGTCGGCGGAAAGCGTCTCGGCGTAAGCGCCCTTGGTGATCTCGTCGTCGATAAGGTCGCGCTCCCACGTGGAGGCGTAGCCCTCGAACACGCCCTCCTCCTCGGGGACGGCCTTGACCTCGAAATTGAGGAAATCGAGCTTGCTCATCTTGTTACCTCCCGTTCGGGCTCGCGCCCGTCTGGGCGTTCTGGGTATTGCCGCCGTCCTGCGGGGACGGCTGACCGCCTTGGGTGACGTTGAGCGGGACGATCACCTCGTCACCGTCATCCTTGGCGGGAAGGTTGAGCTTACGTCGGCCCTCGTTCAGGGACATGAACGGTCGACCGGTCGCCGTACTCAACGCCTTGTATTGTTCGCTGGGGGTACCCCGCAGCTGCGCGTCCATGTTCGCGAGGATGAAGACATCCTCCTCGCCGACCGCCTTGGGGATGACCTGATTCAGCTGCTGCTCGAGCTGGACAACGTATGGGGACAGCTCGACATTCCAAAGCTGGTCCTTGTAGGCCTCCACGCTCGACTTGTTGCCCGTGCGGATGCCGACATTCTCGGGTGAGATGTGGTATGCGTTGCACACCGCGATGCCGATTCGGTCGCGTGCGTCGAGGTCGGCCATGTCGACGGGCTTGAAAGCGTCGACCGTGACGATCTCCATGCCGTCCTCGAGCAGGGGCCAGCCGCCGTCCTTGCCGCCGCCCTTGCGGTAGGCGCGCATACCCTGGATGAAGTCATTCCGCGCATTCTCGCTCGCCCACGGCATACCGGCGGGTCGCTTGACGTAGGCGGGGATGCGACCGCCGTTCTGGGCGATGAAGCGGCGGTAGCTCGCCAGCTCGCGCGCCTCGGTGAGCAGCGGCCCCAAGGCGCCGGACATGGGCTTGGGGTTGCCGACCGCACCGGGATAGCCGAGCGACAGCAGGACGTTCTTGTTCGGCAGCTCGTAGTTGACCTGACCGTTCGGCAGGCTGATCTGGACGCCAGTCGGCTCCGCGAGCGCGTTATATTGCACGGAATAAGTGCCGTACGGGATGCGGCGCAGGCGGTAGTCGTAGTCCTTGTCCATGGTCAGCAGCATCAGCCACTGGTCGTTGAGCATCATGTCGACCACCAGCGAGTGGATGAGACGGTAACGGGTCTCGTTCGCAACGTAGCTCGGGTCGGCGATGAGCTTGCCGATTTCCGAATTGGGTGCCTCCTCGCGGTCGCCGTTGGGCTTAACGCGGTAGGCGTGGAACGGGAGCGCCGCGATCTTACTCGCCACGAAATCGACCACCATACGCACGCTGTACTCGGCGGCCCACAGGTCGCGGCGGTCGTAATCGCCGAATGCGATGTCCTCGAGCAAGCCTGGGGGAATCATCGGCGCGTACGGAACAGCGTGCTGCGCGGTGGTCTCGGGCTGTCCGGCGGCATTCTCGGCAGTCTCGGATTTGCCCGTGAAGCCATCGTAAGCCGCCCTGATGCGGTCGGAAAAGCGCATGTGTCAGCTCCTAGATAATCGTCAGCGGATAGGGCGAAGGCTTGGCCTTGGGCTTAGGTCGCTCGCAGTTGCGCAGCGCCCAGAGCGCCTCGCTCGCGGCGACAACCGCCGAGATCTGCCCCTGCGATGCCCTGCGCATCCAGACATCGACCTCGCCGAGCTTTCGCGTCACGGCGCACTTGAGCTGCTGCGTGAGGACCGGCTGGTCGGTGTGGCGGATGGTCCCGTCGAGTACCGCATCCTTGAAGCTGCCTGCTACGGAGCCGAGCTTGCTGCCCTCGATGGCATGGACCGTCCATCCTTCTTCCTCAAGCATGTCGCGGAAGTCCCCCGCAGGGCATCCCTTCGACTGAAGCGCGACCTCGTCGATGCCCCATGCCTCCTGCACGGACTTGAGGTACTTCGGCACCCACAGGTTGCCGTCACGGCGGGCGATGACCTCGACATGATCAAGGCCGTCGCCCCTCGCGCCGGCAACCGCGATGTAGGTTGTCTTGCGGTCCTCGCTGGTGTCGATGGCGAGCACGACGCGCTCGTCCTCGGGGATTCTACTGTCGTTGTCCGTGAGCGACTCCCATGTCTCGACATCCACGTAGGGGGTGACGTCAGCCGTGACCCACTGGCACAGGACCTCGGTACGGAAGGCCGCCTCGGTCATGCCGTCGATGTCGGATTTGAGCGATTTGAGCGTCATGCCGCCGTAGCCGCACGAGGGGTTCGCCTGCAGGAGATCCTCGTCGCTGTCCAGCTCGCAGCCGTCACGGCCCGACCACTCGAAGATGCCGATCGCGTTGTCGTGCTTGTCGGCCCACTCGAACGGGTCCATGCCGCGCTTCTCGACGAGCTTCTCCCAGCTGGCGACCACCTTGAGCGCGGCCTTGCGCTGGGCGGCGAGGACGACCGACTTCGCATCGCCGGCGTTGGATATTCCCCAGAGCTGACCGCTCCAAAAGGATTTCGTGGTCTGCGAGGTGGCGTTCCACGCGACCCAGTTCTCCTGCTCGCGCAGCTCGTCCATGAGGACGCGGGCGGCGGGCTTGCCGCGGGCGTTCTTGGCGGCACGGATCTCGTAGTGTGCCAGCGACGCCGCCTGGATGTACTCCTTGCCGTTGGTGTCCGAGACCTTGTTGGTCGCCTCCTGCAAATCGGCTATCGCGACTTCCGATTCCGCCTCGCTCGGCGGCTCCGGGTTGCACCACAGGCGAACCTGCGACCAAGGCTCGCGCGCGATGTCGAGGTTCTGGGCGGTGCCGACGATCTTGAACTTCACGGGAGGTACCCGCTCGGGGTGGCGCTGAGAGTCGACGAACAGCCACCAGCTGGAAAGCACGCTGGCGAGCATCGTCTTGCCGTTCTGTCGCGCCACGAGGACGATGACCTTCTTGAAGCGGTAGCTGCCGTCCTCGTTCAGCTCGAGTGCGTGGATGAGCAACCACTTCTGCCACGGTCGCAGCTCCACGTGGAGCACCTCGCGGGCGTAGTCGATGACCTCGAATCCCAGCGAGGTCTCGGGCGTGAGCTCGCGCAAGGGCTTGGTCCAGATTCGCGGCTCGGCGTAACCTTTCTTGTCTACCTTGACGTAGAGGGTGTCCATCAGCCGTTCACGACCTTGAAGCCGGAGGTGAATGCCGCCAGCGAGCTCGACTTCTTCTTCTGCGGCTTGGCCTTGATGGACTTGTCGCAGCTCGGGTTGAGCTTAAGCGCGTCCAGGACTTTCAGGTACTGGCTCACGGTGGTCGTGTCGGGCTTGTCGGCGGCGTTTATCCAGTCGTGTTGCTCAAGCTTATCGAGCTTCTGCGCCAAAGACCGCCCCAGACGGACTGTAGCTATGAATTTCGGGGCGATATTGCCGTACTGGTCTCTCAGCCAGTCGGCGTGCAAAACGGCATCTTCAAACGTCTCTGAGAAGCCTTTAAGTTCATCCAACTTCATCCAAAATCACCTCGTCCGCCGGCTTTTCGGGGCATCTACCCCGAACATCAATCAAAAACACACCTCTACCTGCGGGTTTTCCAAATCGAAAATGCGGGGAGAGAGGAAGAAGGCACACGCGGATGGTAGTCCGCCAAACCCGCAGGTAGATCGCTTACCGCCCCTCCCCCTCAGTCCGCTGTCCACTTGCGGCTCAGCACCCCCAGGCTCACGGGCGGCTCGCCGGTGCCTCGTCTCGAGTTGCACGCGAAATGTGCGGGCTCGAAGTTCGCCGGGTCTTCCTGCAGGTCCGGTCGCTTGCTCACGGGCACGCGGTGGTCCAGTGTCAGCGAGTCGGCGGTCGTGCCGGGGTCCGCCGAGTAGTCGATGGGCTGGCCGCACAGCCAGCACACCGGGCGCTCGGCCTGGCACCTGGCGAAGAACTCCGCCTTGAGCCTGTGGAACCTGCGCGTCTGCACGCGGCCCGCGCTGTTTCCTCCCATTGCCTGTATCCCTTCCCTCTCATCTGTCTGTGCCAATAGTCGCGGTGCCGTCCCCCGAATCGAAGCCGATGCACTCGACGCGGACGTAGATTCCCTGCGGGTCCGACCATCCCTTGGTCAGGTCGTGCGAGCAGATGAGCGAGTCGTCCCTGATCACCCCGCATCTGGTCAGGCAGTCCTCGAGCGTCTTCAGCAGGTTGCTGGTGTCCGGCTTCGTGAGGTGCGGCTCGCCCTGCCGGTGGTCGCCGGTCACGTGGAAGCACCAAGTCACGTGCAGCCTCAGCGCACCGCCGAGCGGCTTGTCCGGCACGCCCTTGGCGACTATGCGCGCGATGATCCTGTCCTCGGCCTCCTTCAGCTCGTCGGACTTGCGGATGCTCGGCTTGCCCTTGCGCATGAACGGCTCAAGGTCGTTGTGCGTGACGGTGGGCACGGGCATGGCGAGAAACGCCGACCACTCGCCTGCCATCAGCAAAGCCCCCTGATTTGCGCGAGCACGGCGAGACAGCCCCACAGGATGAGCAGCAGCCCCAGCGTGACCAGTGCCAGCGCGACCAGATAGCCGACGAATGTCCATGGGTCGAATTTCATAGCGAACCCCTCTCGTTTGATTCAGTTGTCGAAAATTTTGAAAAGCGGCGAAACGCGGAATTCCCGTTTACACCGCGGGGGGGGTTGCGTGCAGACCGTCAGCCACAGCGCACGAGTGCGGGCGCGGCTTTAGCCCGCACGCACGTGTCTGCACTCAGCCCCTTGGGGTGTAGGGTGTAAATCCCTATTACGTAGTAATAGGTTTACACCCCCTTTTTTTACACCCTTGTAAACCCGTAAAAACTAGGCTTTACACCCCGTGGGTTATTTAATTTAATACCTATTCAGAAAGATCGATTTCACCGTCGAAATCAAGCGCCTGGTTGTTCCTGTCGTAAAGAATGTCGGTGTCTTCCTTGACTCGGAACGGGCTCCAGTTCGCCTTTTCTCCTGTGGCGTATTTGAGCGCCCCTTCATTAAAAGGCTTGCCGTTAATTTTCACGTCGCCGATGCGCTCCAGCACGTTCACCCTTGTTGGCTTCACTCCGTCCTCGACACACTGCTCCATAGCTTCGCGGATCAAGTCGATCTTCTGCTGCTGCACCGACTTGCAGGCCTTTTTCGCAGCTTCTTGTCCCTTCGTCCATTTAGCCCTCGGGTCGTACTCGCCCTCGCATTTCAGGTCCGCCAAGGCACCCGTCTCATCCGGCAGGTGCACCGGATACTCGAACCACAGGTTCTTCGGCTTGAAGCTGCGGAACTCGCGAAGCGTGCCCTCGATGCGCCATGCCGCCCACCCGCGCGACGATTCCTGCAGATTCTCGTGGATGGATTCCAGCTCGCGGCGCAACTCGATTGGTGCGCCGTTGGCGGGCTCGTTCGCCCACTTCTGCAAATCGTCCGCCGAGTCGATGCCGACGAACTTCTCATCGGAGCGCCATTCAGGCAGGTATTTGTCGAAAGCAGCCCATATGGCGTGCTGCCTGCGCCAGTCGTAGTGCGCCTTGGTGCACTCGTCGGTCAATTCCAACGCTGTCATGTCAAGCAGCGCATCGGGGTCTCGCGCGAAAACGCCCGAGCCGGACGCGCGGTCCATGGAGCGTTTCTGTCCCTGCAGGCCCTTGGAATGGTGGTGGCAGTAGATGACCGCGCAACCGACCTGCTGGGCGACCTTGTCGAACTGGTTGCAGAACGCCGCCATCTGGTCGGCGCTGTTCTCGTCTCCCGTGATGACCTTGTAGATCGGGTCGATCACCACGGCGATGGGGCGAGTCTTGAGCGCCCGGCGGATGAGCGACGGGGCCAGCCTGTCCATCGGCACGGAGCGCCCTCGCAGGTTCCAGATGTCGATGTTCTTCACGTTCTCGGGCGCATAGCCGAGCGCCTTGTACACGTCTTTAAAACGATGGAGGCAGCTCGCGGAATCAAGCTCGAGGTTGACGTAGAGCACCCTGCCCTGCGCGCATTCCCAGCCGAACCACGGCTTTCCCTCGGCGAGCGACACGCACAGCTCGATGAGCGCGAACGACTTGCCCGCCTTGGACGGCCCCGCGAGCAGCATCTTGTGTCCCTGGCGCAGCACTCCGTCAATCAACGGAGGCGCGAGCTCCGGCATGTTCTCCCACTCGGATGCCAGGTTCTCGGGGTCGGGCAAATCGTCGGTGGTCTCCTGCATCCAGTCCCACCACTCGGACCAAGATGCCTTGCCGCACGGCCCGCTCACCAAACGCTGCCGCTCGCCCGAGCGCATGGCACCGGGCATCCTCGACAGGCGGCTCGGGTTCTTGTTCTGGGTGTCGGGGTCGAGACCGTTCTTGCGGCACACGTCGTACAGGCGCATGACGCGGTCGCGGTACTCGTTGTAGTCGCGGGCGTCGACCTTCACCACGGCGTGCAGGCTCTTCCTGCCCGAGTCCACGATGGCGGCGCACGGCAGCTGGAGCTCCTGCATGAGCGCCAGCTGCTTCTCCTTGGGAAGCGTGTCGGATTCGACCAGCGCGTACTTGAACTCGGAGATGTTGGCGTTGCCGACGCCCTTGCCGTCCAGCGGGTTGATGCGGATCCATGCGCCGGCGCGGTCGTCGTAGGAGCCCAGCGCCTGCTCGATGGAGCCGTGCTTCTTCAGCTCGCGCATCAGCTCGCCGGCGGTGCGCGAGTAGCAGCCCTTCGATTTGGGGAGCCACTTGCCCTCGCGGTCCCAGCTCTCGCACACGTAGCCGACAATATCGTCCTCGTCGAACAGGTGGCCGAGGTACTCGACGAGCTCCTCGGGACCGGTCTTGTCGGTCTCGGGCAGCTCGACCGGCTCCACCCATGACGGGTCGATGAGTGCGGTCGAGATCTCGCCGTCCCACGACAGCGCCTCGCCCATTCCCTGGGACATGCGCGGCGGGACCCATCCGCGCTCGGTCGCCATCTTGGCGAGCGTGCCGGATTTGACTCTGGTCTGCCCCGAGCCGAATCCGCGCCATTTTCGCTCGCACTCGCCCTCGTGGTACCTGCCGGCGTCCCTGCGGCTCCATTCGTCCCACGCATCGAGCGGAAGCCCGCTCTCGTGGAGCGCCATGCCGACGTCAAGCCATTCCTGGTAGTTGAGTGTTGACGGGTCGATTGCCGAGAGCGCGTCCAGAAGGTCGCTGTGGTCTTCCATCAGCTCTTCTCCTTTCTGTATTTCTTCTTCCTGCACTTTGGGCAATACTTCCCCCGCGGGCTGAACTTGCTGTAGGTCTCCCCGCATTTCTCGCACACGCCCAGGCCGTAGCTGCGCGTCGCCTTGCGGCCCGATTCGAGGCACTCGCGGCAGGTGCGCTGCGCCTTGTACTGCGGCCTGTATGTCTTGCCGCAGCACGGGCACTTGCGCGGCCTCAGCTCGGCGGTCACGATCGCCTCGTTCAGCTTCGCCATGGAGACGGCAGCGCGCAGCGACTCGGCATCGTGGTACGGGATGCCGTGCCTGTTGATGAAAAGCCGCTGCGCCTGCGTGACCATCACGAGGTTCTCGGGGTCGAAGTTGGTCATGTCGCGGTCGCCGAACATCACGCTCTCGCCCTTCTGGAGCTTTCGACCGTGGACCTGCTCCCAGATGAGCCGGTGCTTCGGCTTCCACCATCCGTGGGCGCGGTCGTCGGCATCCTCTTTCGGCACCTTGACCTCGATATAGCCATCCCTGCTCACGCGCTCGGTGCCGATGGGGCACTCGTTGTGGACTTCATCGCCCTTCTTGAACTGGCACCTGCGGATGTTCGCCAACTTCGCCTCGTCCTTGACGTAGTCGGTCAGCTTCTTGCCCTTGTTGGGCGGCACGGTGCCCGGCGCGAACCTGCCTCCATATGTGCCCTGCTTCAGGCCCAGCGTCGACTCGCGGTCTTTGAGCTGGGCAACCCTCAACCTTATATCGAACCTTTTATCGAACTCGTCGATGATCTCGCCCTGGCTGTGACCGGGGACGAATTCCCGCAGGAACTCGTCATACTCCGGGTGTTCCAGCCAACGGACGGTGGTGCTCATCAGCTTCACGCCGTGCCTGGACGTGTAGCTCTGTGCCGTCTCGCGCTTCGGTCGGTAGCCGAAAGCGCACTCGAAAGAAGCGAGAAGATCGTCCCATGAGCGGAATCGCGGGGCCATGTCGAGAAGCCACCTGTGTTCCGCCTTCGTCATGACCCTGCTCATCGTCTTTAGGCCTTCAGCATCGCGGGGACGCTCGCGAGCTTCGCGCCGACCATCTCGGAGCGCGCGCGGATGATGCCAACGGCGGTGTTGGCGTTCTCGATGGCACGCGCGCCGACGTCTGAGACGGCCTTCGCGCGGTTGATCTCGCGCTCGATCGCCTCGTCATCGCCGTTGATGTCAAGCGACATCAGGTTGTCCAGCTCCTCGAAGAAGATGCCCTGCAGCGCGCTCAAGTCGGTCGAGCGCACGGTCTCGTGTCCTGCCATCTGTCTTGTCCTTTCCCTTTCTTTTGCGAGCTCATCGGTCTTCAACGCTCTTGCCGGCGATAATGCGGTCGGCCTTCATCTGCGACTTCAGGCACGGCTCGATCTCCTTGCGCAGCTTGTGCAGGCAGTCGATTGCCTTGTCGATGTCCTTGAGCGTCGCGCCCTTGACCGCGCACCTCCATAGGTACTTGAAGGCGCAGCACCACCACCAGACGGACATCGTGCTGCACAGCGCCATGGCGGCAGGCCACATGGAGAGCGCCGACTTCATGGCACGGGAGCACGTGATGAACCCATTGCCCCTGTAGTGCTCGGGACATCCGGCATCCCTTGTCAGCGTTATCTCGTTTTCAGTCATGTCGACTCCCATCACTTGGCACATCAGCGGTCCTCCCGTGGCGGCAGTCCGATATACGCGGCGATGCTCGCAACGTTTTTCTCGTACTCGGCTACTTCTTCGTCCGACAGGTTGGGGCCGACGAAATTCCACAGCATCGCGCCGAACCCCTCTAGGAAACCGACGGCGCGAATGGCGTTGCGGCGCTCTTCGGCATTGTTTTCAACATGCGGTGC
The DNA here is from genome assembly GCA_019425005.1 of Collinsella sp. Classification (GTDB taxonomy): domain Bacteria; phylum Actinomycetota; class Coriobacteriia; order Coriobacteriales; family Coriobacteriaceae; genus Collinsella. Next base: position 39,544 of record JAHYYK010000004.1, read on the forward strand.
TGGAAGCGTGATGTATGGTTCCGTTAATAAAGCCCGATTTGTTTTTCTATCCGCAATCCACTGGTACACATCGGGGTGATCACTCATCGCTCTACCTCCTTCGGCTCCCAGAAATTGCACCTGTTCCACGGCTGGCACTCGTGCGGCAGGTTGTGCCAGCACGTCAGGTACTTGGCATCGACCACGGTGCTCTTGACCGTGTGCGGGTTCTTGGCGAACCTGCACGTGGCGCAGCGCTTCCCCACCTGATCTGCCATCACATCGCCCCCGTGCTACCGTAGCCGTCCTCGCCGCGAGAGCTTTCCGGCAGGCTGTCGTACGTTGTAAACACGGCATTGACGAACGGCAGGAACACCAGCTGGGCTATTCGCTCCAGCGGGTAGACCGTGTAGGGCTCATCGCTCAGGTTCACCAGCTTGCAGCGAATCTCGCCGCGATAGCCGGGGTCGATGATTCCCGGCGCATTTGCGAGCGTGATGCCATGGTTGCAGCTGAGTCCCGAGCGAGGTGCCTGGAACGCGAACATGCCCTCCGGCATCGCCAGATGCACTCCCGTGCCGACCCACACCGACTTCCACGGTTCGATGGTGATTGGGTTGGGAATATTCGCCTTGAGGTCGCACCCGGCGTCTTCCACGCCGTGGGCGTACTTCGGCAAAAGGTCATCGCCGTCAAGCATGATCGGCACGACCTTGAGATTAGGTCCTTTGGGATTCATTTCATTTCTCCACTTTCTCAAACATTCCGCACGGTTCGTCATCTGATGTTCCGAAAGAGTCGTCATATGCTGCCGCCTGGGTTTTTGCAAATATCAACATGTCCACTTCTTGCATGCTCTCGGCACCGTAGAATGCCGGCATTTCCCAAATCTGCTTGTCGCAACGGTATGCGCGGCACACCTCGGGGCGTGCGGGATACACGGAGCAGCGATTAGTAGACGTGGTGAGATATGGACAGGTGAGATCAATGCTCCTGTCCATGCGCTTATGCGGTCTGATTCCATGCTTGATGACATAGGCTGACAGACGCACCATATCGAATGCACTCATTGGAATGAAACGCGAGCAGCATCGACCGCACCCTTCGCAGCTTCCGTTTGGTGTGTACAGATCTCGGACAGTCTGGGTTTTGCTTAGCGCGTGGTGGTACGCACGCGCGATATTGCTTTCACTGAGGCACATCAGTCTTCCTCGCTAACGACAATGCCGCCTTGGATAATCACGCGCTTGCCTTGGGCATCGTCAAAGAAAATCTCTTGGTCGTTCGATTCAATGTCGAACTTGCCGTGCCAGCTTTTGATCTCCTTGCCCGTGTTGTCGTAAAGCGTGACGGTACGGTTGATTCCACCGCTGAAATCGCTGCTCATGCTCTTGACCGAACGGCTGCACGATGAACATCCAGCCAGGCCGCAGACAATCACGATAGCCAGGACGGATACGACGAGGGCCGCGACGAACGCGACCCTACGCTTGGTAATATTCATTTGTTGGGTTCCTTTCTATTGAGGGAAATAATTGTTCCGGCATTTCCAGCTAGAGGTATCTCACCTTAATCCCGAGGTGCTCGCAGACGGTCTCGAATGCCTCTTGCGGTCCCATACCGCAGACGGTATCGACTTCGCTCCAACTGGTCACGCAGCCCCTCTTGCCGTCGTAGCGGAAGGCCATGCACTCGGAATCCAGCCTGAGAAGCCCTCAGTCTCGCTTCACCGTCCACTCGATGTAGTCGATGTAGTAGCCCATCTTGCGCTCATCCAGCAGATACCAGGTGGTGTGCCTGCCGACATCGTTTGTCCAGACGCTCTTCTGCGTCAGCTTGTAGACGTCACCCATTTTTCTTCGGCCACACTCTCTTGCCGCATTGGGGGCACCAGTTCCACGTACCGCTCACGTGGTAGTGCTCCTCGTCCTCGACCCTGCAGCCGCAAACGGAGCACTCGAAGCCGTTGTCGCAGGCACCGTATTCGTTTTCGTCGTAGACGTTGTAGCAGACGCCGTGGTCGATGAGGTCTGCGATATGCCCCATCACGGTGCGCCAGTCAGTAGCCGGCGCCTTGGTGATTCTGGCAAGTGCCCTCTGCAGACTCTCACCGCCGAGCGAATCAACCGAACACAGTGCCAGCTTCTTCGCGATCTCGTCCAGTTCTTCGGTGGTCATCGCTTGATCTCCTCCCCGCATTTCGGGCAATGAACCGGTTCGTAGGCCAGCATGTCTCCGAAGCCGATGTACTCCCAAAGTTGCCCGTCCCAATCGCAGCTTGAGCAGTGGAAGTAGCCGTCAGCCATCCGCTTGCCTGGAATAAACGGGTCTTGCTTGTGCTCGACAAGGTCGCGGCACATCGGACAGTCGATTAAATCGGCAAGAGCTCCCCAGTAATTCGCGTCACAGCTATCCAGTTGGCACAAAACCCATTTATCGCCGAACAGTCTCACACTGAGTGCCTTGCACTTATCACAGCTTTCGAATCCCTCGCAACAGCTGCGCAGGCGCAATTCTTTAGCTATCTCGCGCAATTCTTCATTGGTAATCATTCGTCCACCTTCTCCACGAGGTCGCGCGGATCCATCCGCATTGCATCGGCGAGCGCGAAAAGGTTGCCCACGCGCATGTCTCGCTGGCAGCGGATGAGAGCGCTAAGCGCACCGGGCGTGATGCCAGCCATCTGCGCCAACTGCTTCTGCGTCAGGTCATGGTCGGCTAGGTAGCGCTTGACCACCTTCTTGCTGACCTTATATTTGGTCGATGCCTTGGCTGTCATTCGCCCTCCTTCAGCTTGCGTCCGCAGAATGGGCAGTAACCGATGTCCTCGATGTAGGCGATCGCCGTCACGCCGGCACCGACGGTCTCTCCGCACGAGCCGTTGACTGAGACGTCGAGCTCCACGCTGGTATCCAGTTCAACTCTGATGATCGGTTCGCCGTCGTATCGGCGCGTCATGGTCATGGAGCCTACAGACCAGCTTCGGACATCTCGGCCAGGCGCAGAATGAACCGACGCGATGCGCGGGCCTCCGCAGAAATAGCAGCTCATCAATCCTCACCCCTCAGCTTGCGGATACGGTCGAGAACGTTCTCAAATGCACGCTCGTCTCTATGCGCATCACAGTTAACGCTGCCATAAAGCGGACAACCGTTGCATTTGTTGGTGGCATTGAAGTATCGACAGCCCGTCGGAACAACATCGCGTTCTGCCGCTCTTCCCAAGTCCTCTTCCAGCTTCTCCCAGCTGTCAGGCGTGGTGAGGTGCAGTCTCGTCGCTACGACTTGATGCGTAGAGGTCGATGAACCAAAATGCCCAAAGAACCACCATTCATCGGTCACACGTATATACATGAATTTGTCAGTGAAAAATTCGGTTCCATCACTGTCGTACAGTACTTGGGTGTCCAGCGGAATCTCGCGGCCCTCGGTATCTTTTGGTAACTCGATATTCGCCATTGCTATCACCTATCTAGCCCAAGCAGTACAAAGGATAGGTCGCGGTAAATGAGGATGCTGCCGCGAACCTTCACGGTCATTAGCTTCCCAAGGCTGCACATCCTGTAGACGGTCCTCAGGCTCACGTTGAAAGCCTCGGCCCATTCGTTGGGCGTTGCATACTCGGGGAGCGTGGATAGATTTACGCCCTTGTTGGCCTGTGCTGCATTCTGCGGGGTTGTCTTCTTGGGCCTGTTTACCAAAACGTCCTCGGCCCTGTACTCCGCGACCTTCTTCTTGCTTTCGAGATACAGCTTGTTGGTCTCGATGCACTCACTTCCGCTTCGCGCGAACCACCTTCTGGGTCTCGCCTCGAAAAAGAAATCAGACACATGAAACTGGTTACCGTTCTCGCGGTACATCATGGTTGTGCCGAACGGGACGATCGCACCGCTCGCGTCCTTCGGTAATCCAATCGCCATCTTACTCACTCCTTTCACTCGGTACGTACGTCGCAGGGTTTACGCCGTTTGGGATTCGCCAGCCACTTGCGCTGATCCGGGAAATCATCGAGCTTGCCGCATCCAGAGACCACGTGCCGACATGCTTGAATCCTCGGCGCTCGAGTAGGCGGATCTGTTTTGGTGAGCTAAGTCCGCTGTCACGGCGCTTCTTCACTCGGTCGAGTAGCTTGCTTGCCTTGCCGGCGTTGGAGATCTCTGAAGCGTCGATGCCGTACTTCTCGAGCGCGGCCTTCTGCTTGTCGGTGGCTGGTGCCATCTCCCAGGCGAACTCGGGGATGTATCCGCTCAGGTCCTCTGCGGCGATTGACATCTCGTACTGCAGCGGGTTGACCAGCTTGGCCTTCTTCTTGCGCTGCTCCGCGAGCTGCTGCGCAAGCGCCTCCTCGCGTTCCTTCACCACCTCGTCCGATGCCTTGCTCTCGACCTGCTGCAGGTCTACCGGGCATCCGGCCTGCTCGACCATGGCGGTCATCTTCTGCGCGACCTCCCGAGAGCCCGTAATGAGCGCTGCAGGGCGAACCAACTCCAAACGCTCGGTCATCCACAGGAAGTCGAGCAGCAGCAGGTCGGTCTTGCCCGTTTCAGGGGACAGGCGCGTGCCGCGACCCACTATCTGTGCGTAGAGTGCTCGGCTCTTGGTCGGTCGCAGGTTGACTATGCAGTCGACGCTCGGGCAGTCCCACCCTTCCGTCAGGAGAAGCGAGTTGCACAGAACGTCATATTTGCCGTCATCGAAGTCTTTCAGGATCTGCGCGCGGTCCTCGCTCTGCCCGTTGACCTCCACGGCGCGGAATCCGCATTCGTTGAGCAGGCGGCAGAACTTCTGGCTGGTCTTGATGAGCGGCAGGAACACGACCGTCTTGCGCTCCTCGAGCCCGGCGTTTTTCATCTCCTGGGCGATCTGCGGCAGGTACGGGTCGAGCGCCGTGCCCAGCTCGTCTGCTGCCAAGTCGCCAGAGCGAACGGAGACGTTTGAAATGTCGAGCTTGAGCGGCACGGTCTGCGCCTTGATCGGGCACAGATAGCCGTCCTTGATGGCCTCGGGCATGTTGTACTCGAATGCCAGGGAATCGAATACCTTGCCGAGGTTCTGGCGGTCGCCTCGGTCTGCCGTCGCCGTCACGCCCAGTACCTTAGCACCGGCAAAGTAGTCGAGCACCGCCTGGTAGCTCGATGAGACGGCATGATGGCACTCGTCGATGAGGATGTGCGTGAACCTGTCCCTGCCGAGCGCCCGAAGGCGCTTCTCGCGGCACAGGGTCTGGACGGAGCCGACCGTCACGCGCTCGAATGTCCCCACGCTCGTGTCCTCGGCCTTTTCGACCGAGCAGCGCAGGCCCGTGGATGATTGCAGCTTGTCGGCTGCCTGCTGGAGCAGCTCGCCGCGGTGGGCAAGAATGAGGACGCGACCGCCATCGCGGACCGCGTCCTCTGTGACACCGGCCATGACGATTGTCTTGCCGGTGCCCGTTGCCTGAACGAGGAGCGTTGCGCGGTCTCCCGCTTCCCAGCGCTCCTCGATTGCGGCTATGGCCTGCTCCTGATAGGGACGCAGGTTGAACTTCATGCCTTAGAAGCCCCCGTTCTGCGCGGCCTGCGCCTGCTGGAATGTCTGGTTGATCATGCCCTGCAATGCAGGTGAGACGGGCTCGGGGTTGGCGCTGCCGTAGACGTGCTGCTGGGGTGCCGCGGCCTGTACATCGGGCTTCATCCACTCGGAGATCTCGTTGTAGGTCTTGTCCTTGTACTCGTGGGTGCCGACCTTGATTGTGCAGCGGCGGCCGACTGCGTCGACCCAATCCATCTCCAGCTTCTGCTCCTTGGGGGCATCGACCGCTCGCATTCCGATTGAGACGAAGAACTGGGTGATCTTCCAGGCGCTCTTGGAATTCAGGAACAGGCGGTCGGAGAGCACGCGACCGTTGTCCAGGCGGACGTTCACCTTGGCGATGGGGCAGGCGCACATCTTGTCGCTGCCGTTGAACTGCTGGCGCTCGACGTTCTCGACCGTCGCCAGGTACTCACCGGGCTCCATAAGCTCGAACTCGTTCTCCACAGCATCGATTTCGCCGTCCCAACCAAAGGACTGACCCATGTCGTTTGCCATTTCTTACTCCTTTCGACCGGCTGCCATGCCGGAATTGATGTACTCGCGCATCCCGTCCCACACCGCGACGAGGAAGTTTGCGAAATCCTCGGGCAGCGAATCGACCGGCGTGCCCTCGGGGAAATAACCGCGCTTGAAGATAGCTTCGCTCACCGTATCCGCACTTATACCGTCACGCTGCATCAGGTCGTAGAGCGGCTTGAGATATGCCGGGCGCTCCGGCTCGAACGGGTCTGGGATGTTTCGCGCCTGCTCGATCTGCTCGGGCGTGACCGTGGAGACGTTGACCGTCTCGACCGCCTGCTGCTGCACCTGCGGCTGCTGCCGTGCGAGCTGCGGGACGGGGATGAACGGTGCCAGCTGCTGGTACTCCATGGGGACCTCGTCCGGCAGGCCCCAGCGGTTCTTGGCATCCCACGTGGCGGCATGCGAGCAGTAGAGCATTCGGTTCTTTCCGCCCTGGGCCTTGCCGACCTTACCGTCCTTGCTTGTGGTGATGACGATGGTCTTGTAGTTGGCGAACAAAACTGCGTCCGCCCACTCCTTGAGCATCGCCGCGACGCTGGCCTTCTTGCCGTCGATGAGCTTCAGGCCCCAGCGGTCGTATGCCCCCATCTCATCTGGCTGCTCGAACTTGCTGATGATGGCATGGGCGGTCACGACCACGTTGCAGCCGCGCTCGCACACCTCGCTCAGCAGGTTCAGCAGCTTTCCGAAGCGCTCGGTCACGTAGGTGTAGCCCTTGCCGTAGCCGGCGTCCTCGATGCTCTTGTAGCCCATGGCGTTGCACACGTCATCGACCGCCAGCTTCTGCGCCCAGTCGGCGGTGTCCAGAACAAGCGTCCCGCCGCACTCCTCGGGGTAATCGCGAATCCACGTGACCTCATCGAGCAGCATCTGCCAGCTCGTGGGGGCCGGCAGGCGCGGTACGTCCAAGTAGTCGGACGAGCTTTCGGTATCGATGAACAGGGGGCTTGGGAATTGAGCCGCCAGCGTCGTCTTGCCGACGCCCTCGGGGCCGTAGATGACGACCTTCTGTGGGCGAAGGCGCTGGCCGCGGGTGATCTGGAACGTCATTAGAAGCTACCTCCAAATTTCATGGCAGCGGGAATCTTGACCTCGGGAATCTCGACTTCGGGAATCTCGACCTTAAACTCAGGCATCTCGGCCTTCAGCTGTCCTACGCCCTCGACCACGCGCCCGTCCTCGATGATGACCGAGCAGGTGTCATCCGTTGCCACGCGGGTGCCGATGACCTGAAGGCCCTCGGATTCGGCCCAGGCACCGAACTCGGCGAGCGTCTGGGCGTCCATCTGCTCAAGCTTGTCGACCAGGACGAACCCGCACTCGGGCTTGAGCGAGCGAACGACCGCCGTCGCCACGCGCAGCTGCTCCGCACCGCTCATGTCCGACCAGACCGCGCCGTTGTACACCAGCTTGCCGTCCTCGACCGTCAGGCCGTCCAGCGGCATCTTGGCGGTCTCGAGCAGCTTCTTGCGCTGGTCCTCGACCGCATTGACCTCGCTGTTGCAGCTCTGGTAATCGTCGTTAAGGGATTCGGCATCCTTCAGCGCCTGCTTGCGGCGCTCGTTCGCCTCGACCTTCTGGTTGAGCGCATCAATGTTGGCGATGCTCTGCTCGATCTCATCGGTCTTCTCGTCCTCGAGGTCGGCGGCATCCTTGAGCGCAGTCTGGTAGTCCTCGGTGAGCTTCATCAGCTCTTCGGTCTTGCGCTTCAGCTCCTCGTTGAGCGACATGATCTGGCTGTTGAGGCTGTCGCACAGCATGTTCAGGTTGTCGCGCTGCTGCTTGATGATGCCGACCTTGGCGCGCTTGCGCTGGTTCTCGCCGTTCTTGGCGAGAATCGCCTGCTGCTGTTCGATGAGTTCCGCAGGCGACACGCGGTGGTCGGGGGCATCGGGGAAGAACGGCATCTCCTCGGCGATCTTATCCTTGGCGCGCTTGCGCTGACCGATGTCTAGGCGCTCGTTCTTCAGTTCGCCGAGCTTCTTGTCCAGCTCATCCAACTCGCCGCCGATGCCGATGATTCGAAGCAGTTCCTGTGCCTTCTCGTTGTCGGTCATGACCATGAACTTCGGCAGGTCGATTGCGAGCTCCTCGATGAAGCTGTCGAGAAGCTTTTGGCCTGCCTTCTTGCCGGATGGGTCGGTCACCGTGAGCGATGCGTTCTTGCCCGAGCGCTCGACCACGAGGCCGTTGCTCAGTTCCACGTGCAGCTTCGCGGGTGTCGCGCTGCCCTCGCGGTTGGGCTTGGACGGCTGCTTGCGCTTGCCGCCGAGCGCCCACGAGATTGCATCGACCACGCTGGTCTTGCCCTGGCCGTTTCGACCGCCGATTACGGTCAGGCCGTTCTCGGTCGGACGGAGCGCCACGGCCCTGATGCGCTTGACGTTCTCGAGCTCAAGCGCCGAGATCTTCACGGGCTCGGGCTTCGCCTGAACCTGTTCCACAGTCTCTTCCATTGTTCTTTTCCTTCTCTCTTTGCAGGCGCTTTCTCGCATCGCGCCTGCGCTTCTTTTCCCTTTGGTACTCGGCCTCGGCCTTTTTCTCGTCCATGCCCTCACGGATTGCCTCCGCCTGCCTTCGTCTCCAGCAGGCTGGACAGAGCCCCATTCGCCCGGCATGGGAGTTGGGGCGCACGTCCCACTTCCCGCACGAGATGCAGCGGTGCATCCCCGATTCGGGGTATTTGCCTAGGTTGATTCCGAGCACCCTCTTGGCATGCTTCTTAATGGCTTCGGGAGACCTCGGCCATCCACGGCCTGTCATCATCTCCGACAGCAGCAGATAGCCGTCCATCCTGTGCGTCCTGATGTATCTGTCCTCGTCAGAGCGCCAGAAATATGAGTTGTCCCTTTTTCGAGGGACAACTACCCCCGATTCCACATTTTCTCCATTGTTTTCGGTCGGTTCCGTCATTGCAGGGCTCCGATGACATAGAGACGCTTGATCTCCCGCATCGCAGCATCCTTGTCCGCAGATTTGCTGACGTTGACCAGTAGATGGCGGGAGCGGACGATTCCGGTCGCGCTGCCCCTCGTTGGGCCCTTCTCGACGAACTTGGTCGCGAACCAGCTGCCGTCTCGACCGCGCTCGGCGGTCCATCCAAAGAAGCCGACCATCGGCACCTCCTAGTAGTACATGCCGCTCGGAGCGGTGCCCTCGAGCCATCCCGCGAAGATGAGCCCCGCGATAAGGACGGTCGAGACGATGGCGTTGCGCAGCTTCGGGTTGAGCCGCATCCAGCGGTCCGACAGGAAATCGAAAACCTTAACGGCCATCGGAGCGTCCCTCCATCCACTTGTCGACATCGACCACTCTTATGAGCGCATTCCTGCTGCCGACCGTCTTGAACGGCAGTCGACCAGCCTTGTTCTCCGCATAAAGGGTGCTTGCCGAGACCCCCGTATACTTGGACGTCTCGGAGACGGTGTAGGCCATCTGCGGTTGCAGACCCGCCCTGACGGCGAACTTGAGCGCCTGCGATCCGCAGTACGGTTCGAGGTCTTCGAGCTGGTTGCGCAACTTCTCCGCCGCCGTATCCATCGACTGCTGGAACTCGCTGAGCGGATTGGCCCAGGCGCTTTTGGTATGATTCATGCGTCCACCTCCTTTGGTGGGTGTTTGCCTGTGGCTCCCGTTCACTCCCCTGCGTTCCAATTCAAAGGAGTGTTCTCGGAGCCACTCTTCTTTTCTCAGCGCCTTGGGGTGCACATCCAAGTGGTAACGGACGGACAGAGAACGAATCGAGAACTTACGACGTCTTGATTCGCGGATGCGCACCGCACGACGCTGAGACTTGCTGCCAGGCATCGCACCTGACTGTCTGGCTTTTCAACGGAGCCAGCTGCCGAGCCATTGCAGCCGTCACAGGCTCCCCCTGCTCACGGCAAATGGCGGATGCGGTTATCAAAGGTCGCTCCATTCATCCGCTGCGCGCCCGTCTTGTCAGGCGGAACAGCTTGGCATGGGAGACTGCTGCGTTCCATGTCGCATAGGGTTGCCTGCCGGCGACACAGGTACCGCCTTGCGATCGGCGTCAAGGAGAAGGCCAAAAAGCCCAGCGCCGATGGAGACGGGTGCGGAGCGGATGAACAGAAGTGCGCTATCTACCAGCGCAAACATTCAGCGGGGGAAATCGGAATCATCTACGAGGCCGCCATACTCAAACTCATAAGCATCCTTCTAGGGCTTTGACCAAAAGCAAGAGGAACAGGACGGCTAAAAGTACGATGACGTTGAGAAACAGGCAGTAGTTGAAGCCCTTCTCAAAGTCTGGAGACCTGCGTCTCACAGCCTGTTCGCCTCTTTCAAGATGGCAGCGTTCAGCTCGGCGGCAGCATCGAGGTATTCGTCCATGAGGGCGTCGGCGTGCATCCAGTCGGCTTCCATGAAAGCCTCGTAGGCATCGCGCTCGCGCTTCTTAAGCTCCTCAATCGACATTTCCTTCTCCTTCTTTTTGGTCTCGGGGAATGAGACGCTTTTCTATGTCGTCGACTTTTATCTGAATGCGGACAACCTCAAATAACAGGGCCACGCACATGCCGGCACAGAAGTTGAGCGTCCATTGGATCGTGTCAGGCATCCATTCCTCCTTCCCTTTGCCTTTTGATGGATAGTTGGGGCATTTGGGCGGGCTAGTTCGAACGAGAAGTTCGCTCGTCAGTCAACCCGAGCAGGTAGTCAACCGAGCAGCGGAAGAGCTCAGACATAAGAACGAGTTTCGAGCTTGGAATGTCTCCTCCGTTTTCCCAGCTAGCTACTGAGGAGCGCGTCTTTAACCCAAGTTGATTAGCCAAATCGCCCTGACTTAAACCGAGCCGAACTCGCTCACTAGCAATTGCATTCAATAGAATCCCTCCTTAGTTCACTATTTGTGTAGTTCACAATTAGTGAATATAGCTGAGTCGAAACATTTTGCAAGTATCTATTTCACTTTTTGTAAAGTTTTTCGTACAATAAGTTCGCGCCAGTGAACCAGGAGGCAAGATATGAACAACCGGCTAAAAGCCACCAGACTTAAATATGGCAAAAAGCAGGCAGAAATAGCAGAGGTCTTAGGTATTGGCGTCTCGGCTTATTCCATGATGGAAAGCGGACAACGTGAGATCAACTCATCGAAGCTAATAGCCCTGTCTAAGTTCTATGGATGCACGACCGATGAACTTCTGGGATCTTGGGCATATTTCAAGAAACAACAAGACCAGTCGACCAAGGAGGAATAAGCATGGGAGATTACGACGACAACGAGAAGGACGACGACTACTACAGCGAGGAGGACAAGGAATTCGACCTCGAGCGCATGAGGAAGGAAACAGAGGAGCTCAAGCGCAACGGCGAGCTGCGCCTTGAGGAGCTCAAGAGCGCCATCAGCGCCAAAAAGGGCAAGCAGGAGTTCACGCCCACGCACGATTACGGCAAGTTCGCCATCGACACCGAGCGCGGCGTCATCTGCGTGAAGAGGGCGACTGCAGCGGTCAAGAAGAAGGGTATGGGCATCGCCGGCAAGGCCACGCTCGCGTTGTTCACCGGCGGTCTTTCGCTGGTTGCTGAAAAGGCAATGGAGGCGAAGCCCTACTACGCCCCCATCGCATCCATTCGCGGCTTCTCTGTGCTCGTGGACGGCTCCGAGGTGACCACCGGCAGTTTCGGCGGTGGCTCGATGACATTCGGCGGCCAGAGTAACTTCTCCATGTCGGGCATGAGCGGCAATTTCGTCTCCGACAAGCAGAAGTACGTCGATACGCTCGCTCTGAAAATCGACTTCAACGACCTCGACATGCCTACCACGGTCATCACGTACATCAGCGAGCGCACGAAGACCTCGAGCCGCGACTACCGCAAGGCCGAGGGTGAGCTGATGAACGCTGTGGGCGCTCTCGAGATCATACTCAATCAGGAGCGAGCCACCTGGTAGCGATAAACAGATTTTCTGTTTATAGAAGAAAGCGCCCCACCAATCCGCCAAGACCAAGTGGAGCGCTAAACAATCCCATCCGCATTGCTAGAGTCGGCTATGCCCGACAGGAGGGACTTTTTTAATTATGACACGTTCGTCATGGGGAACGAAGACCAAAATCGCCAAGAATAAGTGGCGCATCAGGTGGTGCGAGTGGGACGGGCTCAACCGCGTGCGCAAATCCAAGACGCTCTGCCCCTGCACCTCGCGTGAAGCCGACGATGAGCTGCGCCGCCTTTGGCAAATCCACCACCTGCCACCAAATGAGCGCGTGATACCGTGCCCGACATTTTCGCAATGCTGGTACGAGTGGTATCTGCCCGAGCTGAACAGCCGCGTAGAAAAAGAAGAGCTTGCCGACAACACGCGCAAGGTGTACCTGACCCAATGGGCAGCGCACATCGAAAAGCGATGGGGAAAGGTAGCGCTCGACAAGGTTGATGTGAACGAGTACCAGCTGTGGCTAAAGACGCTAAAGCCGTCCGTTGCCAAACTGTCCAACATCACGGTCGGGAACCTCGTAACGTGCGCCAAGCTGCACGGCGTAAAGGGAATTTCTTTTAAGGACGTGGCATACAAGATGCCCAAGAACGACAAGACCCCCAACAGCGAACTCGAAGTGTACACGCTCCCCGAACTCCACCGGCTTTTAAAGGAAGTGGAGGGAAAGCGCTACGAATCGAGCTGCATCCTCATGGGAATCGGCTCGTGCCGCGTCGGCGAAGCGTCGGCGGCGAGCGTGGATGATATCTCGTTCGAGCGGTACAACGGCCATACCTACGCCGTCTATGACCTCCATCGGCAGTTCGGTTTCAACGCCCAGGGGTTCATGGCACTGAAGACCAAGGACAGCTACCGGCCAATCGTCATCCCCGAGCCATGGAGCCTGCGCCTGCGCGAGATCATCGCCGAGCGACGCGCCGAGGGCGAGCGCTATCTGGTAGACCGCGGCACCGGCTACCCCTACGATCGCAGCACGCTCAACCAGTTCTGGCGCAAGGACTTTAAGAATGGAGACATAACGGTGCGCTACCTTCCGATGAAGAACCTGCGCAACACGTGGGCCACGGCGATGCTGTGGAAGTACAATGTTCCCGCCCAGATGGTGGACAAGATGATGGGCCACGCAGCCAAGAATATTCTCGGTAAAAATTACGACCGCCCCGACAAACAGATGTTCATCGAGACGGTCGATAGAGCCTATTTCGGCAATTAGTTAGGTACCCTTAAGGACAAATTAGGACGCAAAACCTTTATGCAAGCGTTCTACCTGCGGGTTTGTACCTATCCGCGACTACTGGATGTTGTCGCGGATGCCCAGAGCCTTGATGAGCTCACGGTACTCGACGATGTCGTTCTTCTTGATGTAGGAGAGAAGACGACGACGACGGCCGACGAGCATGAGCAGGCCACGACGGGTGTGGAAGTCCTTCTGGTGGGACTTCATGTGCTCGGTCAGCTCCTTGATGCGCTCGGACAGGATGGCGACCTGAACCTTGGGGTTGCCGGTGTCGACCGGAGTGTTACCGAACTGGGCAGTCAGCTCCGCCTTGCGCTCTTTGGAAACAGTCATTGTTTCACCTTTCGTTTTGCGTCGCCATCGGGCGACTCGATTCGCCTCGGACTGGGAAGCCGCCGGTGGAGCGAGCAACCAAGGTCGAGGTACCAACAGGCCGATATGTTACCACAAGCAGCCCGCGCCTGCGCGTCATCACCGACCCAACATGAATTCCATCGCGCGGAGGCGCTGATCGGTGTGCGTCGCAGCCCAAACATGCGAAAGCCCGAGCAGGAATGCCGCCGTATGCGGGTCGATTCGCTCGGCCATGAGCGCATCGAAGGTCATGGACATGAGGGCGCGCAGCCATGCGGTCTCACCGGTCGAGACCAGCTCGGCACCCGGAACGCTCGACGCGCACGACCCGCACATGAGACCGCCCGCCTGGGCTGAAAAATACGACAGCATGGGGTCTCCGCACAGCACACAGGCCGAAAAATCGGGACGATAGCCAACGTGCGATAGCAGCTTAAAGACATATGCCGCCACAAGTAGGTCCATATGTGCCGTGTCAAGCCCGCTGCCCACCAGGGCAAGCGCTCGCTGCGTTATGGCAAAGGTAAACGGGTCCTCGGCGTCCTCGAACGAGCACACGCGCGCGACCTCGGCGATCGCGCTTGCGGCGCAGGTCGTCTCGTAATCGGGCGCAGCGCCGAGCGGCGCCTCCATAAGCTCGGCCTGAGAAACCACGTCGAGTGACCGTCCATGTGCGAGCAGCATATCGACCGTACAGAACAGCTCGCAGCGCGCAGCCAGGCGTCCGCCGGGTTTGCGGGCGCCCTTTGCCACTGCACGAACCTGCCGTCCACGCTCGTCAAGCATCGTCAAGATCAGGTCGGTCTCTTTGAGCTTCGTCTTATCGAGCACGAGCACTTTCGTGCGATATGTCCGGGAGCCTGCCATGCGCGCCGCGCGTCCTTAGTCCTCGGCGTTATAGCCAAAGCGGCGAATCTGGGCCTCGTCGTCGCGCCAGCCGGACTTGACCTTCACGTCCAGCTCCAAAAAGACCTGCGTGCCAAAGATGCGCTCAAGATCGCGACGGGCGTCGATACCGATATGCTTGATCATCTCGCCGCCTTTGCCGATGATGATGCCCTTTTGGCCCTCGCGCTCGACGTAAATGGTGGCGTGCACGCGCAGCACCTTCTTGGTCTGCTCGAGCGCATCGCAGATCACGCCAACGGAGTGCGGAATCTCATCACGGGTGCGGCGCAAGACCTTCTCGCGCACAAACTCGGCAACGAGCGTCTCGTCGGAAGCGTCGGTACCCATGTCCTCGGGGAACCAACGCGGACCCTCGGGCAAAAAGTGCGCAACGGTCTCGATAAAGGCATCGACGTTGAAGTTCTTGACCGACGACGTCACGATCTCGTCGTCATATTCCATGAGCTCGTGGGCGGCCTTAAGCTGCTCCATGACCTGTGCGGGATCGGCCTCATCGGCCTTGGTGAGCACCAAGACCTTCTTGCAACGGGCGCATCTGACGCGCTCGGCAACCCAGGCGTCTCCCCTGCCAATCGGTTTGGTGGCATCAATCAAAAACGCGACAACGTCGACATCGTTCAGCTCGAACAGCGCGCTCTTGTTGAGCTCGGATCCCAGGCCGTCCTTGGGCTTATGAATACCCGGGGTATCGACAAAGACTAGCTGGTAACCGGGACGGTTGACGACGGCGCGCATGCGGCGGCGGGTCGTCTGGGCCACCGGCGAGGTGATGGCGACCTTTTTGCCATAGCAGGCGTTGAGCAGCGTGGACTTGCCGGCGTTGGGGCGACCGACCAGGGCGACGAAGCCGCTGCGGAAACCGGGTTCAACGTCGCCAAAGCCCGCGAGGCCATCGTCCTCGTCGCACAGGGCGTCGAGCTCCTCGTCGCTCATGCCCTCAAACGGGTCAAACTCCTCGACCTCCTCATAGGCCTCGGTCTCCTCGGCATCCACCGCATCCAGGGACTCGTCGTCCAAAATTTCATCGATAGGCTGCATATTGTCGGACATGGAAATCCCTTTCTAAATAAAGTCGAGCGCGTGGGCAAATACCAGCAATCCCACAATCGCGGCGGTGATGGAAAGTACGTATACGGAGGCGGCGGCGATATCCTTCGCACGCTTTGCCAGAGGATGGATCTCCTGGGTCGCCAGATCGACAATCGCCTCCATGGCGGTGTTGCACAGCTCGCCGTGAATCACCAGGCCACAACAGATGATAATCGTGGCCCACTCGGCAATGTCGAGCCCCACGATGCAGCCGGCAATGACGGTGCACACGCCCGCCACAAGCATGACCTTAATGTTGCGCTCGGTCTTGACGGCGGTGACGAAGCCCTCCATGGCGTAGGAGAAGGACTTTAAGAAGGACGGATGATCCTTGTTCGATCCGGGAATCATAGACGGCTCCTAGTCGTGGGCGTGGTTGGTGATGGGGCCGACGTGGACCAGCTTGGGGTCCTCGCCGCGCTCGAGCGCCAGATCGCGCAGGATGGCGTCCTCGCGGGCCTCCATGACCTCGGCCTCGTCGTCCTCAATGTGGTCATACCCCAGCAGGTGCAGCATGCCATGCACGAGCATCAGGCGGCACTCGTCGGCAGGGCTATTGCCAAAGCCGGGGGCCTGACGGGCAATGACCTGCGGGGCCAGGATGATATCGCCGAGCTCGAGCGTCTCGTCGGCGGGAATATCCTCGTCAAAGGCCGAGTCGCATTCAAACGAGAGGACATCGGTGGTGCGGTCGATACCGCGCCACTCGTGGTTGAGCTCGTGCATCTCGTCTTCATCGACATACGAAAGGGAAATCTCGACTTCACGCTCAACGCCCTCGGCGGCAAGCACAACCTCGCAGATGTGCTCTACCTCCTGAGCGTCGAGCAGCGTATCGAGCTCGGCATCGTTGCTGATCAATACACTCAACGGGACTCCTTTCGGTCGCGCGAGCGCTGCTCGCGCACGTCATCATAAGCATCATATGCCTCGACGATACGTCCCACCAGGGCATGGCGCACCACGTCGGCACGCTCGAGGTGAGAAAATGCGACATCGTCGACACGGCCCAAAATCTTCTCGACATCCGCCAAGCCACCACGACGGCCCACCAGGTCACGCTGGCTCAGGTCGCCAGTAATCACAAACTTGGAGTTAAAGCCCAGGCGCGTCAGGAACATCTTCATCTGCTCGGGCGTGGTATTTTGGGCCTCGTCGAGCACCACGAAGGCATCGCTCAGCGTACGGCCGCGCATGTAGGCAAGCGGGGCGATCTCAATCACGCCGCGCTCCATAAGCTCATCGGTGCGTTCGCGATCCATCATGTCAAAAAGGGCGTCGTAGAGCGGACGCATGTAGGGATCGATCTTTTCCTCAAGGGTACCGGGCAAAAAGCCCAGGTTCTCCCCCGCCTCGACAACCGGACGTGTCAAGATCAGACGGCCCACCTCGTGACGCTTGAGCGCGGCAACGGCGAGCGCCATAGCCAGATAGGTCTTACCGGTACCGGCAGGACCCAAGCCAAACGTGATGGTATGCGAGCGGATGGCATCCACATAGCGCTTTTGCCCGAGCGTCTTGGGGCGAATGACGCGGCCGCGATACGAAAGCAGCACGTCATCGCGAAGCGACGTAGCCTCGTGCTCACCGTCGCGCAAGACAGCCAGGCAGCGAGAGACATCGTCGGCAGACAGCGTGCGCCCGGCGGCCGCCTCGCGAAAAGCGTGCTCGAAAAAGCGCGCCACGAGTTCGACCTCGTCCGGGTCGCCGCTCACGGCGATGCTATCGCCACGGGCGACCACATGAGCGCGAACCAAGCTCTCGAGCGCACGAAGGACGCCGTCGCCGGCGCCCAAAACGCGCGAGGGATCAATTCCCTCGGGAACGGTAAGTCTAATCTTCGAGGCTTCCATGAACCTCCCTGCGTGCATGGACCAAGCCGGAATCATCGACTCCGATGATAGCAACATCGAGCAGGCACGGGGCTGTAAGTCCACAGGTATCGTCAAGACGGGCATGATGGAACGAGCCGAGCGTCAGGTTGTCACCATACTCGAGCACGGCACGCTCGACCGTGCCCACGCGACGACGAGCGTCGGCAATGGCGAGCTCCTGTGCGGCGGCCCGCATACGGCGGCTGCGCTCGGCCATAACCTCGGGCGGCACCTGGCCGGGCATCTCGGCAGCAAGGGTGCCGGGACGCTTGCTGTAGCGGAACACGTGCATACGCGAGAAACCCACACGGCGGCACAGCGCCAGCGACTCCTCGAACTCCTCGTCCGTCTCGCCAGGGAAGCCGACAATAACGTCGCAAGAAAGTGACGCCTGCGGCAGATTGGCGCGAATCATGCGCACCGTGTCCTCAAAGGCCTCGGCACTATAGGGACGGCCCATGCGATGCAGGGTCGCCGTGCAGCCGGACTGCACGGGCAGGTGCAAAAACGGGGCGATACGCTGCGGGTAGCGCGCCATAACCTTAAGCAGGCGCTCGGAGATATCCATAGGCTCGACCGAGGAAATGCGCACATGCGGAATAGACGTGCGCTCCATGATGGCCTCGAGCAGCTCATCGATTTCGACGTGCTCGTCGGTCGCGCTCTTGCCATCGTAGGCACCCAGGTTCACACCGGTCAGCACCACCTCGGGCACGCCGGCCTCCTGGGCCTCGCGAACTTGCTCGAGCACGGACTCGACGGGCACGGAGCGCTCGGGGCCGCGTGCCTTCCACACAATGCAATAGGTGCAGCGATGGTTGCAGCCGTCCTGAATCTTCACGCCCAGGCGAGAGCGACCGAGCACATCGACCACCTCGCCATCGCTGCAGGCGGGAACGTTATCGGACTCAACGCCCAGCACCTCGCAGACACGTTCGGCGACATCGATCTTGGACGGCTCGGCGATCACGCGATCCGAAAGCTCCAGCAGCTCCTCGGGATGCAAATTGACCACGCATCCGGTCACGACCACATAGGGCTCGTTTGGATAGGCCAGCGCATGACGGACGGCCTTACGGGTCTTGGCCTCGGCCTCGCCCGTAACGGCACAGGTGTTAATGACGATCAGATCGGCATCCTGGGAATCCACAATAGCAAAGCCCAGACGCATAAGATCGGCAGTGATGCGGTCAGACTCGACCCGGTTGACGCGGCAGCCGAGGTTGACGACGGAAATATGGGGTGCGAGCACGCGGGCTCCTTAATCGAGGATATCGTCGAGGGCACTCTTGATACGGTCGGTCACCGACTTCTTACCAGAAGCGACGTCATCGCCCATCTCATCGGCAAAAGCACGGAGCAGTTCGCGTTGCTTATTGGAAAGATTGGTGGGAACGACCACGCGCAGTTGCACGATCAGGCGGCCACGCGAACCGCCACCGCCAATGCGCGGCATGCCGTAATTATTGACGCTCACGGTGTCGCCGTACTGGGCGCCGGCGGGAACCGTCACCTTAACGACCTCGTCGGGCATAATGCCCTCGACCTCAATCTCGCAGCCGAGCGCAGCCTGCGCAATCGAGATATCGCTCACCAGGTACAGGTCGTCACCGTTGCGCTTAAAGCGCTCATGGTCGGCAACACGCACGTTGACAATCAGGTCGCCCGAGGGCTCGCCGCGAAGGCCGGCCTCGCCAAAGCCGCTCACACGCAGCTGGCGACCGGTCGAAACGCCGGCGGGAATATCGATGTCGATCTTATCGTGCGAAGGCGTGCGGCCCTGGCCGTCACAGGTCTCGCAGGGATGATCGATGACCGTGCCCTCGCCGTGGCAGTCGGGGCAAGGCGAAGAGGACTGAACCTGGCCCAGGAACGAACGCTGGACCGTCGTGACATAGCCCGTGCCGTGGCAGCGGCTGCACTGCTTTTCCTGTGCACCCTCGGCCCTACCGGTGCCGTTGCAATCCTCGCAGGGGGCAAGGCGGTCATAGCTGATCGTCTTTTTGCAACCGAGCGCCGCCTCCTCAAGGGTCACCGAAAGGGAGATGGCCATATCACGGCCGCGACGACGCTTACGGCGATTTCGGGCGCCACCGCCGGCGCCGCCGCCAAAGAACGACGAGAAGAGGTCGTCCATGCCCATGCCGCCAAAGATATCGTTAATGTCGACATAGCCGGAGCCACCGGGACCGTCGGGCGAACCGTAGCGATCGTAGTTAGCACGCTTCTGCTCATCGGAAAGAACGGAATAGGCCTCGTTGAGCTCCTTGAACTTGGCCTCGGCCTCGGGGTCGTCCGAAACATCCGGATGTACGGTACGGGCCTTCTTTAGAAACGCGCGCTTAATCGTCCGCGCATCGGCATCCTTGTCGACGCCAAGTACCTCGTAGTAATCCCTATTTTCCGACACGACCGAATCCTTCCGACTTTCATTATTGTCACAGTGCGTCCTATACCCAAGCTGGGCCGGCCGCAAACAGAGGGCTAGATGTTATTGCATTGCGTAGGGCGAAAGCATGGCACGTTGCGAGCAGCTCGCAAACCAAACCGACACGAGCGCGAACATAAATCCGTTGGCAAAACCGTTGGCAAACTGCATCGCGCCGCGCTTCCACCACAGCAGGCTGCGGTGCAGCACGCCGTCCGAGACCACCATGAAAAGGCCCATGGCAAACGGAATAAAGCACATCACGGCAAAGGCCGAGAACACGCCCGATATGGCCGACAGCACCAAAAACGGCGCCACGATGCCCATCAGGTAAAAACCGGTACGGGCCTTGCCTTCCAGACGCTCGGCCTCAACATGGGCACGGCCGACAAGATCGCCGCCCGAGGCACCGTTGGTGCCGGCGTGACCCATGCCGCCAATGCGGACCTCGTCGCCATCGTGCGTGCCGGCAGGAAACTCAATTGTCTGCTCGGAGGTCACACGGGTTCGACCGCTGCCGCCGCAATCGGGACAGGGGTCGGCGACGACCTTACCGGAACCTCCGCACTCGGGGCAGACCGACTGGAACGTGCCGGCACCGAACAGGAAGGACAGGTCGACGTCGATGTGGCCGCGACCGCCGCAGCTCGGACAGGTATGTGCATGCTCGGACGAAACAGAACCCGAGCCTCCGCAGTGACCACAGGTATCGAAGCGCGTATAGCGAACGGTCTTGCGGGCACCGCCCTTGGCCTCCTTGGCGTCGAGCTTAATATCGACGACCACGTTGGCGCCGTTCTCGGGATTATAGGCAGCCTGCCCGCGACGCGGCTGGCCCCAGGCGCCCCCGAAGGGGAAACCGCCGTCAAAGGGATTGCCGTAACCGGCGCTGCCGGCATAGCCACCGCCATAGGGCGAAGCCGTCGGTGCACCGGCAAAGGGATTGCCCGAGCGCATGGCGTCGTAGCGCGCACGCTTCTGCTCGTCCGAAAGCACGGCGTAGGCCTCGGAAACCTCTTTAAACTTTTCCTCGGCATCAGGTTCTTTGTTGACGTCCGGATGGAGCTTGCGGGCCTTTTGCTGGAAGGCCTTCTGAATATCACGCGAGGTGGCGTCCTTGGAGACACCCAAAATCTCGTAGTAATCTTTTTCGTTCATCGTCGCCATGCGCGGCAACCTCCTGCTCACAGCAGCGTATATATTGCGGTAATTCTACCCGAGCGGCCTAGGCTAGACCCCAAAACAGCTCGAACAGCACATTTCCATCGAGCCAGCCCAAGTGGGTGGGCGCTAAACGAGCACGGACATGGCCCGCGAGGACGTCTGCCGAAGTGAAGGGTCCCTCATGGACTCCGAGCGTCTCGGGCACCCAAGTGGCAAGACCCAATTCGAGCGCGCGATCGCAGACAGCTGCCAGCTCGCCCGTTGGGATGACGCAAGCTGCACGAACCAACAGATCGGACGCAATACCGCGCGTCAAGCGACAAGCGAGCATCAGGTCTTCAGCCGCAGCCTCACGCTGCGACAGATATTCGGCCTCGAACGCCGTCGCGTCATCGTCACGTTGCACCAGACGCACGCGGTACGAATCGCCTCGAGAAGACACGCCGGGGAACAAACCTGCAAGACGATCGAAATCCTCGGCATCGAGCATGCCCGCGGCAGAGCGACCCAGGCCCAAATAGCCCTGGCCGGTCCAGTAGGCAATGTTATGGGCGCACTCATGTCCGTCGAGCGCATAGCTTGCCACCTCATACGGGTGATAGCCGGCCGCACCCAGACGCTCACGCGCCACATCCATGCACGAAGCTTGAAAATCCTCGTCGGGCTCTACCGACTCGTCGCGGCACGCCATGCGATAAAGGGGAGTCCCCTCCTCAAGCGTGAGCGGGTAGACCGACACATGATGCGGAGCCGCCGCCAGCACGCCATCGAGCGTGCGCCTCCAACTCGCTGCGGTCTGCCCGGGAAGTCCGCACATAAGGTCGCACGACACGTCAAGCCCAGCGTTCTTGACTGTCGCGATGGCGGCGAGCGCCCGATCGGCATCGTGAATACGGCCGATAGCGGTAAGTTCGATGTTATCGAGCGTTTGCACGCCCAGAGAGACGCGTGTGACACCAACCTTGGCAAGCGCAGCGGCAAGCTCGGCGGTCAGCGACTCGGGATTGGCCTCGCAGGTAAACTCAACGGGGGCGCACCACGCACGAATACGCCGCGCCAGCTCCACCAGGCGCTCCCCCGCCAGCGACGGCGTACCACCGCCAACATAGACGGTGCGGATCTGTTCAAGGGCCCTAGCCTTGCCAAAAGCATCGAGGCGCGCGAACAACTGCTCAAAATAGACATCGAGCGCAGCGCTCAGGTCGCACGGAGCAAAACTGCGCGAGTCAAAGTCGCAGTACCGGCACTTTTGGGCGCAAAACGGCACGTGCACGTACAGCGCGGTAACGGCCACCCTTAAGCCTCCAGCGGATGTGGAGGCACCGATTCGCCGGCGGCAAGGGCAGCCTCGCAGGCCACCACATCGCGCTCGATCTCATCGACCAGCGCCATAAACTCCTCGTAAGTGGAACAGCGCACCACATGGGCACGCCAAGCGGCGGCATGGGGCATGCCTTTTAAGTACCAGCTTGCGTACGTACGGGCACGCGACATGAGCGGCAGGAGCTCATGCGTCAGCGTTAGGTGCTCACGCAGGGCGTCTAGGCGCTCAACGGAGCTGCGCGCCGGCACCGGCATGCCATCGAGCGCAAGGGCGCGAGCATCACCGAACACCCACGGATTGCCGTAGATGCCGCGCGCGATAAACACCGCGCTGGCACCAGAACTGCGCAGATGCTCCGCGGCATCCTCGGCGCAGAACACATCACCCGAACCAATCACGGGAATCTCGACGGCGTCGGCAACCTCATCGACAACCGACCAATCGGCCTGGCCGGTGTAGAGCTGCGTGGCACAACGACCGTGCACGGCAACTGCAGAGGCGCCCGCCCCTTCAAGCATCTGGGCAAACGTTGCGGCGTTGCGGTCCTCGGCATAAAAACCCTTGCGGATCTTCACGGTCACGGGAACATGCGCCGCGCCCACCGCTGCCTCGACAATCTTCTCGGCCAGGTCGGGCGTGCGCATAAGCGCCGAGCCTTCGCCCTTAGTAACGACCTTGCGAGCCGGACAGGCCATGTTGATATCAATCAATGACAGGCGATCGCCCACACGCTCCTCGACGGCGGCGACGGCACTCGCAAACTGATCGGGCTTGGAACCAAAGAGCTGCACGCAGATCTGCTGCTCCTCGTCGGCCGGCAACACCAGGCGCCACGTCTTGTTGCTGGCATAGGCAAGGCCCGCAACGCTCACCATCTCGCTGTAGGCAAGGTTGGCACCGCGGCGGCGACACATGATGCGATAGGCGGGGTCGGTTACGCCCGCCATGGGAGCCATAAGGAACGGCTGCTCGGCATAGGCGCCCAGCAGCCGCTTGCTGTATTCAGAAAGCGCCATGGGACCTACTCGTCCACCTTGAGGATCGCCATAAAGGCCTCCTGCGGGACCTCGACCGAACCGATGGCCTTCATGCGCTTCTTACCCTCTTTCTGCTTCTCGAGCAGCTTGCGCTTACGCGAGATATCGCCGCCGTAGCACTTGGCAAGCACGTCCTTGCGGCGTGCCTTAACGGTGGAGCGGGCGATGATCTTGTTGCCGATAGCGCCCTGGATGGGCACCTCGAACAGCTGGCGTGGAATGATTTCCTTGAGTTTGTCGCACAGCCCGCGGGCCAGGCCATAGGCCTTGTCCTTGTGCACGATAAACGAAAGCGCGTCCACCTCATCGCCCGAAAGCAGGATATCGAGCTTGACGAGCTCGGAGGGACGATACTCGTTGAACTCATAGTCGAGCGAGGCATAGCCCTTGGTGCGACTCTTGAGCTGGTCAAAGAAGTCCAGGATGAGCTCGGCGAGTGGCATGTCAAAGCGCATCTCGACCGATTTGCTCGTGAGATGGATCATGTCGGTCGTAATGCCGCGGTGCTCGATAGCGAGCTGCATGACGGCACCCGTATACTCGGGCGGGCAGATAATCTTGGCCTTGAGGTAAGGCTCCTCGATGCGCTCGATGCGCGTAGCCTCGGGCAGATCCTGCGGGCTGCGAACATCAATCATCTCGCCGTCAGTCTTGTAGACGTGATAATCCACCGAAGGGCTCGTGGCAATCAGGTCCAGGTTGAACTCGCGCTCCAAGCGCTCCTTGACGACCTCCATATGCAACAGGCCCAAGAAGCCCACGCGGAAGCCAAAGCCGAGCGCCACCGAGGTCTCGGGTTCCCACACCAACGACGGGTCGTTGACATGCAGCTTATCGAGAGCGTCACGCAGGTTCTCGTAATCCTTGTTATCGATGGGGAACAGGCCTGTGTAGACCATGGGCTTGGCCTCGCGATAGCCGGGAAGTGGCTCGGGGCAGGGATTCGACGCCCACGTGAGGGTATCGCCCACGCGTACGGCCTCGGGATCCTTCAGGCCCGTGACCACGTAGCCCACCTCGCCGACCGTCAGCGCATCGACCGGGGTCTCGGCGGGACGCTTGACGCCCACGCCATCGACCAAAAAGTCGCCCTTGGCCTGCATCATTCGCAGGGTATCGCCCTTCTTGATGGAGCCGTCAAAGACACGGACCGTGGCAACGACGCCGCGGTACTCATCGAAATACGAGTCCAGGATGAGCGCCTTGAGCGGCGCGTTTGCATCGCCCTTGGGCGGTGAGATCAAAAAGACGATGGACTCCAGCAGGTCGTGGATACCCTCGCCGGTCTTGCCCGATACGCATACGGCATCGTCGGCGGGAATCGCCAGGTCATCCTCGATCTCGGTCTTGACCTCATCGGGGTGCGCCGACGGCAGGTCGATCTTATTGATGGCGGGCACGATATCCAGGTTGGCGTTCATGGCGAGCGTCGCGTTGGAGACGGTCTGGGCCTCGACGCCCTGCGTGGCGTCGACGACGAGCACTGCGCCCTCGCAGGCGGCCAGCGAACGCGAGACCTCGTAGGTAAAGTCCACGTGGCCCGGCGTATCGATCAGGTTGAACTGATACGTCTCGCCATCGTCGGCGTCATAGGAAACGCGAACGGCATTAGACTTGATCGTGATGCCGCGCTCGCGCTCGATATCCATGGTGTCGAGCAGCTGCGACTCCATGTCACGCTCGTCGACGGTATGGGTGAGCTCGAGGATGCGGTCACTGATCGTGGACTTGCCATGGTCGATATGCGCAACAATCGAGAAGTTGCGGATGTGGGAAATGTCAATTGAAGTATTCATGCGGACTATCTTACCCGAGCGGTACAAAAAATGGAGCCTGTTCCATAAAACAGGCTCCATTTATGCGCGTAATCTGTGTGGTGTGAAATTTACAACTTAGGCGTTGATGCTGTTCACGAGCTTGGCAAGACCGGACTTGCGGTTGGAAGCCTGGTTCTTGTGGATAACATGCTTGGCGGCAGCCATGTCGAGACGCTTGGTGACGGTCTTGAGGGCAGCCTGGGCCTTCTCGGCGTCGCCCTCGGCAACGGCGGACTGGACGTGCTTGGTCAGCGTCTTGAGCTCGGACTTGACAGCCTTGTTACGCATGCGAGCTGCCTCATTGGTGCGGATACGCTTCTTCTGAGACTTGATGTTTGCCACTTCTGGAGTTCCTTTCGAGTTCCTTGCAAAAAATGTATGACACCTCTGAGACACGGTGAGGTCATGCAAGCGCCTACTATAGCACGCTCCCCCTCAAAGGGATAGAACGAATTTGTCAAATAGGCAGGTATCATCACGATTTTCTCAAGATGTACGTAATCCAGAGCAAAAGCGCGGTCTGAGAATCGGCCGAACCCTTCAGCGCGAGCTCCACATCGACCGCGCCCTCGAGCGCGGCAACGAGCTCTGCCATCGAAAAGCGACGTGCCCAGGTCAGGTGATTCTTGACCTGCCAGGACTGGAGCTTAAGCGTTGCGGCCAGCTCACGACCCTGTCCGCGCGCATCGAGCGCCTTGGCAACGATAAGCTCGCGGATGCGGCCGCACAGCAATGTGTAAGTCCACACGTAGCTCTTGGCGGGCAGTAGATTGAAGAGCTCGAGCGAGCGTCGCATGTCACGGGCCGAGACCGCATTGAGAAAGTCCCAGGGCTGGACTTCGGCCGTGCGCACAATCCAGCGCTCCACATCAGCAAGCTCAATCTGGGGCGCCTCGACCATCTGGGCAAGCTTAGCCAAATCGTTATCGAGCATGCGAGTGTTTTCACCCGAACGCGAGACGAGCTCCTCGGCGGCCGCCGTCGAGATCGACTTGCCGTGCTGCGTCGCCATCTGCTGCACGCGGCGCGGTAGCTCCCAGCGCTTGGTACCGGAGCAATCGATCACCGCCTTCTTGTCGATCTTGGCGATCGCCTTATACAAGCGCGTGTTCTTGGCAAGCGAGTCGGCGATGATGAGACAAACCGTCGTGGGGCTGGGACTCGCCAGATAGTCGACAAGCGGCTCGGAGATCGCTTTGGCGAGTTTTGAGCAGCCGTCAAGGATTACCAGGCGAAACTCGCTGCCCATGGGAAAGGTGTTGAGCGATCCAATAATCGACTCGATATCGGGGTCTTTGGTCATATCGCGCTCGTCGAGGTTGAACTCGACCATACCCGACTTTTCCAGACGCGCTTTCATACGCGAGACGGCGTGATCGCGCTTGACTCCGTCGGTACCGACGATCAGATATGCCGGCAGCAGACCGGTTTCGGACATTGCGCTCCCCTCCCGCAG
>JAHYYK010000040.1 GCA_019425005.1 Collinsella sp.
ATTAATGGATGGAAACGGATGTTCTATCGGGACACACTTTTTGTCCTATAAGCCTCTTGCGCAGGGTGCGCATGAACACGCGCAGGCTCGCCAGATCGCTGTCCCAGCTCGTGCCCCATATCTCGCGGGTGATGAAGGTGTGGGTGAGCACCTTGTCGACGTTTTTCGCCAGAAGGACGAGCAATTTGTACTCGGTTGGGGTGAGCGAGAGCTCGCGTCCGTCTTTCGTCGCGTATCCCGCGGCGTAGTCGATATGCAGCGGACCGTTGTCAAACGTGCTCGCTTCTGTCGACTCGCTCGACGCCATCGAGGAGCGCCTCAAATTCGCACGGACGCGCGCGAGCAACTCATCCACAGAAAAGGGCTTGGTGAGGTAGTCGTCTGCCCCTGCGTCAAGTGCTGCAATCTTGTCGGAATCTTCGGTGCGCGCCGAAATGACGATAATGGGGACTGCCGACCAGCTTCGGATCTTCGTGATGACCTCGATACCGTCAATGTCAGGAAGGCCGAGGTCGAGCATGATGAGGCTGGGGCCGTGCGACACCGCATCCATGATGGCGGCCTGGCCGTTGCAAACCTTGCTCACGACATAGCCGTGGAGGTCAAGCGCGGTCGAAACGAGGTTTTGAACGGTCAGGTCATCTTCGACCAGGAGGATGCGTGGCTTAGCGGCATTATTCATGAATCTCGATCTCCTCGGCAGGCAGGGTAAAACGGAAGACGGCCCCATGGGGGTGGTTGTCGCGAACTTCGATGACGCCGCCATGCGCCTCCACGATGGAGCGGCAGAGCGACAGCCCAAGGCCGATGCTTCGACGCGAATCCACGGGCCGCGTATTGCTTGAGGTGAAGAAACGCTCAAAGATATGAGGCTTGTCGCAGTCTGCTACACCCGGCCCATCGTCTGCGACGTCCACCACGATGAACTCACCCTCGCGACGTGCGCTGATGGTGACAGTCGAGTCCTCGGGCGTGTATTTGAAGGCGTTCATGATGAGATTCGTAAGCACCTGCATGATGAGATGGACGTCGATGCGTACCAGCAGGATGTCGTCAGTGTGCTCGATGGTGACGGCACGTCCATGCGATGCTTGGGCGACATGGCTGAGGGCGGCCTCGATGACCTCGTCGATGAGCTCGGATGTTAAGTTGAGGCGAATGGTGCCGTCCTCGACGCGTGTGATGGCGAGGAGGTTTTCCACGGTATCGATAAGCCAGAGGGAATCGTCGTAGATGGCATCGGCAAGATCGCAGCGCTGTTCGAAGCTGAGCTTCTCGTCGCTCTTCCGAAGGATTGCCGCAGATCCGGATATAGCCGTGAGGGGTGTCCTCAAATCGTGGCCGATGGAGCGCAAAAGGTTGGCGCGCAGCTGCTCGTTTTTCGCCAAGACCGCAGCCTCTTCGCGCTCTTGCGCCGCCCGGTCGCTTTCGAGCGCCAAGGCGCATTCACCTACGATAGATAGGACGATCGAATGCTCGAAGGCTTCGATCTCGCGCCCCTCCAGGGCGATGCCGATGACACCGAATACCTTGTCGCCGGTGCGAACCGCGAGGTAGAGACAGTGTGCCTCAGGCAGGGTCCGCGTGCTTGCGCCCGCGCGCTTGTTGTTGGTGTAGGTCCAGGTTGCAACGGCGCGCTCGTAGTCGGTGAGCAGCGACGCGGATCGGTTTTCGGTGCCAGCGGACTCATAGAGCGCTTTGCCGAGCGTGCCGTGTTCGGCGGTGTAGAAGACCACGTCGAGTTTTAGCAGTTTGATGAGTTGGTTCATGGCGACGCGGGCGCACTCCTCCGCGCTATGGGCTTGCTGCAAGAGCTGGTTCGTTTCGAGGAGTACGCGCGTTTTGAATGCGTTCTCGGCGGAGGTACGGGCGTTGTCGGCGATGCGCGCAGTTAACTCGCCGGCGACCATAGCGGTAGCGAACATGATGCCGAACGTGACCAGATAGCTTCGGTCGTAGCTGGCGAGCGAAAACAGAGGCGTGACGAAGCAGAAGTTGTAAAGCACTACAGAGAGCACGCTCGATACGATCGTGCAGATACGCCCCGTCGTGGTGACGGCGGTCAGCAGGGCCGTGAGGATATAGAGGGATATGATGCTGGAATCGGCAAATCCCAGATGGCGGAAAGCCGTGCCGATCGCCGTGGCGACAAGAGAGAGGGCCAGCGTGCGAAGCACGTTTCGGCTGTTGGGCGGCTGCAGGGCGAGCGTACGGCGGCGTCCTTTGGGCCGGGAGGGCGGAGTCGACTGGTCTGGAATGATGTAAATGTCGAGGTTCGGGGCGAATGTTATGAGCTGTTCTACGAGAGATTTGCGGCCAAAGAGGGCCTGACGGACGCTGCTGCGCTCGCCCGTGCGCCCCATGACGATTTTCGAAATACCCGACAGGCGCGCGAACTCGGAGATCTGAAACGCGATGTCGTCGCCATAGACGGTTTCCATATGTGCTCCGAGCTGCTCGGCTAGGGCGATATTGGCTGCAAGCTTGGTACGCTCATTATCGCTCATGGCTTGCGTGTGCGGGCTCTCTACGAACAGGGCGACGAGCTCGCTGCGAAACGCTTTCGCCATGCGCGCGGCGGCACGGACGATGCGGGGATTGGTCGGCGCCGGGGAGACACAGACTAAGATACGCTCCCTGGTGTAGTAGTCACGGTTTCCCAGCACGCGTGCGGCGTCTGTGAGGTGGCCGGTGCGATCGGCGCAGCGGCGCAGCGCGATTTCTCGGAGTGCGGTGAGGTTCTCGACGGTAAAAAAATGCTGTTGCGCTCGGGCGGCTTGCGCGGGACGGTAGACGAGGCCGGCGCGAAGGCGCTCAAGTAGGTCTTCGGGCTCTATGTCGACGAGCTCGACCTGGTCGGCATCATCGAAGATACGGTCGGGGATTCGTTCGCTCACGACAACGCCGGTGATGGATGCAACCATGTCGTTTAGGCTCTCGATATGCTGAACGTTCACGGTCGTATAGACGTCGATGCCCGCATGTAGAAGTTCCTCGACGTCTCGATAGCGTTTGTCGTGGCGAGACCCCGGCGCATTCGTATGGGCGAGCTCGTCGACAAGGATGAGCTGAGGGGCGCGTTCGATAGCCGCATCTAGATCGAACTCGCTGAGCGCAATGCCGTTGTGCTCGATGAGTTTACAGGGCACTTTCTCAAGCCCTTGTGCAAGATGGGCAGTTGCCGGACGTTCGTGCGGCTCAATGTACCCCGCGACGACGTCAACACCTCGCCGCTTGGCGGCGTGGGCGGCTTGAAGCATCGCATAGGTTTTGCCTGCGCCGGCAGCGTAGCCAAAGAAAATCTTGAGGTGTCCCCGGCTGGTTCGAGCGTCATCGGCGACCTCGTCTTTCTCAATTGCCTTGAGGATGAGGTCTGGATTGACGCGAGTGTCCGATGCGTCGCGCTGCATAGCGTAGCCTTTCTGAAGCGTTGTCCATGCGTGCATACGCGGTGAGGACGCCACTGTATGCTCGCGAGGTCGAGTATAGGCGCACTGCAGCCGCAATAGTGCTTTCTACCTGCATCTTTACGGCATCTTAAGGACGTGGGCCCCGGCCCTCACGCCTCTTTAATCCCTAGAAGCGTTTACTGTCCCCAGACGCTTGCGAGAGCAGGCGTCCGAGACATCGGACCGCGCGTGAAAGGGGCGGTAAATGGACATCCTCAGTCCCATCATCGGAGTCGTCTGCATTGGACTCTTTATCTATTACATCTACATTCTGATGAGGAGTGATTCGTAAACTATGGATGCTGCGATTCAGTACATCTTGTACTTTGCCGTGCTCGTCGTCTTGGCCGTTCCGCTCGGTCGGTTCATGGCCCATATCATGGATGGTGAGCATACGTTCCTGTCGCCTGTGTTTGCTCCTGTGGAGCGTGGCGTCTATCGTCTGCTTCGCATCGACGCGGCAGAGCAGATGGGGTGTAGGCGCTATCTGGCGAGCGTGCTGGTCTTTTCGGGGATCGGCCTCGTGGCTCTTGTGGCACTCCAGGTGCTTCAGTCTTTCTTGCCAGGCAATCCCCAGCACCTGCCGAGTGTGTCATGGGACCTGTCGTTCAATACGGCTGCTTCCTTCATAACCAACACCAACTGGCAATCCTATTCCGGTGAGACCACCCTGTCCTACTTTGTGCAGTTCATGGGCCTCACCGTGCAAAACTTCTTGTCCGCCGGCACCGGTATTGCGGTCATGTTCGCGCTCATCCGCGGTTTCCGTCAGGTCAAGGAGCAGGGTCTGGGTTCCTTCTGGGTCGACCTCACCCGCACCGTCCTGTATGTGCTCATCCCGCTGAACCTCGTGTTCGGCATCTGCCTGGCTGCCGGTGGCGTTATCTCCAATTTTCAGCCGGCTCAGAAGGCTGAGCTCGTAGAGCCCGTTGCTGTCCAGCCTAATGCAGACGGCGGTTGGAGCGTCATCGACGGCGCCCAGATCGAGGGCGACACGGTCAAGGTCGACGGCAAGGTCGTCGAGGGCGCCCGCGTGGTCACCGAGCAGTTTTTGCCCCAGGGTCCTGCGGCCAGCCAGGTTGCCATCAAACAATCCGGCACCAACGGCGGCGGCTTCTTTGGCGCGAACTCTGCGCATCCGTATGAGAACCCCAATGCCTTCACCAACATCATCGAGATGACCAGCTTGCTGCTGATTCCGGTCGCCTGCTGCTTCACCTTCGGCATCGGTGTCAAGAATGCCAGGCAGGGCAAGGCCATCTTCGCGGCGATGTTTATCCTGCTCGTGGTCTTTACCGGCATCATCGCCGTTAACGAGCATATGGGTACGCCGCAGCTGGCAGATGGCGGCGCGGTCAACATCGAGATGACCGATGGCCAGGCGGGCGGCAACATGGAGGGCAAGGAGAGCCGCTTTGGCATCGCCTCCTCTTCTACCTGGTCCGCTTTCACGACGGCTGCTTCCAACGGCTCGGTCAACTCCATGCACGACTCCTACACCCCGCTGGGCGGGTTTGTCCAGATGCTCCAGATAGCGCTGGGCGAGGTGGTGTTCGGCGGCGTGGGCTGCGGCCTGTACGGCATGATCGGCTTCGCCATCCTCACGGTATTTATCGCCGGCCTTATGGTCGGCCGCACGCCCGAGTTCCTGGGCAAGAAGATCGAGCCGACCGAGATGCGCTGGGCGGTGGTTCTGTGTCTCGCCACCCCGTTCGCCATTCTGGTGAGCTCCACTATCGCCTGCATGGTGCCCGGTCTTGTCGACCAACTCAACAACGGCGGGGCGCATGGCTTCTCCGAGGTCCTGTACACCCTTACTTCGGCTGGCGGCAACAACGGCTCCTCATTCGCCGGCATGAACTGCAACATCCCGTGGATCAACGTGCTGCTGGGTATCGAGATGCTGTTCGCGCGGTTCCTGCCGATTGCGGGCACGCTCGCCATCGCGGGCTCGCTGGCCGGGAAGGGCAAGGTCGCCGAGGGCGCCGGCACGCTTTCCACCACCAATGCCATGTTCGTGTTCCTGCTGGTATTCGTCGTTCTGCTGATTGGCGCCCTGAGCTTCTTCCCGGCGTTGGCGCTTGGTCCCGTTGCCGAATTCTTCCAGATGGTTGCGTAAAGGAGTCGCAGATTTATGGCTATGCAAAAAGACATGATGAGCCGCGCGGTGCGCGATTCATTTGCCAAGCTTGACCCCCGTGTCCAGGTCCAAAACCCGGTCATGTTCCTGGTGTGGCTGTCGGCCGCCATGACCTCCATTCTGGCTATCGCCTCAATTATTGGGGTACAGGACGCCGACGTCCCCACGTACTATGTGATCGCCATTGCCGTCATTCTCTGGCTGACCGACCTCTTTTCAAATTTTGCCGAGGCGCTTGCCGAGGGCCGCGGTAAGGCGCAGGCAGATTCCCTGCGCGCGGCGAAAAAGGACGTCGAGGCCCATCGCATCGAGTCCGTCGAGGATAAGGACCGTTTCACGGTCGTTCCCGGTACCAAGCTCTCACGCGGGGATCTGGTGGTCGTGCGCGCCGGCGAGCAGATTCCGGGAGACGGCGATGTCATCGAGGGTGCCGCCTCGGTTGATGAGTCGGCCATCACCGGCGAGTCTGCACCCGTGGTTCGTGAGGCTGGCGGCGACCGTTCTGCCGTCACTGGCGGCACTACCGTGCTTTCCGATTGGATTGTGGTGAAAATTACCAGCGAGCCTGGCCAGAGCTTCCTGGATAAGATGATCGCCATGGTCGAGGGCGCCGCCCGCAAGAAGACCCCCAACGAGGTCGCGCTCGAGATCTTTCTGGTTGCTCTGTCCGTCATCTTCATCCTCGTGACGATCGCACTGTATTGCTACTCGAGTTTCTCTGCAGGGCTCAACGGTATGGCGAATCCCACCGCTGTGACCACGCTCGTTGCCTTGCTCGTCTGTCTGGCGCCCACCACCATTGGTGCGCTGCTGTCCGCCATTGGCATCGCCGGCATGAGCCGACTGAACGAGGCCAACGTGCTGGCCATGTCCGGCCGCGCCATCGAGGCCGCCGGTGACGTCGACATCCTCATGCTCGATAAGACCGGTACCATCACCTTGGGCAACCGCCAGGCCGCTGAGTTCATTCCGGTCGACGGTGTCGATCCGGCAGAACTCGCCGATGCCGCGCAGCTGTCCTCTCTGGCGGATGAGACCCCCGAGGGCCGCTCCATCGTCGTGCTCGCCAAGGAGCAGTTTGGGCTGCGCGGCCGCACACTCGAGGATAAGGGCATGGAGTTCATCCCCTTCACCGCGGCGACCCGCATGTCCGGTGTGAACTACGCCGACAGCGAGATTCGCAAGGGTGCGGCCGATTCCGTTCGCGCTTATGTGGAGGCTGCCGGAGGAGTGTTTTCGAAGGAGTGCGACGAGGCCGTCGAACGCATTGCGAAGGTGGGCGGCACCCCGTTGGTCGTGGCAAAGGACCGACGTGTGCTGGGCGTTGTGTACCTCAAGGACATCATCAAGTCCGGCGTTAAGGAGAAGTTCGCCGACCTGCGCCGCATGGGTATCAAGACCATCATGGTGACGGGTGATAATCCGCTGACGGCCGCCGCCATCGCAGCCGAGGCGGGCGTGGACGACTTCCTGGCCGAGGCCACCCCCGAGGGCAAGCTCGAGAAGATCCGCGCGTTCCAGCATGAGGGCCATCTGGTCGCGATGACCGGCGACGGCACCAACGACGCGCCGGCGCTGGCGCAGGCGGATGTCGCCGTGGCCATGAACACGGGAACCCAGGCTGCCAAGGAGGCCGGCAACATGGTCGACCTCGACTCCAGCCCCACCAAGCTCATCGATATCGTGCGTATCGGCAAGCAACTGCTCATGACCCGCGGCTCGCTCACGACCTTCTCGGTCGCCAACGACGTCGCCAAGTATTTCGCCATTATCCCGGCGCTATTCTCGCCGATCTACCCCGGGTTGGACACCCTCAACATCCTGGGGCTCACCAGCCCGTTGACTGCCGTGCTGTCCGCCATTATCTACAACGCGCTGGTCATCGTCGCGCTGATTCCTGCCGCCCTGAAAGGCGTGAAGTACCGCGAGCTTTCGTCCGGCCAGCTGCTGACCCACAACCTGCTGGTGTGGGGTCTGGGCGGTATCGTGGCGCCGTTCGTATTCATCAAGATTATCGACATGCTGCTGGCCTTGTTCGGCATTGGCATGATGTAGACGGAGGTTTGTATGTTCAAAGGTATCGCATCGCGCGCACTTGGCGTGTTCGCGCTGTTTACCATCGTCTGCGGCCTGGGATACACGCTCGTGGTGACCGGCGTCGCGCAGCTTGCGTTTCCGTACCAGGCGAACGGATCGCTTATTACGGTCGACGGCAAGGTTGTGGGTTCCGAGCTCATCGGCCAGAACTTTGATGACGAAGCCCACATGTGGGGTCGTATCCAGAACGTGTCAATTGTCGAAGGCGAAGACGGCGAGCTCATGGCGTATGGTGTCCCGTCCAACCTGTCCCCGGCGAGTGAGGAGTATCGGCAGCTGATAGATGCGCGCGTGAAGAAGATCCGCGCCGCCAACCCCGATGCCGATATGGACGCCGTGCCCGTCGATCTGGTGACGTGTTCGGGGTCCGGTCTCGACCCGGAGATCTCTCCGGATGCCGCCGAGTACCAGGTTCCGCGCCTTGCCAAGGCCACGGGCAAAAGTGAGGACGAGGTGCGCGACATCATCGCCGCGTGCACCAAGGGCCGTTTCCTCGGCGTGTTCGGCGAGCCCACGGTCAACGTGCTCAAGGTGAACCTTATGCTGGACGGCGCGCTGTAGGTGAGGAAGTGGCGGATGAGGGCATGACTGACTATCTGAGCCCTCAATTCCACCCCGCCCATCAGTTGCGGTGAAATACGGACTGTTTTGCCTGTCAAAAGCTTCATCTACTCCGTATTCCACCGCAACTTTTTTATGAGGGTCGGGATTGAAGGTGGGGAGTGCGAGCGAGTGCGAATGCGGCGGTTACTGATACGATAGGTACGTTAGCAACTGCCGCCGAGCGGCTCAAACGAAAGGAACCCTGTATGGAGTCCTCCGCCTATCCAATGCTCTTTAGCCCGATCAAGGTCGGTACGACCGAGGTCAAGAACCGCGTCTTTATGCCGCCGGTGTCCACCAACCTGGCCGATCATGGCTATGTGACCGACGACTTGGTCGATCATTACCGTGCCCGCGCCAAGGGCGGCGTGGGCCTGATCATCACCGAGGTCGTGACGGTCGAGCCCACCTATACCTATCTGCCGGGTGACATGTGCTGCTACGACGACACATTTATCCCCGGCTGGGAAAAGCTCGCCGCGGCCGTCCACGAGTATGGCTGCAAGATCATGCCGCAGCTCTTCCACCCCGCCTACATGGCCTTTAACATTCCGGGCACGCCGCGCTTGATCGCTCCGTCCTTTGTGGGCCCGTCCTATGCCCGCGAGGCGCCGCGCCCCATTACGGTCGACGAGATCCACGAGCTCACACATCAGTTTGGCGATGCCGCTGTGCGCATGCAGAAGGCTGGCGTCGATGGCGTCGAGGTCCATGCGGCGCACGCTCACGGCATGCTTGGCGGCTTTTTGACCCCGCTCTACAACAAGCGCACCGACGAGTACGGTGGCTCGCTCGACGCCCGCATGCGCTTCCTGCTCGAGGTCATCGCCGAGATTCGCGAGCGCTGCGGCAAGGACTTCATCATCGACGTCCGTATTTCGGGCGACGAGTACACCGACGGCGGCCTGACCCTCAACGACATGATCTACGTCTCGCGTCGCCTGGAGAAGGCCGGCGTCGACATGATTCACGTGTCGGGCGGCACCACCATCAAGCGCGGCTCTGCGATTCCCGCCGCCGGCACGCAGCAGGCCTCGCACGCCGCCTGCTCGCGCGAGATCAAAAAGCACGTCAACATTCCCGTCGCCACCGTCGGACGCATCAACGAGGCCTGGATTGCCGAGGAGCTAATTGAGGACGGCGCTGCCGACATCTGCATGATGGGCCGTGCCAATCTGTGCGATGCCGAGTTCTGCAACAAGGCTGCTGCCGGTAACGCCGACGACATCCGCCCCTGCATCGGTTGCCTGCGCTGCCTGAACGGCATCATGTTTGGCAAGCGCATCTCCTGCACCGTCAACCCGGACGTGGAGCGCGACGAGGCTGGCTACGAGCCTGCCGCCGAGGCAAAGAACGTGCTCGTTGTGGGTGCTGGTCCTGCGGGTATGGAGGCAGCCTACATTGCCGCCAAGCGCGGTCATAACGTGGTGCTCGTGGATAAACAGGACGAACCGGGTGGCGAGATGCGCATCGCAGCCGTGCCGCCGGCAAAGCAGGAGCTCACCCGCGTGATCAAGTATCAGTACCGTCGCCTGGCCGAGGCCGGCGTCACGTGCGTCTTTGGCACCGAGCTCTCGGCCGAGAACATTCAGCGCGACTACGCGGGCTACGAGGTTGTCCTGGCTTATGGCGCCGAGCCCATCGCTCCGGCCTTCATGCAGGGCTTTAAGCAGGTTATGACGGCCGACGACCTGCTGGGCGGCAAGGCTTTCCCGGGTAAGAAGATCGTCATTGTGGGCGGCGGTACCGTTGGCTGCGAGACGGCCGATTACCTGGCCCCGCTGGTAAACGACCTGTCGCCGGCCAATCGCGATGTCACCGTCATCGAGATGACCAAGACGCTCGCCGCCAACGAGGGCGGCGCCGGTCGTGCGGTGCTTATCACGCGCATGCTCTCCAAGGGTGTCCACGTGCTGACCGAGGCCAAGGTGACCGAGATTACCGAGGACACTATCAGCTACGAGAAGGACGGTGAGATTCACACCATCGCCGATGCCGATACGCTGGTGCTTGCCATGGGCTACCGCCCCAATACCAAGCTGGCCGATGACCTTGCCGCTGCCGGCGTTGCCATCCACGTGCTGGGCGATGCCCAGAAGTGCGGAAACATCCGCGACGCCATTGGCGACGGCTACAAGATTGCCTGCGAGCTCTAATCAATCCCTTGGCGCATGAGGAGGGGCGTCTCTGCGCCATCCGATAGCAAAACAGCGGTGGTGTCCCGGGTTTCGGGATGCCGCCGCTTGCTCTTGTGATCCTGGCGACGCGAGCGCACCCCCATTTCACCTCAGCTGAAGGAATGGGGGATGCGATAGTATTACGGGTGATATTCGACAAACCGTGGGCTTCATCCGAGGGCTTTATGGAACAACACCAGCATTATCAGAGCCTGCAAGACCAGGCATACAACGCACTGCGCTCCAAGATCATCTATGCTGAGCTCAGGCCCGGCACGCGCCTTTCGGCGATTGGTCTGGAAAAGGAGACGGGGATCGGGCGCACGCCCATTCGCGAGTCCTTTGTGCGCCTGCGCGAGCAAGAGCTGGTGGAAACGCGTCCCAAGAGCGGCACCTACGTCTCTAAGATCAGCATGGAACACGCCGAGAATGCCTGTTTCTTGCGCGAGAAACTCGAGAGAAGCGTGCTTATTAAATGCTGCTCTGCCGCCACGCTCGAGCAAAAGCATCGGCTCGAGCAGATTCTTGCCGAGTCCGAGTCGCTCGACCATAGCGAGACGCGTCGCTTTTTCGATCTGGACAACCTGTTTCATGAGACGTGTTTTGAGATTGCCGGTCGTCACATGCTGTGGAATTGGATGAAGAGCGTCAACACGCATTTTGAGCGATACAACTGGTTGCGTATGGTGTCGCAGGACCTGGATTGGGAGCCGATTCGTCGGCAGCATCGCCGGATTCTCGAGGCCATTAAGAGGGGCGATACCGACACGGCGAGCTATCTGGCAGAGACGCACTTGCACCTGATGCCCGAGGAGCAGGGCCCGGTTATCGCCTTGCATCCCGACTACTTTGAGCTGTCCAAAGACTCGTCTATCTAGCCCATCACTGCATCTGCTCGAGACGCAAAAACGATGCTGCTCACCCACAGCGTTTTGCAACTGAGAATTTTAAAAAATGCCTAAAATGGCTCAGACTGCCGACAATTGGGAAACGGGGTGCGCCATGGCGCAGATGAGAATCAAGGACATTGCCGTCGAGGCGGGCGTGAGCCCGGCCACGGTCTCGCGCTATCTCAACAACCGCCCCGGGCAGATGACCGAGGAGACCCGCGCTCGCATCGCGGCAGTTATCGAGCGCACTGGCTATCGTCCACGTGCCGCCGCGCGCAATCTGCGCAGCTCGCGTACCAACCTCATCGGTGTGATCTTGGCCGACATTGCTAACCCGTTCTCCAGCGCCATGCTCGAAGGGCTTTCCGCCAGTGCCGCCGCGCGCGGCTGCTCGCTTATGACCGCCATTAGCGGCAACGACCCCGCCAAGGAGGCAGAGTCGCTCACCAGACTTATCGATGCCGGCGTGGACGGCCTGGTCGTCAATACCTGCGGAGGCAACGACAAGGCGATCGCCGCGGCAGCGGGGCGCCTGCCCGTTGTACTGCTCGACCGCGACGTTGCCGATGGCGGCATCGACTTGGTGACGTCCAACAACCGCGAGCTGGTCGCCGGCTTGGTAGACGCCTTGGCAGCTGCGGGCAGCGAGCGTCTGTGCCTGCTCACCGAGGCAAGCGACGATAGCCCCGTGCGTCGAGAGCGCGCCGAGGCCTTTGCCGACGAGCTTTCGCGCCGCGGCCTTGCGGGCGAGGTCGTCACCCTGGCCGACGGTGGCGCCACGGGCGTTGGCCGTTTGGACAAGACCATCCGCGACTACGCGGGCAAAAGGCTCGGCCTTATCGCCGTCAACGGCCTGGTTTTCCTGCGTCTGACCGAGGCGCTGGCGCAGCTTGGTCCCTCGCTGCCGGCGGGGCTCAAAATCGCGACGTTTGACGACTACCCCTGGAACCACGTGCTCTTTGGCGGTGTGACAACGGCCGCGCAAGACACCATCACCATTGCCGAGCGCGTAGTCGAGCGCCTGTCCGAGCGCATCGATGTTGTTACCACCACCGTGGGCGAGGCCGCAAAGCTCGCCCCCAAGCGCATCGAGATCCCCGGCCACATCGAATACCGCGCATCGACCTCGCGCTAACCATTCGTTCGTGACTGCCTGTTCGCGCACGTTTTTTGAGCGCTTGATACGCTTTAACCCTGCGGAAACATTTTTCTGCGATAGTATCTGCGATATAGACCAGTCGAAACCCGCCCGAAAGAAAGGGGAGCGACATGAACCAGCAGAACATCGATTACGTACTCCGTTCAGTAGAGCAGCGTGACATCCGCTTTGTGCGTCTGTGGTTTGTCGACATTCTCGGCCGCCTCAAGAACTTTGCCATTAGCCCCGAGGACCTCGAGGTCGCTTTTGAGGAGGGTATTGGCTTTGACGGCTCCGCCATCGAGGGCTTTGCCACGCCCGAGGAAGCCGACATGCTGGCGTTTCCCGATGCTTCGACCTTCCAGATCCTACCGTGGCGTCCGAGCCATAACGGCGTTGCCCGCGTGTTCTGCGACGTGTGCACTCCCGATCGCAAGCCGTTTGCCGGCGACCCGCGCGATGCCCTGCGCCGCATGTTCTACAAGGCCGAGAAGGCCGGCTATCTGCTCAACGTGGGCGCCGAGCTGGAGTACTACTACTTCTCCGACGAGCACACCCCCGAGCCGCTCGACAACGTGGGCTACTTCGATCTTTCGGTGAGTGACGCCGCCCGCGACCTGCGCCGCAACACGGTCCTCACGCTCGAGAAGATGTCCGTGCCCGTGGAGTACACCTTCCACGCCGCCGGTCGCTCGCAGCACGGCATGAGCCTGCGCCACGCCGAGGCCCTGAGCATGTCCGACGCCATCACCACGGCAAAGCTCATCATTAAGCAGCAGGCCTACGAGAGCGGTTGCCACGCCTCCTTTATGCCCAAGCCGTTGGCGGGCGAGGACGGCAGCGCTATGTTCCTGTGCCAGTCGCTATTCGACCACGACGGCAACAATGTCTTTTGGGGCGAGGGCGACGAGAGGTACCATCTCTCTGACATCGCCAAACACTACATGGCCGGTATCCTGGCGCACGCGCGCGAGATCAGCGCTATCACTAACCCCACGGTCAACTCGTACAAGCGCATCACCACGGGTGGCGACTCCGTACCGCAGTACGCCACGTGGGGCCTGCGCAACCGCGCGAGTATGGTCCGCATCCCGGTCTACAAGCCCGGCAAGCAGCTGTCCACGCGCATCGAGCTGCGCAGTCCCGACCCCATGGCCAACCCGTACCTGGTCAACGCCGTCACGCTGGCGGCTGGTCTCGACGGCATCGAGCGCAAGCTGGAGCTCCCGCCCGAGGCAACGGCCGAGACGCTCAAGCTCACCGACCGCCAGATGCTCGAGGCCGGCTACACGCCGCTGCCGCGCTCGCTCAAAGAGGCACTCGACGTGTTTGAGGACTCGCAGTTTATGAAGGATGCCCTCGGCGAGCACATCCACAGCTTCTTCCTCAAAAAGAAGCGCGACGAGTGGCATAAGTTTGAGTCTACGATCACCGAGTGGGAGATCAAGCATTATCTGGCGAACTCCTAATCGCGCTGGCTTGTTCCAG
The DNA here is from genome assembly GCA_019425005.1 of Collinsella sp. Classification (GTDB taxonomy): domain Bacteria; phylum Actinomycetota; class Coriobacteriia; order Coriobacteriales; family Coriobacteriaceae; genus Collinsella. The sequence goes on from JAHYYK010000040.1 coordinate 13,983, forward strand.
TACGATTGAGCTCATTTCCTTGGAGGTCGATATGTCCGAAAAGAGTGCCCTGTTCATGGCGCGCACGACGCGCTTCCACGAGTTTGCCCGCAGCTTGACGACCACCCTGGGTGTCGAGGTGAGCCTGGCTACCCCCGATTCGCCGACTGCGGCGCACGACTTTGACCTGCTGATCCTCGATTCCGACGGTATCCGCAGCGACCGCATCGATCAGATTGCCAAGTGGCTTGACGATCGCGGCGGCGTCCCCATGTTGGTGATTGTCGACGACGAGGCACTCGGCACCCTGCGCCTGCCGAATCACGCGCATGCCGACTTTGTATGCCCCACGGCGACGCCCAACGAGCTCAAGGCTCGCGCACAGCGCCTGATGGGCGAGGAGGAGACCGTCGCCGCCGACGATGTGCTCAACATCGATAACCTCGAGATCAACCTGGCCACCTACCAGGTGACGCTTGATGATGAGCCTATCGACCTGACGCTGATGGAGTACTCGCTGCTGAGCTTTTTGGCGACGCATCCCAACCGTGCCTACAGCCGCGAGGTGCTGCTGCACCGCGTGTGGGGCTTCGAGTACTGCGGCGGCACGCGCACCGTCGACGTGCACATCCGACGCATCCGCTCCAAGGTGGGCCCGCAGATCGCGGCACACATCACCACCGTCCGCGGCGTGGGCTATCTGTTTAAGGACTAGCTTTTCACCACAAAGGGGACAGGCACCTTTGTGGTGGTTTTGCCGCAAGCGTGGGTTCCTTTCGGGCCTGCAACAGAACTTTAGCATTCCTAAAAGATTGCGTTCTCATACACGAGCACCTGCATATTGGGGTACAACTCAACGTGAACAATGATGGCCCGCCACGTGTTTGGCGGGCCTTTGGTTATTTGACGAAAGGATTGCAGCTATGAGCGAGAACGATTCCCAGCGTCCCCAGGATGTGGGCAATGCCGGCGAGACTCAGCAGCAGCCGCGCGTGCAGGTGGAGTCGACGCCTGCCGACGGCAACATTCCCTACGTGCAGGCCTACGACACACAGACCGGCAAGCCGCTGGGCAGCCAGCAGGTTGTAAACAAGCACACAGTGGTCAAGACTAAGACCAAAAAGCTGCCGATCTTTATTACGGCACTTGCCGGTTGTGCCTGCGGTGCCCTGCTGGTCATTGCGCTCATTATGAGCGGCACGCTCGATATCGGCGGCGGCAGGAACGCCGTGACGGCGGGTGCTTCGGGTTCATCGACGCAAAAGATCACCATCGACTCCGAGGACACCACGCTGGCCGAGGCCGTTTCTGCCAAGGCCCTGCCCTCCGTCGTTTCCATCACCGCCACTTCGAGCGGCAGCCAGAATGGCTCGCTTTCGCAGTCTGCCGACGAGTCGGATAGTTCGGGCAGTGTCGGTTCGGGCGTGGTACTCGATACCGAGGGCCACATCCTCACCAACAACCACGTGGTCGATGGTTACGACCAGTACGTGGTGACCATGGACGACGGCACCACCTACGAGGCCGAGTTCGTGGGCAACGATGCTTCGAGCGACCTGGCCGTCATCAAGCTCAAGGATGCAGACGCCTCCAAGCTCACGCCGATTGAGATCGGTGACTCTTCCAAGCTCAACGTGGGCGAGTGGGTCATGGCCATCGGCTCGCCGTTTGGCAACGAGCAGTCCGTCTCCACGGGTATCGTGTCGGCGCTGTATCGCTCCACGGCCATGAGCTCTACCAGCGGCAATACCATCTACGCCAATATGATCCAGACCGATGCTGCCATCAACCCGGGTAACTCCGGTGGCGCGCTCGTCAACGACAACGGCGAGCTCGTGGGTATTAACTCGCTTATCGAGAGCTATTCGGGCTCCAGCTCGGGCGTTGGCTTTGCCATTCCCGTTAACTACGCCAAGAACATTGCCGACCAGATTATCGACGGCAAGACGCCGGTGCATCCGTACATGGGCGCCACGCTTTCGAGCGTCAACGCGCTCAACGCCCGTACCAACAAGCTGAGCACCGATAGTGGTGCGTACGTGGCGAGCGTCGTCGAGGACGGTCCCGCCGCCAAGGCCGGCATCCAGGAGGGCGATGTCATTACCAAGCTGGGCGACGACGAGATTACGAGCGCCGACGGCCTGATCATCGCGCTGCGCAGCCACGAAGTGGGCGAGAAGGTCGAGATCACGCTCATGCGCGGTAAGGACGAGAAGAAGGTCACCGTCGAGCTGGGCTCTGACGAGGAGCTGCAGAGCCAGCAGCAGGACGACAGCGCGACCGATACCGGCAACGGCGGTATTACCGATGAGCAGCTGCGCCAGTACCTGGAGGAGCTGCTGGGCCAGCAGGGCCAGGGTCAAGGCTACGGTCAGGGCTACTAGCGAGCCGCTTCGCACATATCGAGGCCAGAGGGGCTGTCCCATCAACGCGGGACAGCCCCTCTTTTCTTATTGATCCGTTGGGGACGGAGGAAAACGGATCATTTAGAGCTGATAAGAGCATGGTTTAATCGCGCGACCCACCCCGGTTCGGCGGCTGCCGATTCGGTGCGGTTCGAAAGGGCTATTCGGCACCATGGTGACCGGTGGTACTCTAGTATCCGTTTGAAATCGAGCGAAGGAGTGCCGCTATGGAGCAATCGAGCCTGTTTGGTGACGGTGTGGACATCGATGCCGAGACGCCCGCGAGCACGGATACCGCTGCACTGGCCGACGCCCATGCCCAGGCCGCCGCGCGCGCGGCTGAGTTACGCCATGAGCTCGATTACCACGCCTATCGCTACTACATGCTCGATGCGCCCGAGATCACGGACGCCGCCTTTGACAAAATGCTCGTTGAGCTGCAGGAAATCGAGGCGACCTACCCCGATTTGGTAACGCCCGACAGCTACACCCAGCGCGTGGGCGGGTACGTGAGCGAGCAGTTTACGCCGGTCACGCATATGGCGCGCATGTATTCCATGGACGATGCCATGGATCTGGACGAACTCGACGCATGGCTCCAGCGCACCGAGGACGCGCTTGGTGCCGGCAGCGTCACCTATACCTGCGAGCTTAAGATCGACGGTCTGGGCGTGGCGCTTACCTACCAAAACGGCACCTTTGTGCGCGCCGCCACGCGCGGTGACGGCACAACGGGCGAGGACGTGTCGCTCAACGTGCGTACCATCAAGGATGTGCCCATGCACCTGTCCGAGCCGGCGCTCGCCCACATGGGTGCCGACCGCGAGCGCGCCATCGAAGTACGCGGCGAGGTCTATATGCCCAAGGGCAGCTTTGTTCGTCTGAATGAAGAGGCCGATGCCGAGGGACGCGACCCCTTTGCCAACCCGCGCAACGCCGCTGCAGGATCCCTGCGCCAAAAGGACCCCAAGGTGACGGCGCGTCGCGACTTGGCCACCTTTATTTACGCCATCGCCGATACCGATCCGCTGCATGTCCACAGCCAGCGCGAGTTCCTCGATTGGCTGCGTAGCGCCGGCTTTAGCGTCAACCCCAACGTGGCACGCTGCGCCACGCCTGCCGAGGTCCACGAGTTCTGTGCCCAGGCGCTCGAGCACCGCGGTGACCTGGACTACGACATCGACGGCGTGGTCGTAAAGGTTGACAGCTTCCAACAGCAGCTCGACCTGGGCTTTACCGCCCGCGCGCCGCGCTGGGCCATTGCCTTTAAGTTCCCGCCCGAGGAAAAGCAGACCATCCTGCGCGAAATCCGCATTCAGGTGGGGCGCACCGGTGTGCTCACGCCGGTCGCCGAGTTCGACCCGGTGACGGTTGCCGGCTCCACCATCGCGCGCGCCACACTGCACAACATCGACGAGATCCGCCGCAAAAACGTGCGCGAGGGCGACACCATCATCGTGCACAAGGCAGGCGACGTAATCCCCGAGGTCGTGGGCCCGGTGCTCGACAAGCGCCCGGCCGATTCGGTCGACTGGCACATGCCCGAGGTCTGCCCCGTGTGCGGCAGCCCCGTGGTCCACGAGGACGGCGAGGTGGCCTACCGCTGCGTCTCCATCGACTGCCCCGCGCAGCTCAAGGAGCGCCTGCTCCACTGGGTGAGCCGCGGCTGCATGGATGTCGATGGCCTGGGCGATGAGATCGTCGACAAGATGATCGCCGCCGGCCTGATCCACGATGTCGCAGACTTCTACCAGCTCACGGTCGATGACATCGCCGGCCTGGACACGGGCCGCACCTATGCCAGCTCCAACAGCAAAAAGGGCGTCAAGAAGGGCGACCCCATCCCGGTGGGCCTCAAGACGGCCGAGAAAATCATCGCCGAGCTCAACAAGTCCAAGAGCCAGCCGCTCGGTCGCGTGCTGTTTGCCCTGGGCATCCGCCATGTGGGCAAGAGCGTGGGCGAGGTCATCGCTGAACGATTCCTGTCGATTGACAAGCTCATTTTGGCGAGCGAAGAGGACATCGCCGAGTGCGAGGGCATCGGTCCCAAGATTGCGGCGAGCGTCAAGCAGTTCCTGGCCGTGCCCGAGAACCTTGCCGTGCTGGAACGTCTGCGCCAGGCGGGCCTTTCGCTCGAGGTCGACTTGGGCGCTGCGCACGCGCAAGCCGCAGCCGACGCTGGCGTGGCGGGCGAGCTCGCCGACGCACGGCCGCTCGCGGGCCTGACTTTCGTGCTTACTGGCACGCTTGTCAATCGCACGCGCGACGAGGCGGGCGCGGCGCTCAAGGTGTTCGGTGCCAAGGTTTCGGGCAGCGTGTCAAAGAAGACGAGCTATCTGGTCGCCGGCCCCAAAGCGGGCTCCAAGCTCACCAAGGCCGAGCAGCTGGGTGTGCCCGTGCTGGATGAGGATGCACTCGAGCAGATCCTGGCGACTGGTGAGGTGCCCCAGGCTTAGTGCATCGATAACCAAATTGAAAAACCGCCCGGAAGCACGATGCCTTCCGGGCGGTTCTTACTTTGCTGGGGCAATCGGCACCGTGATCTGTGTCACATAGGTTGTGGGGTCGTCGCTGATGATGTCGTCGATCAGGGCAATTTCGCGCGAGGGCCCGGCGGGTGTCAGGTTGCGCTCGCGCATATAGCCGAGCAGCTGCTCATAGCGCGTGCCTGCCTGCCCGTGCGTGCCGCGGAAGCTTATAGTCAGGCATCGCGCGGCGGGCCGCGTCTCGACGTCGCCCACGTAATCATCGGTGTTATCGAGCAACAAAAAGACCTCGTCGTAGCCGTCAAAGTCGCCGGCGGCGAGGCGCTCGGCGCTGATCCCAACGCCCAAGTTGCCCAAGAAGACAAAGGTCTCGTGCTGCCCCTTCTGCAATTGACGAATCTGCCACTCCAGCGCATAGGCGTCGGTAGGATTGACGCGTTCGCGCAGCACGGCGCAGCGAAGTTCGGGCGCATCGATTGTGCAAATGGTGTCGAGCTTGGTGTTCAGGGCATCGTGAAGCAGCGCAAGCCGGTTATCGATCTTGCGCGACACGCGTTCGAGCTCGCGGCGCTTGCGCTCGATGAGCTCCTGCTGCTGAGCCAGCTGCCGCTGCATAAGGTCCACATCGCGCGTGGTCACAAAATCACGGATTTGCGCGAGTGACAAATCGAGAACGCGCAGGTGGCTGATGGTATTGAGGGTGGAGAGCTGCCGCGATCCGTAGTAGCGGTACCCGCTCGCCGGATCGATGTGCGCCGGGTCCAGTAGGCCCATCTGCTCGTAATGGCGCAACGTGCCCACGCTCAGGTTAAACAGGCGCGCCACCTCGCCAATGCGGAGCAGGCCCTCGGTATGTTCACTTGGCATGTCGATCACAGGACCGCTCCTTTCAATAGGGTCGGGGAGGGGCGCCAGGCTTGCGTTGCCCCGCTACGCTACCAACTTGTCAAAAGCCCCACGCCGGTTGAGCACGGTAAACGCGACAACACAGATGACTGCCGACAAAATTGATCCGCACGGCGAAGCGATGCCCATGGGAAACAGCGTGTCGGAATAGGCGTTCGACAGCAGCCAAGCGCCCGGCACGCGAATGAGCGCCACGGCCAGCACGTTGTGCGCAAAGCCGATATAGCTCTTGCCGTATGCAGCGAAAAAGCCGCTAAAGCAAATGTGGATGCCGGCAAAGATTGCATCGAAAATATAACTGTGCATATAGCCGGTACCGGCCGCGACCACCGCGGGGTCCTTGGCAAAAAAGCCAATAAACGCCGGCGCCACCAGCCACATCAGCACCGTGATCAGGCAGCCGTATACTACCGAGATGGTCATGGCGTCCTTGAGTACCTGACGCGCGCGGTCGCCCTTGCCCGCGCCGGCGTTTTGCGCCGTGAGTGCGCTGACGGTGGCACCCATGGAACTCGGCACAATGAACAAAAAGCTGATCATCTTCTCGACCAGGCCCACGGCGGCGGCGTCGACGAGCCCTCGGTGGTTGGCGATGACGGTGATAAACATAAACGCCACCTGGATGCAGCCGTCCTGCACGGCCACGGGCACGCCGATCTTAAGGATGCTGCCGAGTACCTCGGGCTGGGGGCGCAGGTCGCTGCGCTTTACGTGGATGTTCGTGCGGCGGCTCTTGAGCCACACGAGTGCGAGGGCAACGCTGGCCGTCTGTGCTGTCACCGTGCCGAGCGCCGCGCCCACGGGGCCGAGCCCCATATGGCCGATAAATAGAAAGTCGAGTGCGATGTTGATGATGCATGCCACGCCAATCACGTACATAGGCGAGCGTGAATCACCCAGACCGCGAAAAATGGCCGAAAGAATGTTGTACGCGGCGATAAAGGGAATGCCGATAAAGCAGATACGCAGGTAGGCGGCGGTTCCTTCGACCGCCTCGGGTGGCGTGCCAATGAGCGCCACAACCTGCGGGCATAGTGCAAGCAAGATGACGGCCAGCACCACCGAGACACCCATAAAGAGCGTAATGGTGTTGCCGATGGCGGTCTCGGCGCGATCGAAGCGACGCGAACCCACGGCGTGGCCGACGATGACCGTCGTTCCCATGGCCAGGCCCACGAGCGTCACGGTAATGATATAGAGCGTCTGCGCGCCATTGCCCACGGCGGTGATGCCGGCAGCGCCGCTAAACTGCCCCATCATGTACAGGTCGGCCATGCCGTAGAGCATCTGCAAAAAGTACGAGAGCATATAGGGCAGGGCAAAGACCGCGATGGTCTTGAGGACATTGCCGCGTGTGAGGTCGTGTTCCATGGGCGGGGCTTTCTGGCTTGGTTCGTTTAGCTACCAGTGTAGTGAAAACCCTATAACTATTGTAGAGTCAAGGTTTTTGTTGGGTGCCGGGCGAAAAAAGTCACGCTCCAAGCACGATGCTTTGGCCCTCTGTGCCCCTCACCTCGCCTCAAACCATCACAACATTCGCCGTTTTTTGCCAAAATCGGGAAAAGCATCGAATGTTGTGATGGGTTTTCTGCCACTCGAACGGGTGGAATCGCTTTCTTGCGCACGAAGGTGTGCGGACCCGTGGGCAGGGGAAT
>JAHYYK010000041.1 GCA_019425005.1 Collinsella sp.
TCGACACCGCCGAGTTCGCGATCCCCGGCCTTGACGACGAGTTCCGCGTCATCGTGTCTCCGTGGATCCTCTCCTCGCTGATCACCGATCGCCTTGCCGCTTACTACGAGACGGTCACCAAGCACAACCTCAACTACCGTCGTTACTATCACCAGTTCGACTACTAAGAGCAAATAACGTTTGTGTAATTGGGCCTCGCTCCTATATGGAACGGGGCCTCGCTTGGGTTGGAGAGTAATTATGAGCTATCCCCAGCTTGCCGTCATGAATATCAGCCATCGTTACTTTGACCTGGAGGAATTCTTTTCTTCGGCAGCGGCCTCGGGCTACACGTGTTGCGAGCTTTGGACCGGGGCAATGCACCTGTATGTCGATTGCCATGGATACGATTCGCTCGAGCAGGTGCGGGGGCTGTCACAGCGGTATGGGGTTCGGATTGTGGGGCTTTGTCCCGAACAGAACAACCCCAAGCCGTGGAATATCGCGGCGCGCGGGAATGAGGCGCGTGCCCGCACGCTCGCGTACTTTAAGAACGTTGTGGATATCGCGGCGGAACTTGGAGCTGAGCAGGTCATGGTCTCGAGCGGCTGGGCATTTTTGAACGAGCCGATCGAGGACGCGTGGGGTCGCAGCGCCTCGATGCTGCTTGCAATTGCCAAGCATGCGGGAGAACGCGGCGTGCGACTGGTGCTCGAAGCCCTACAGCCGGTTGAGTCGATGATCGTGAACTCGGCGGCCGATACGAAGCACATGATCGAGGCAGTTGATCATCCGGCACTTAAGGCGTGTCTGGATATGGGCGCCATGGCGGTGGCGGGGGATACCATCGACGATTACTTCGATCTGCTTGGCGATGATGTCGCCCACGTGCATTTTGTCGATGTTGCGGCAGATGGCACGACGCATCTTGCCTGGGGTGACGGCGACCGCGATATGCGCGCTGACCTGGATAGGCTGGTGGCGCGCGGCTATCGCGGAGTTGTTTCGGCCGAGACCTATGACGGACGCTATTTTGCCGACCCCGCAGCTGCCGATGCGCAGGTAATGGCAGAGTATCATCGTGCGATTGGCGCCTAGGTGGGGTTGGGCTGCGGCAATCCGCTCCAATGTTTCCAAATGAATACGGTGTGAGCGGCTGCGACGGATTTTCCCCGCAAGCACTCTAGTATGCTAAAGTATCCAGAAGACCGGCGGAGCTATGCCGGTCTTCTGCTCTATATGAAACACAGCATGAGGAGGCTCACCAGATGACGGCCACACCGTGGGGATTCCGGGACATATTGCCCGAGGAGGCTCAGGCGCGCGAGGAGATTGCGCTGACGGTGAAGGGCTGCTTCAGGGAGCATCATTACCTGCCGGTCGAGACGCCGCTGCTCGAGGACAAGGGTTCGCTCGAGGAAGGCGGGCGCATTGCAGACACGCCGTTTAAGCTCTTTGACGACGATGGTCGTCTGCTGGTGGTTCGTCCTGATAACACACTGCCGATCGTGCGTCTGGTTTCGACCCGCATGCGCGCGGCCGACTTGCCCTTGCGCCTGCGCTACGAGGCGCCGGTGGTTCGCGAGTGCCAGCGCAACGCCGGTGGCTCGCGCCAGTTTACACAGCTGGGCTTTGAGCTTATCGGTGCGGGTGATACCGCGGGCGATGTCGAGATTGTCTCGCTGGTCGCCGAGGCCGTGCGTGAGCTGGCACTTCCCGATGCGCGCATCATCGCAGGCAGCGTGCGTCCTTTTAAGGAATTGCTCGCGGTATGCGAGGATCGTGAGCTGGCTGCCGAGGCCCTGCGCTGCGTGCACGCCAACGACTTTGTGGGCCTCGATGCCCGCGTGGCGGCAAGCGCCGAGTCCGATGCCGTCAAGGCCGCCATTAGCGAGTTGCCGCGTCTGCACGGCGGTGCCGAGGTACTCGACCGCGTGGACGCGCTGCTGGAGGCCGCCGGTATCGTCGCGCCGCTGACGCGCGAGCTGCGTGCCCTGGTCGAGGGCCTGGCACCCGAGGACGCCCAGGTGCTGTCGTTCGACTTCTCTATCATGAACTCTTTCGATTACTACACGGGCCTGGTCTTTAAGGCCTATGCCGGCGGCTTGCCCGATCCGGTCGGTTCGGGCGGACGCTATGACTCCATCTTTACCGGCGCATTTGGCGCCGGTATCGAGGTGCCGGCGGCGGGCTTCGCCTTTTCGCTCGAGCGCCTGGAAGCCGCGCGCACCTCGGCCGAGGACGCCGCCCCCGATGGCGACCATGCTGCGGGCCGTGGCGCCGAGGACCCGCTGCGTATCGCCGTGCCCAAGGGCTCGCTTAAGGCCGACACGCTCGACGTGCTCGAGGCCGCGGGTCTGGACGTCTCTGAGCTGCGCGATCCCGGCCGTCACCTGATCGTGCGCGGCCGCGATACGCGTGCCGGAGAGGGCGCGGTCGGCGATATTGAGTTTGTCATCGTGCGCCCCAGCGACGCGCCGGCCTTTGTGGGGTGCGGCGGCGCCGACTGCGGCATCTGCGGCTGGGACTCGCTCATCGAGGCCGACCTCAACTTGCTGCAGCTGGTCGATCTGGGCTATGGCCTGTGCACCTTTATTGAGGCGGAGCCCGCATGGCGCGCCGGCCAGGCCGAGCGCAACTATGCCCGCCGCGGGTCGCTTCGTGTGGCCACCAAGTACCCGCGCATCGCGAGCGCCTGGTATGCCGAGCGTGGCGTGAATGCCGACATCGTTTCGCTGCACGGCAATATTGAGCTGGGACCCATCGTCGGCATGACCGATCGCATCGTGGACATTACCGCCACGGGTGCCACGCTGCGCGACAACGACTTGGTCATCACCGGCCGCATCATGGACTGCACGGCCCGCTTCTTTGTCAATCCGGGTGCCGCGCGCCTGGATCCGCGCGTACGCAATCTGGCAGATCGCCTGGCCGCGGCCGTTAAGGACAAGCATTTTGAGCCCGTCGCGGGCTCGGCACAATAGCGCGAGCGCGCACGGGCGCCCCAACGTACGGGCTGCGGGTCGATTGGCGCCGCCGCCCGGCCTCTCGTTTTTCGAACACAACCTCGACCGATAGGGGATACCGATATGAAGACCATCAAGCTTGCTCCCGGTGAGCGCCTCGTCACCAACCAGCTCAACCGCAAGGGTGTGCTGCCGCAAAACATCGTCGACGCCGTCCGCGATATCGTGGCCAACGTGCGCGCCAACGGCGATGCCGCGGTGCGCGATTACTGCCAGCGTTTTGACGGTGTCGAGCTGCAGAGCTTCCGTCTGCCGCAGGAGCAGATCGATGCCGCGCTCGAAGGCCTCGACCCGGCTTTTGTCGCCGCGCTCGAGAAAGCCGCGCGTCAGATTCGCGAGTTCCACCAGCGCGAGGTCGAGCAGAGCTGGTTTACCACGCGCCCGGACGGCACGATGCTCGGCGTTAAGGTGACCCCGCTCGCGGCGGCTGGCATCTACGTGCCGGGCGGTCGCGCGCAGTATCCCTCCACCGTGCTCATGAATGCCATTCCCGCCAAGGTCGCCGGCGTCAAGCGCGTGGTCATGGTGACCCCGCCGCAAAAGGACGGCCTTATCAGCCCCTACACGCTCGCCGCGGCAAAGCTCGGCGGCGTGGACGAGATCTATATGGTGGGCGGCGCCCAGGCCGTGGCCGCGCTGGCGTACGGCACCGAGACCATTCCGCGCGTCGACAAAATTACCGGCCCAGGCAACGCCTTTGTTGCCGCCGCCAAGCAGATTGTCTCGGGCGACGTCGGAATCGACATGGTCGCCGGTCCCTCCGAGGTCTGCGTGTTGGCCGATGCTACGGCCAAGCCTATGGTGGTCGCGGCCGACTTGATGGCGCAGGCCGAGCACGATCCGCTGGCTGCCTGCTACTTGGTGACCTGCGACGAGCAGTTTGCGCGCGAGGTCGAGGCGGGTATCGACATTCTGGTGGCGCAGTCCCCGCGCGCCGAGATCACGCGTGCCTCGCTCGATAACGAGGGCACCATCGTGGTTGCCGCCGACATGGCTGCCGCCGTCGAGGCTGTGAACACCGTGGCACCCGAACACCTTGAGCTGCACTGCAAGGACGCGATGGGCCTGCTCGGCGGCATTCGCAACGCCGGCGCCATCTTTGTGGGCGCTTGGAGTTCCGAGCCGCTCGGCGATTACGTCGCCGGCCCCAACCACACGCTGCCGACCGGCGGTACGGCCATGTTCTCCAACCCGCTTTCGGTCGAAGAGTTCGTTAAGCGCTCGAGCGTCATTTGCTATACGCCCGAGGGCCTGCTCTCTGACGCTCCCGCTACGCAGCGCCTGGCCGAGGCCGAGGGCCTGTGGGCACACGCTCTTTCGGCCGCACTGCGCCGCCGCGTGTTGGAGCAGGGCGAGGATGCCGTGAGTGCCGAGTCGCTGGCCGCGGCCGACCTGACCAAGGTCGCCTGGCCGGGCGATGCGACCGCGACGGTCGCCGAGGGCGTGGACCTGGCGGCGGCTGCGGGCGAGGATGGCGCCCCGACCGGCAAGGAGGCCTAATATGGCCGAGCTGACGCCTCGCATGAAGGAGCTTGTCCAGCCCTATCTGGCCGGTATTGAGCCCTACGATCCCAACTTTACGCCCACGCGCATCAACCTTTCGGCCAACGAGAACACCTATCCCGTGCCGGCCGGCGTGCGCGAGGCGGTCGACGCCACCCTGGCTGCCACGCCGCTCAACCGCTATCCCGATCCCATGTCCAACGACCTGCGCGACGAGCTAGCCGCCTGGCATGGCGTGACGCGCGAGAATATCTGCGTGGGCAACGGTGGCGACGAACTGCTCTATAACTACCTGCTGGCGTTTGGCGGCGCGGGGCGGACCCTGCTCAACTGCCCGCCGTGCTTTAGCGAGTATGCGTTCTTTGCATCACTCTGTCAGACCGAGGTGCGCGACGTGTGGCGCGACCCCGCGACCTTTGAGCTCGACCAGGCAGCTGTGCTCGCGGCGGCGCCCGAGTGCAACCTGGCCATCGTGACCTCGCCCAACAATCCCACAGGTGATGTGGCTCCGCTCGACTTTGTCACGGCGCTGTGCGATGCGTGCCCCGGCATGGTGATGGTCGACGAGGCCTACGTTGAGTTTGCCGACGATTCGTTTGGCGCGGCCACCACGGCACAGGGACTTATCGCCGAGCATCCCAACCTGGTGATTCTGCATACGCTGTCCAAGGCGTTTGGCGCCGCCGGCACGCGTCTGGGCTATGTGATCGCGGCGTCCGAGGTCATCGACGTGTTCGCGGCGATTCGCCAGATCTACTCGGTCAACGTGCTGAGCCAGGCCGCAGCGCTTGCCTGCGTGCGTGCCCGCGATGCATACGCGACCGTGGTGGCGCAGGTTGCATCCGAGCGCGAGCGCGAGCTGTGCGCCCTACGCGCAATGGCTGCCGAGGGCCTGCCCGTGGAGGTATGGCCGAGCGCGGCGAATTTTGTGCTCGCGCGCACGCCGCATGCCACGCGCGTGCGCGAGCGTCTGCGCGACGAGTATTCAATTTTGGTGCGCGACTTTAGCTACGCGCCGGGGCTCGCGGACTGTCTGCGCATTACCGTGGGTACCCCGCAGGAAAACGACGAGGTGCTGGCCGCGTTTGCCGCGCTGGTGAAGGAGGAGATGTAGATGGACCGCTATGCCGAGGTAACCCGCAAAACGGGCGAGACCGACATTGTCGTAAAGCTCGACCTGGACGGATCCGGCGTGTGCGATATCTCGACCGGCGTGCCGTTTTTCGACCACATGCTCAACGCTTTTGGCCGCCATGGTCTGTTCGATCTGACGGTGCACGCGGTGGGCGACGTCGAGGTCGATGCGCACCACACCGTCGAGGACACGGGTATTGTGCTGGGCGAGGCGTTTTGTCAGGCGCTGGGCGACAAGGCGGGCATTACGCGCTTTGCCGACGCGGCGATCGCCATGGACGAGACGCTTGTGATGGCTGCTGTTGATATTTCGGGCCGCGGGCAGGCCTACTGCGAGCTGCCCGTGCCCACCGAGCGCGTGGGCGGCTTTGATACCGAGCTGGCCGTCGAGTTCTTCTACGCCTTTGCGCGCGACGCCAAGCTCACGCTGCATGTGCGCGAGCTGGCGGGCGGTAACTCGCATCACATTATCGAGGCCGCCTTTAAGGCCGTGGGCCGCACGATGCGCCACGCCTGCGAGCTCGATCCCCGCGTGCAGGGCATCCCCAGCACCAAGGGCTCGCTGTAACCGCTACAAAGGTAAAACCACTACGAAGGTGCCTGTCCCCTTTGTGGCGGTTTTGGACAAGACGAGGAGGAGGGGTCGCGTGGGCGAACCGAAGATCGTGGTGGTCGACTACCACAAGGGCAACTTGTCGAGCGTCGTGCGCGGGCTTGCGCGCGCCGGTGCCGCCGCCTGTACGTCGGATGATCCGGAGCAGATCCGCGACGCCGACGGCCTGGTCATCCCGGGCGTGGGCGCGTTCTATGACGCGATCGCCTTTATGCGCCAGAGCGGTGAGGAGGCGGCTGTGCTCGACGCCGTTGCCGCCGGAACTCCGCTGCTCGGCATCTGCCTGGGCCTTCAGCTATTTTTTGAGCGCGGCAACGAGGGCGTGCCTGCGGACGAGGGCGCGATTGCCGGCGGTAACGCCCCCGAGCAGGCTGGCAGTCCCTGGGTCGATGGGCTGGGCATTATGCGCGGCTCGTGCACGCGCTTGGAGTCGAGTCGCCTTAAGGTGCCGCACGTGGGCTGGGACCAGGTGCACATGACGCCCGCCGGTGCGGCCGATCCACTGCTTGCCGGTTTTGCCGAGGGTGCCAACATGTATTTCACCCACAGCTATGCGGTGGCCGACGATGCCGATGCCGCCGATGTGCTGGCGCGCACGCACTATACGCGGAGTTTCCCGTGCATCGTGCGCCACGGCAACGTGTGGGGCTGCCAGTTCCATCCCGAGAAATCCTCCGCGCTGGGTCAGCGCATCCTTAAGAATTTCGTCAGCATCGTCGAGGAGGTCGGCCGATGATTCTGTTTCCCGCAATCGATTTGATCGGCGGCAAGGTCGTGCGCTTGGAGCGCGGCGACCGGAGCCGCTGCAAGGTATATTCCGACGACCCCGTGGCCGTCGCCCGCTCCTTTGCCGAGCAGGGCGCAAGCTGGGTGCATGTCGTCGACCTGTCCGCTGCCTTTGGCGAGGACGAGGACGCGTGCGCTGCCAACTCGGCAGCGATCGAGGCCATCTGCGGCGTCGATGGTCTGTCCGTGGATGTGGGCGGCGGCGTTCGCTCGCTCGCGCGCATCGACGAGCTGGCCGGCTATGGCGCTCGCCGCATTGCACTGGGTACCGCGCTGGTGACCGAGCCGGGTTTTGCCGAGGTGGCAGCCCAAGGCTTTGGTGGGCTACTGGTGGCAGACATCGCCGCGCGCGACGGCCAGGTCAAGGTGAACGGCTGGCGCGACGGCGCGGGTATGGCGCTCGACGATGCCGTGGCGCAGCTTTCCGAGCTGGGCTTTAAGCACCTGGTCTATACCGATATCGCGCGCGACGGCATGCAGACGGGCATCGATGTGGCGGCGTATCGCCATGTTGCCAAGGTCGCGGGCTTTCCTGTCGTGGCTTCGGGCGGCATCTCTACGCTCGACGACATTCGCGCGCTGGCTGCGGTGGGTGAGGATGCTATTGAGGGCGCCATTACCGGCCGTGCGCTCTACGAAGGCAACTTTACGCTGGCCCAGGTGCTGGCCGCCGCCCGAGGGGAGGAGTAGCCCATGCTTACCAAACGCGTGATTCCCTGTCTGGATGTTAAGGACGGCCGCGTGGTCAAGGGCGTCAACTTTGTGAGCCTGCGCGATGCGGGCGACCCGGTGGAGCTGGCCCGCGCCTACGACCGCGAAGGTGCGGACGAGGTCGTATTTTTGGACATTACCGCGACGAGTGACAACCGTGCGACGACCATCGAGATGGCGGCGCACGCAGCCGAGGAGCTCGCTATTCCCTATACCGTGGGCGGCGGCTTTCGCGACTTGGCGGGCATGCGGACCATGGTTGCCGCCGGTGCCGACAAGGTGTCGCTCAACTCGGCGGCCGTGCGTGACCCGTCGCTGATTAGCCAGGCTGCCGCGGCTTTTGGCAGTCAGGCCGTGGTCGTGGCGATCGATGCCAAGCGCGTCGGTTTGCCCGGAGAGCCGGGTGCCGACAAGTGGGAGGTCTTCACGGCGGGCGGCCGCAACGCCACGGGTATCGACGCGGTGGCGTGGGCCGAGGAAGCGGCTCGTCGCGGCGCCGGCGAGATCTTGCTGACCAGTATGGATCGCGACGGCACCAAGGCCGGCTTTGACCTGGCACTCACCCGTGCCGTGGCGCGCGCGGTGCCGATTCCCGTTATTGCGAGCGGCGGCGTGGGCACGCTCGAGCATTTTGCCGAGGGCGTGATCGAGGGCGAAGCCGATGCCGTGCTGGCGGCCAGCGTCTTTCACTTTGGGACCTTCAGCATTCGCGAAGTCAAAGAGTATATGGCCAGCCAAGGCATTCCTGTGAGGCTGGACTTCTAATGCTGCGGCTTGCCCAGGCACCCGACCTTTCGGCTCCAACCCTCCTCGCGTACTTAAGTACGCGTCGTCGGGCTTGTCGCTCGTAATCTCGGGCACCTGGACAACCCTCGCCGACCTGCGAAGTTTGAATTTGGGAAGAGAAATGGAAGAGATAACCGATCCTTCAAAGCTTACATACGACGCCAAGGGGCTGATTCCTTGTGTTGTTCAGCAGTATGACACCGGCGAGGTGCTTATGGTTGCCTGGATGAACGAGGAGTCGGTGGGGTTGACGCTCAAGACCGGCACCACGTGGTTTTGGAGCCGTAGCCGCCAGGAGCTCTGGAACAAGGGAGCGACGAGCGGCAATATGCAGGAGGTCAAGGAACTCTGGGCCGACTGCGATAGCGATACGCTGCTGGTCAAGGTCGACTCGCCGGGTCCGGCCTGCCACACCGGCAACCGTACCTGCTTCTTTAAGAAACTCGCGTAGGGCGGGCGCTCGACTAAGCGCTTGGCCAACCAGAAAGGATTGAACCATGGGTGTGCGCACTGCGAATGTTCAGGATGGAAATATCGGTGAGACGCTGACGGGGTTGGCCGAGGTGATTCATGGTCGTCGCGACGCATCGCCGCAGGAGAGCTATACCGCGCGTCTGCTGACCGACGTCGAGGACGAGCTTCTCAAGAAGCTTGCCGAGGAGGCGAGCGAGGTGATCATGGCCTGCAAGGATAACGACCACGATCACATCCGCTACGAGGCCGGCGACCTGATCTACCACCTGCTCGTGACGCTCGAGCGCTACGGCATCACCCTCGACGAACTGGCCGGCGAACTCAACGCCCGCCGCCACTAGTCGAGCTTTTGGTGCAAGGGGGACAGGATATTTTGTACCAAATGATCCGTTTTCCTCCGTCCCCAACGGATCAAATAGAAGTTGCGGTGGAATAGTTCTTGTTTGATGGTCTTAGGGCTATAAACAGGAACTATTTCACCGCAACTTATAAAGGGATGGCTAGGCGAGGGGCGTGGGCTCCCATTCGCCGGTGGCGTGGGGGATGTCGAAGGTTCGATAGCCACAGTCGTAGGCGTGGGCCTGGGCCTCGCGGATGTTCCAGCAGATATCGCAGGCGCGGTGCGCATCCGAACCAAAGGTAATGGGCACCTCGGCATGGGCAAAGCAACGCAGCAATCCGGTCGCGGGGTAGTAGTCGTCGAGCCCCTTGCGCGGCGCGGCAGTCGAGACCTCAACGCGGCGGCCCGTGTCGTGTGCACACTCTGCCATCTGCTCCCAGAATGGCGCGGGGTCAAAGTCGGGCGCAAAGCCTTCCTTCGAAAAGCGCATGACCAGGTCGGGGTGGGCCATTACATCAAAGTTAAGCGGGCTTTCACAGGCGCGGCACCAGTTATCGACATAGCGCTCCCACACGCCGCGTACGCCCAGGTTTTCCCAAACATGCAGGTCGGTGTCATCGTCGACCCAGCCACAAAGCGAATCGGGCGTATCGGGACGAGCGACGTCCTCCGTCCCCGCCGTGCCCGCAGCACCGGCCATGATATCGCCCGGATCGCCAGTCCAGTGCACACTGCCCAAGCGCACTATGGCACCCGCTGACCAGCGCTCGACCAAAGGCTCGCAGCCCTCGTACCAATCGCATTCAAAGCCATAGATAAGCTCGAGCTCCGGCGCAATCTGCGCGGCAAGCTTGCGGGCGTCCTCAAAGGCCAGGCGATGTGCCGGCAGGTCGCCCTCGACAACCTGCACTTCGCAGTTGGCGTCCATGCTGGCGGGTAGGGTGAGGTGGTCAGTCGAGACCATGACGTGGCACCCGGCCGCAGCAGCGGCGCGAACGTTGTCCTCAAACGAGGCGTGCCCGTCCGAAAACGAGGTGTGGGTATGGCAATCGACCAGCGGGCAAGCAGACATGGCAGCTCCTTTGCGTCAGGCGAATTCGCTCCATTGTAGCGGCGCGGCTCTCGATGCGACGAGCGCGCCGGGGTGTCGGTTTCTTGCGGACAGGGAAAATCGCGCTCATCGCGCTCCGCCACATCCACGCCGCCCGCGATGTGCTAGCGTTTGAATGAACAAAACGAGCCCGTGCGGAAAGGAGCCGGACCGTATGCCATGCGATAGCAAATCTCCGCTGTCCCGCGAGACCGATGCGCCCGAGACCATCGTCAAGCTGGAATGCGATATCGACGACGCGTCGCCCGAGGTGCTCGCCTACGCCGCCGACCGCCTGCGCGAGGCCGGTGCGCGCGAGGTGCACTGGCTGCCCCTCTATTGCAAGAAGGGCCGTCCCGGCTGGCAGCTGCAGGTAATCTGTACCCACGAGGATATCGAGCGCCTGCAGACGATTATCTTTTTGGAAACCACGACCAATGGCATCCGCCGCCAGGTTATGGAGCGCGTTTGCCTGCCACGCCGCTTTGAGCGCGTAACAACGCCATGGGGCGAGGTGTCCGTCAAGGTGGCGACCCTGCCCGACGGTAGTGAGCGTGCGGCGCCCGAGTACGAAGACTGCTCCCGCCTCGCTCGCGAGCATAACGTGCCGCTCCAGCGCGTGATGCAGGCGGCACAAGCCGTGGCACTGCGATTTGAGTAACACGGCCGAGCGACGCGCCGCGCCCGGCCACATCAACCCCACCCGAAAGGACCACCATGAAATACCTCATCGCCTCCGACATCCACGGCTCGGCATACTGGACCGAGCGCCTGGTCGCCGCCATCGAGTCCGAGCAGCCCGACCGCATCGTCCTGCTGGGCGACCTGCTCTATCACGGTCCGCGTAACGACCCGCCGCGCGATTACGCTCCCAAGCGTGTGATTCCGCTGCTCAATGCCCTGGCCGACCGCATCATCGCGGTGCGCGGCAACTGTGACGCCGAGGTCGACCAGATGGTGCTCGATTTCCCGGTCATGGCCGACTACGCCACGCTGTTTGACGAGACCGGCCGTGAGATGTTCCTGACGCACGGCCACGTCTTTGGCGCCGGCATGCACAACAGCGTCGACCACGCGCCCGCGCTGCCCGAGGGCTCCGCGCTCGTCTACGGCCATACGCACATCAAGGTCAACGAGGAGAGCGCCGCGCACCCGGGCATGTGGCTCTTCAATCCCGGCAGCGTGAGCATTCCCAAGGACGGTACGCATAGCTACGGCATCTACGAGGGCGGCGTGTTCCGTCACGTGGTCCTGGAGGAGGAATAACTATGGCGCAGCACATGGCTCAGCAAAATGCCGAGGGTTCGCGCGACCTGTCCACGCTGGTCGACGCGTCGGCCGAGCTGCAGCATCTGGTGCAGACTATCTGGCGTCTGCGTCAGCCCGATGGCTGCCCGTGGGATCGCGAGCAGACGCATCAGAGCATCGGCAAGAACATGATCGAGGAAGCCTACGAGGCGCTCGATTGCATCGAGGCCGATGATGCCACGCATCTGCGCGAGGAGCTCGGCGACGTGCTCATGCAGGTAGTACTGCATGCGCAGATTGCGGCGGACGCCGGCGAGTTTACGCTGGCCGACGTGGCGCGCGATATCGACGCCAAGCTCATCCGCCGCCACCCACACGTGTTTGGCGATGCGGACGCCGAGAGCTCCGACGAGGTGCTCAAGATTTGGGATGAGGTCAAGCTTGCCGAGAAGGTTGCCAAGGACAAGGCCGTGGCAGCGGGCGAAGCTGCGCCCGAGGGTCTGCTCGACGGCGTGCCCACGCATCTGCCGGCGCTGATGCAGGCGCAGAAGGTGTCGCGCAAGGCGGCTGCCGTGGGCTTTGAGTGGGAGACGGTCCAGGATGTGTGGGACGAGGTAGCTGAGGAGCGTGCCGAGTTTGAGGCCGAGGAGCCCGGCTCGCCCGAGCGCGAGATGGAGTTTGGCGACCTGCTCTTTGCCCTAGTCAACGTTGCGCGCAAAGAAGGAATCGACGCCGAGAGCGCCCTTCGCGCCAGCACGGCAAAGTTCCGCCGTCGCTGGGCTGCGATGGAGGCCGCCGTGCACGAGGCGGGCGATGACCTCGCCGCCTGCTCAACCGCTCAACTCAACGACCTGTGGGACCAAGCAAAAGCAAGCGAGTGAGGCCTGCGTCTCTCACGGCATCCATTCGTAGAGAGGTCTCTACAAGCAAAAAGCCATATACAACGGAAGATGTGCCAGCTGTGCTTCGGCATCCCACTCGAGTTGTTTAGGGTGCAACACGTAAGCCATCCCAATCTTCTTGTTAAAGCGCGCGCGGAATCGGTCGAGGGAGATGGTTCCGTATCTGCGTGGCGACTTAACTTCGATGGGGCTGATGCGCGGCTTTCCGGCGGCATTGACATAGGGTCGGGTGACGAGGAAGTCGATTTCCATGCGCTCCTCCCCCTCCTTCTTTCCGCTTTGGGAATAAAAGAAGAGTCTGTATCCATTGGCCTTTAGAGATTGGGCAACGTAGTTTTCGGTAAGCATTCCTTCGTTCAATCCGATGTCGCCGCGAAGCACGGCCCTGTAAACGTCTTCATCGGTATCGTTGTTGTCAGAGAAGGCAAGCGTTACAAGCAGGCCGGTGTCCGCCATGTAGCACTTGAGGGCCGTTTGCTCCATGCTGAGTGAAAGGCCCACGCTCGGTTCGCTTGCGGCATAGCAGATATTGGCAATTCGCGCGTCTGCCAGCCAAAAGAAGGCTTCTTCGTAGGTGCGCATGCGTGCGTTTTTATCAAGTGAGGAAAGCTTGAATCGTTTTTCGTGCTTAGAGAGCTGACCCGGGATGCCATCGAGTACGGAGACGACTTTGAATTCGTAACCGGTTGCAAAACGAGAGATATCGTTGCGATAGAGCTGGACGATTCGGCGCTTCGAAGCGTCGACGGGCGCAAAAGCGCGCTGTTCAACATAGATGGATACCGGCTCAGGCATGCCGCCTACGAGCATGTATTCGCGCATAAGGGAGAGCGCTCTGCGATGTAGGGCATCGGGGAGCGGCTTCATCTTGTTAAAACTCATGCGAATGAGATCGGCCAGCCCCTTTTCGTCCATGCCCCAAAGAAACTCCTCAAAGTCGAGGGGCTCAAGTTCCAGAGACTCTTCCTCGGATGGGATGACGATATCTTTAATGTTCTGCTTGATGCTGAGCAGGGATCCAGTTTCGATGTAGTCGTAACGTCCGTCTGCAACGAGATACTTGATGAGTCCGCGTGCTTGCGGGTACATCTGGACCTCGTCAAAGACGATAAGCGTCTCGTGTTCATAGAGTTTGACGTTATAGAAAACCGAGAGATAGAGGAAGAGCGAGTCGAAGTCAGTGCGATAGTCCTCAAAATATTGCTTAACTTCGGCAGGTGCTTGAAAGAAATCAATGACAAGGCAGGACTTGTATTCGGTTTCTCCAAACGTGCGGGCAAGCGTGCTCTTGCCGACGCGGCGGGCTCCTTCAATAAGAAGTGCTGTTTTACCAGCGTTTTCATGCTTCCATTTTAGTAGTTTGTCATAGGCTTTTCGTTTAAGCATGGCTACCTCGTACACGATATCCAGAACTTTTATAACCTGATTATGCACGATATCCAGAACTTCAGACCCTTAGAATTGCACGATATCCAGAACTTTGAACGATGTAAAAGCACATTATTGGCTCTTTCATTCGCAAGTCAGGTAAAGACGGTATGCCGATAGAAGAATTTAATGGGGGGGCGACCTCTAGAGATGAATGCTCGGTGCAAAAACAAGCGCCCCAAAGAATGATTTCTCCAATTCATATGTATCCCTCGGCTAACTTAGGGCATAATGCAAAAAGTGCGACATGGCTAACTTACGGAGGCGCACCAATGGTGCACAGTCGGCCAGTCGCTTGCATCAACCGTTTCCAAGTGAGAGGGAGACAACATGAGTGACATTTTGGATGTCTACGGTCGCGAGGTGCTCGACAGCCGCGGCAACCCCACCGTAGAGGTCGAGGTCGTGCTCGAGGACGGCAGCTTCGGTCGCGCGATGGTGCCTTCGGGCGCTTCGACCGGCGCCTTTGAGGCATGCGAGTTGCGCGACGGCGACAAGGGTCGCTACCTGGGCAAGGGCGTCTCGCAGGCCGTCGAGCACGTCAACAACGAGTGCGCCGATGCCGTCGTGGGCCTCGATGCCTTCGACCAGCGCGCCGTCGATGCCGCACTGATTGCCGCCGACGGTACGCCCAACAAAACCAAGCTCGGCGCCAACGCCATCCTGGGCGTGTCGCTGGCCGTTGCCCGCGCCGCTGCCGAGTCGGCGGGCCTGTCGCTGTACCAGTACCTGGGCGGCGTCAACGCCCACCTGCTGCCCACGCCCATGATGAACATCCTCAACGGCGGCGTGCATGCCGACAACAACGTTGACTTCCAGGAGTTCATGATCATGCCCGTGGGTGCTCCGAGCTTTGCCGAGGGCCTGCGCTGGTGCGCCGAGGTCTACCACACCCTCAAGGGCGTGTTGCACGAGGCCGGCCTGGGCGGCGGCGTGGGCGACGAGGGCGGCTTCGCGCCCAATCTCAAGACCAACGCCGAGCCGTTCGAGTACATTACCAAGGCCGTGGAGAAGGCTGGCTTTAAGCCCGGCGTCGACTTCATGTACGCCATGGATCCGGCATCGACCGAGTTCTACAACGCCGAGACCGGCATGTACGAGCTCAAGGGCGAGGGCGTTGAGTACACGAGCGCCCAGATGGTCGATTACTGGGAGAAGCTTGTCGACACCTATCCCATCATCTCCATCGAGGATGGTATGGCAGAGGAGGACTGGGACGGCTGGGTCGAGCTCACCCGCCGCATTGGCAACAAGGTGCAGCTCGTAGGCGACGACCTGTTCGTCACCAACACCGAGCGCCTTAAGAAGGGTATCGAGCTGGGCGCCGCCAACGCGATTCTGGTCAAGGTCAACCAGATCGGCACGCTCACCGAGTCGCTCGAGGCTATCGAGACCGCCAAGGAGGCCGGCTACGCTTGCATCGTGAGCCACCGTTCCGGCGAGACCGAGGACTCCACGATCGCCGACCTGGTCGTGGGTGTTAACGCCGGCCAGATCAAGTCGGGCGCCCCGTGCCGCAGCGACCGTATTGCCAAGTACAACCAGCTCATCCGCATCGAGGACGAGCTCGAGGGCAGCGCGCGCTACGCCGGTAAGGCCGCGTTCTACAACATTCGCTAAACGGGCGAATTTGGCGAGGGGGAGGCTGACTCGGTTCCTCCCCGTCTTGGCTGGATGCCGCAAAGAACTATGGGCGCTGGGCCATACGGCTCAGCGCCTTTTTTATGTCGAGCAAAGGCTGGCGAAGGCGGTGCGGGCGCTCGTGCTATAACTAAAGGACTTAGCGCAAACAAACCTCAACCGCACAAGGCGCACATGGATCAGATTTACGACAACAGGTATTATTCCGCCGGTTCGCGCGAGCCGTCGCCTCGTCGTGCGCGTACCGCACAGCTTGGCGGGTCTGGTTATGCTGGTGCTGATCGCTCCAGGTATAGCTCGCCGGCGACTTCGCATCCCAATGCTCAGCCAAATAGTTCCTCGGATAGTCCGGTGCGCCCATCGCGTTCCAAGCATGCGTCGCGCCCTTCGACCCAGGCGTCCGACAAGCCGCGCCGTCCCTCAAGCCGTCTTTCCGGCTCGGACTTTATGCACTACGCCAACGACAACGCAGCGGTCAAGGCAATTTACGACTTTACCCACGGTCCTCAGCGAGGGCTGTTTATCGGTATTGTCGTCGCCCTGGTGCTCGTGAGCCTGTACTTTCCCGTGCGCGACCTCTACGTTGCCAAACGCTCGAGCGATATCTTGGCCAAGCAGGTCGAGATTCGCCAGCAGTACAACGACGAGCTGCAGAAAAGCGTCGACAAGCTGCTCTCAGAGGAGGGCATTAAGGACGCGGCGACCGAGGACCTGGGCCTGGTGATGCCCGGCGAGACCAAGATTGACGTGCTGGGCCTGGACGACGATTCGGACTCGTCGTCGAGCAAAAAGTCCTCGAACGCCAAGAAGGCCAGCGAAGTCGCCAAAGAGATCGAAGAGGTCGGCAAGGACGCGCCGTGGTACATCCAGACGCTCGATATGCTGTTTGGATTTAACGGCGTCGAGGGCCAGACGGTCGTGTCCAACGGCAAATAGCGCCCGGAGGGGAGCCTGCAATGGCAGATTGCAAACGCTATAAGGTAGCCGCGATTGACCTGGGAACAGTGTCGTCGCGACTGGTGTTAGCGCAGGTCGAGGCCGGGGCGATCGTGGAATCGTCCAAGCATACCGAGATCACCGACTTGGGCGAGGGCGTGGACGCGACGGGCCGCTTTTGCGAGGCGGCCGTTGAGCGCGTGCTCGCCGCATGCCGCATGTTTGTGGACGAGGCACGTGCCTTTGGGGCCGCGTGCATCTGCACCACATGCACGAGCGCCGCGCGCGATGCGTCCAATGCCGCGCTGCTGCTGGACGGCCTGCGCGATCTGGGGCTTGAGCCACAGGTGATTCCGGGCGAGGTCGAGGCACGCCTGACGTTTTTTGGCGTGGCGCACGACTTTGCTGGCGAGCGCATCATTGTTGCCGATTCGGGCGGCGGATCCACGGAGCTCGCGACGGGCGTCTATGCGCCGGAGCGTGGGGTCTTTGCGCTGGAGGGCACGCGTTCGCTGGACATCGGTTGTCGCCGCGTGACGGAGCGGTTCTTCTCGGCGCTGCCGCCTGCGGACGGCGAGCTTGCTGCCGCTGCCGCGTGGGCAGGTGAGCAGTTTGCGGGCTACTTTGAGAGTCTGCCTGTCGACTTTGAGCGCGCCGAACGCTTGGTCGCAGTGGGCGGCACGGTGACTACGCTGGTGGCTCTGGTCCACGAGCTGGAGCCGTATGATTCGAGCTTCGTGCACCTGCGCGAGCTTTCGCTGGAGCAGGTCTCGGCCGCTATCGAGCGCATGTCCACGCTGGACGCGGACAGCATCGCCGCGCTACCGGGTGTGCAGCCCAAACGCGCGGGCGTGATCTTGGCTGGCGCCGTGGTAATCCGCGAGCTCATGCGAGCCGGCGGCTACGACACGCTCACCGTAAGCGAGAACAGCCTGCTTGCCGGCATGGCCGCCACCATCAACGAGGTTCTCGACGGCGCGACCCCCACCATCGCCTGGACCCCCGCTCTCAGCACCCTCTAAATAAGCTGCGGTGAAATAGTTCCTAAATAAGCTGGTAAACGGTATAAACAGGATCTATTCCACCGCAGCTTAGAGCCCCACCGGCGTCCAAAAGAAACGAGCCCGCATCCCTTGGGGACACGGGCTCGAAAGCTCCATATGGTAGGGGCGGTGGGACGTCCGCGTATTTGCTGCGCAAATTCGCACCGGCTTCGGCCGCCTGCCGGCGCCCTCGTCGGCTCGCTGCGGACGCTGCGCGTCCGCCTGGTGCTCGCCCCCTCGCGGGTTCGAGTCCCACCGGCGTCCAAAAGAAACGAGCCCGCATCCCAACGGGACACGGGCTCGTAAGCAATCACATGGTAGGGGCGGTGGGACTCGAACCCACAATCCTTGCGGCGAGAGATTTTAAGTCTCCTGCGTATGCCAATTCCGCCACGCCCCCGTGAAACTAGAAGTCTAGCACAAGCCGTTCGCTACGCGTTGACAGCCATCGAGTGCCGGCCCGACTTTTCCAAGTACTCGGCAAACTTGGCCTCGTCGCCCTTGTTCTTGTACTGCAGGGCCAACAGGTACTCCAAGCGGCAACTCTTAACCTTATCGTCGCCGGCCTCCTCGAGCATGCGCTCCAGCTCGGGAATGTCGTTGTGGCGCTTGAGGATCATCGTGTCGTACATC
Organism: Collinsella sp.; assembly: GCA_019425005.1. Classification (GTDB taxonomy): domain Bacteria; phylum Actinomycetota; class Coriobacteriia; order Coriobacteriales; family Coriobacteriaceae; genus Collinsella. Next base: position 18,274 of record JAHYYK010000041.1, read on the forward strand.
AGCTGGCACTCGTGCGCGACTGCCTCGGCCTGACCGCCCTCAAAGCCCTTGATCTCGTGCAGGAGCTCCTTGGACTTTTTGCGGTCCTCCTGGCCAACGTAGTAGTTAAAGGCCTTAATGACCAGGTCGACGCGCTGCATCTTGGGCAGGTTGAGTCCCAGCAGCAGGTCGAACATCTCGCTGGCGCGCTCGTGGTCCTCGCGCAGCAGATAGGAGTTCAGGTGCAGGTAGTCGCGGTTGTAGCGCGGGTACAGCATGCTGGTGAGTTTGCCGTCGAGCAAACGATCGAACTCGTCCCACTGCTTGGCGGCCATGAGCTGCTGCAGGCGCTTAAACGTGGTGCGTTTTTTGACGCTAAAGAACACCGACACGGCGATGCAGATGATAACGACGGCGGTCCAGAGTGTGCGGGAATCGGGCATATTAGGGTCCTTAGTCGCTCATAAAGCGAGCGGTATGACAACACGTACTGGATGTATTATACGCAGCGCGCAAGCAAACTGGCATAAAAGCTCATCGAGGCCGAGTGACATCGCTCGCTGCGGTACACTTACCTAAAGTAAACCATGAAGGGAGACATTACCTATGAAGAAGATTGTTTTGGCTTGCGGTGCTGGCGCTGCTACTTCCACGCTCGTTGCCCAGAAGGTCGCCACCATGCTCGACGCCAACGGTTACGCCGACAAGTACGAGATCGTGCAGTGCGCCATCTCCGAGGCCAAGGACGTTTGCGACGAGGGCGCCGACCTGCTGATCGCCACCACCGTTGCCCCCGAGGGCCTCACCTGCCCGTACGTGAGCGGCGTGCCCTTCATGACCGGCATGAACCGCGTCGCTGCCGAGAAGGCCGTCCTCGACGTTATGGCTCAGTAGGCGCTGACTGTATGAGTGAGCAGAACGCCAACCCGGTCGAGCTCTTTGGCATGCGCGTCGCTCACGTGGGCATCAACGCCACCGACCCGGTCGATGCCCTGGAGATCGCGGAGCTGTTCTCGACGACGATGGGTCTGCCCGTTATCGAGACCCCGGTTTCGTACTTTAACGATTCGCTGGTCGAGGTCATGAAGCAGAATGGTCGTGGCACCAAGGGCCACATCGGCTTTGCCGTCAACGACATTGATACGGCCGAGAAGTGGTTTGCCGAGCGCGGGCTCGAGGTCAACGAGGAGTCGCGCGCGCTGCTGCCCGACGGTAGCACCAAGCTCGTGTACTTTAAGCGCGAGTTCGCCGGCTTTGCCGTGCACCTGTGCCGCGAGTAGCGTACAAGCTGCTATAGCTAGCAAAAAGGGATAGGGCCGCATGGCCTTATCCCTTTATTTATGCCGAGGGG
>JAHYYK010000042.1 GCA_019425005.1 Collinsella sp.
CTCGCAGCGCCCGGTTACCAGTGCGACCCCGCCATCAAGGGCCTCAACTCCAGCGCCGCGGTGGTCATCAACTTCCAGGAACGCGTGATTCTGGTCGCCGGCACCGGCTACTCCGGCGAGATTAAAAAGTCGATCTTTAGCGTCATGAACTATCTGCTGCCCGTCGAGGACGACGTGCTGCCCATGCACTGCTCGGCCAGCATGGATCCCGTCACGCACGAGACCGCCGTGTTCTTTGGCCTGTCCGGCACCGGCAAGACCACGCTTTCGGCTAATCCCACGCGCCTGCTGATCGGCGACGACGAGCACGGTTGGTCCGACATGGGCATCTTCAACATCGAGGGTGGCTGCTACGCCAAATGCGAGGGCCTGGACGCCTTCCACGAGCCCGAGATCTTCAACGCCGTCCGCTTTGGCGCGATCTGCGAAAACGTGGTGCTCGACGAGAACCGCAAGCCCAACTACGATGACATCTCGATCACGCACAACACGCGCGTGGCCTATCCCGTGGAGCACATTCCTAACGCGTGGACTAAGGGCATGGGCACCACTCCGAGTGTCGTGCTGTTCCTGACTTGCGACGCTTTTGGTGTGCTGCCGCCCATCTCGCGCCTGACGGCCGACGCCGCCATGTACCACTTTGTGACGGGCTTTACGGCTAAGATTCCCGGCACCGAGGTCGGCGTCACCGAGCCCACGCCCACGTTCTCTTCGCTGTTCGGCGAGCCGTTTATGCCGCTCGACCCCATGGTTTACGCCAAGATGCTTGGCGAGCGCATTGCCGACGGCCGCACGCGCGTGTACCTGGTCAACACCGGCTGGATCGGCGGCGGCTACGGCGTGGGTCATCGCATCGAGCTGGCCTACACGCGCTCGCTGGTCGCGCGCGCCCTCGACGGCACCATCGAGGACAGCGAGTTCGTTCACGACGACATCTTTAACGTCGACATTCCCACGACGTGCCACGGCGTGCCCGATGGCATCCTGGTGCCGCGCCAATATTGGCAGAGCACCGCGCGCTACGACGAGGCCGCGCACAACCTGGCGGTGATGTTCGAGGAGAACTTCGAGAAGAAGTACTCTCACCTGCCCGAGTCCGTCAAAGCCGCCGGCCCGCACGCCCAGGTGTCCGCCGAGGCCCGTCATCGCGGCCGCGGCCTGCTGGGGCTCCGCCGCTAGCGTCGCCTCAGACTCAAAACCATCATAAAGGGGGCGCCTTTGTGGTGGTTTTGCTCGCGTGGATGGCTCGGGTTACAATACGCCTGACATATCGTCCCCTTCTCCGGATGGGGACAGCGTAAGCGCTCTTGTGGCGGCACCGTAGGACTTTGAAGGTGGCCGTCGTAAGGGCGCTTTTTGTTTAGGCGCCCTCGCTCGGGCGCGCACGATGAAGGGAGAGCGCATGAAGAGCTTTATTGCCGAGGATTCGTTTTGGGAGCTATTTCCGCAGGCGGCTGTCGGTGTTGTGGTCGTAAAGGGCATGAAGCCCGCGGCTCAGATTCCTCAAGAGGACGTGGATGCGATTGCGGCGTTGCTCGACCGCGCCAATATCGACGCGGAGCGTCATCTGACCAGCGATACTATCAGCGAGAACGCACCGGTCAAGGCATGGCGCGAGGCTTATCGGCTGTTCAAGACCAAAAAGGGCGCGCGTTGCTCAATTGAGAACCTGCTCAAGCGCGTGCTCAAGGGCAAACCGGTGGGCCACATTACGCCCGCGGTGGACATCTACAACACGGTGTCGCTGACCTACGCGCTGCCCGTTGGCGGCGAGGACCTGCATACGATTGAGGGGGATCTTCGCTTGAAGGTGACTGACGGCGGCGATGCGTTCCTGCCACTTGGCGAGGAAACGGATGACCCGACGCTGCCCGGCGAGCTCGCCTACATCGATGATGCGGGCGCCGTATGCCGCTGCTGGAACTGGCGCGATGGCGTTCGCACGGCGCTGTCCGACGATTCGGCCGATGCATTCCTGGCGATTGAGTGCGTGGAGCCCGAGCGGATGGGGGATTGCCAGGCCGCGATCGATCGCTTAGCCGAGCTGCTTGAGCGCTATCTGGGAGCGACGGTTGTCGTTAAGACGCTTGTGACCCGCGACAATCCCTGCGTGGAACTGTAGCGACGCCTGCGGATCATGTTCGCCGGTCAAAACCACTACAAAGGTGCCTGTCCCCTTTGTGGTGGTTTTTATGTTGATGGGTTAACAAATGGGATATTTGGGTATGGGTGTTGCCTTGTGCGGCTAAGATGTTTACCCGTTAGCATCATGCAAGCGAAAGGCGGTCGTCTCCCATGCAGCAGAACGACGAGACACGTTTCGAGGACTTTGTCGGACTGATCAGCGGGCTCTACAAGGAGATCCAGCGCATTAAGACGTCTGAGGGCGCAAGGCTGGGCCTCAAGGGCTCCGACGTTATGTGCCTGTACTATCTTGAGCGCAGCAAGGACGGCCTGACTGGCGCTGACCTGGCTCGCATGGCAGGCGTGACCCGTGCCGCCGTCTCGCGCACGCTCGCGCATCTGGAGGAGGGCGGCTACGTCGAGGTCGACGACTCGGGTGATGCAGCCGTTAAGTATCGTGCCCCGGTGCGCCTGACCGCTCTGGGCGGCGAGAGCATGAGCGAGGCGGACCGCATCATTCGCGAGGTGCTCGACACCACCGGTAAGGCTATGGGTGTGGAGCAGCGCGAGCAGATGTATGCGTCGCTGCGTACGATTCTCAACACCCTGCGTGAGATCTAAGGCCGCCAAGGCATTTGCTTCCCATTAAAAACTGCATAGTCCCGTTTGAGCGCGTATGCCGTGCCGGGGCATTGCTGTCAAAATTCCCCGCGCGGGACCTGCGCAAGAAAGGATTCGTTATGTCCGTCCGCATTATTACCGATTCCGCAAGCGATATGTCGCCGGCGGAGCACCCCGCTCTGCGTGTTCTGCCGCTGTCCGTCACCTTTGGCACCGATGTGTATATGGATGGCGTCGACATCGATCACCAGCGCTTTTACGAGATGCTTGTGGAGCGCGATGAGCTGCCCAAGACCGGTCAGGTCAACCCGTACGCCTTTTCGCAGGCGATTGCCGAAGCGCGTGAGGCCGGCGATGAGGCCGTGATTATTACCGTGGGCGCCAAGCTCTCGGGCACCAACCAGAGTGCTCGTACGGCACTTGCCGAGGCGCCGGGCGGCGACATGTTCGTCGTGGACAGCAATAACGTGACCTTGGGCGAGCGCGTGCTGGTCGAGTATGCGCTGCGCCTGGTGGACGAGGGCCAGGGCGCGGCTCAGGTTGCGGCGGCTGTCGAGGCCGTGCGCGACCGCGTGGTCGTCATCGGCCTGCTCGAGACGCTGGAGTACCTGGTGCGCGGCGGTCGCCTGTCTGCTGCGGCCGGTGCCGTGGGTACGCTGCTCAACGTAAAGCCCGTGGTGGCTGCCGAGGACGGTCTGATCGTGCAGCTGGGCAAGGCGCGCGGTTCCAAGAACGGACGTAACCTGCTCAACCAGAAGGTCGAAAAGGCGGGCGGCATCGACTTTTCCATGCCGTTGGCGCTCGGCTATACGGGCCTTTCGGATGCGGTGCTCAAGAAGTATATCGAGGACAGCGCGGCACTGTGGGCTGGCCACACCGAGGGCGAACTGCCCGTTCACACCATCGGCGCCACCATCGGCACCCATGTAGGCCCCGGCGCCGTAGCCGTAGCCTTCTTCCAGCCCGTTAACTAGCCCACCTGCCAAAACCACCACAAAGGGGACGGGCACCTTTGTGGTGGTTTATGCTATTCCGGGTGGAAGGGAGCGAGCAATGGCGTCTGAGGGCTTTTTTGAGCGGGTGTACGAGGTGGTCGAGCAGATTCCCGAGGGGATGGTCGCCACGTACGGTCAGGTGGCGCTGCTCGCCGGTCGTCCACGAAGCGCGCGCTATGTGGGCTATGCGCTGCATGGCAATCCACGCCCCGGCGAGATTCCCTGTCACCGCGTGGTGTTTGCCGATGGCCGCATATGCGATGGTTTTGCTTTTGGCGGTCCCGATGCTCAACGTGAGCTTTTGCTAGGGGAGGGTGTGGCGTTTAAGGACGACATGCACGTCGACTTGGCCGTCTGTCGCTGGCCAGCAGGGCTCTAGCGGCTCGTTCGTGTCAAAACCACCACAAAGGTGCCTGTTCCCTTTGTGGTGGTTTTAGTTTACCTGAGTTAACTTATGGAGAAGGTGTGGCGGCGCGGTTTGTCGCAGCAAAGTAAACCACGGTGAACTATATTGTTTTCAGCAACGGAGCAGGCAATAGGCGATGAAAAAGCCTGCCCTGTTGAGTTTGATTCGCATTCCTCCCCTCTGTGCGATTCAACGGTGTACTTCGGGAACAGGCCCGCTGGCAACTATCTGCCAGCGGGCCTGTTCCTGTTTCGGTGAGGATTTAGCCTCACCGTCTATGTTGTGCGAAGGCGCTTTGCCTAGTACACCATGCCCATGGCGTCCTGAACCTCGGCCAGGGTCTGCTCGGCAATCTCGTTGGCGCGACGGTTGCCCTCGTGCAGCACGTCCTTCACATAGTCCAGGTCGTTTTCGTAGCGCTGACGACGCTCGCGGATAGGTGCGAAGTACTCGTTGACGGCCTCGGTCACGTACTTCTTGAGCTGGCCGGAGCCGCCCATGCCAATCTCCTCGGCAATCTCGACTTCGGAACGGCCGGTGCAGATGGCGGCTGTTGAAAGCAGGCCAGACACGCCGGGGCGGTTCTCGGGATCGAACGTGATCATGCGCTCGGAGTCGGTCTGGCTCTTCTTGATGCGTTTGGCCGTTTCCTCGGCGGTCATCGAGATGTTGATGGCGTTGCCGTAGCTCTTGCTCATCTTGCGACCGTCCAGGCCCGGCAGCAGCGGGGTCTCGGACAGCAGCGCGTCAACCTCGGGGAACACCTTGCCGTAGCGGTTGTTAAAGCGGCGGGCGATGGTGCGGGTGAGCTCGATGTGCGGCAGCTGGTCGCGGCCGACGGGCACGACGTTGCCCTTGCAGAACAGGATGTCGCAGGCCTGATGCACCGGGTAGGTGAGCAGAAGGCCGGTGAGCTCGTGGCCCGAGGCCTCCATCTCGGCCTTGACGGTGGGGTTGCGCGCCAGCTCGGCCTCGGAGACCAGCGACAGGAACGGCAGCATGAGCTGGTTGGCGGCGGGCACGGCGGAGTGCGCGTAGATCATGGTCTTGTCGGGATCGATGCCGCAGGCAAGGTAGTCCATGACCATGTTGTACACGTTGTCCTGGATGTGCTCGGTCGTGTCGCGGTCGGTGATGACCTGGTAGTCGGCGATGAGTACGTTGGTCTTGGCACCCATGTTCTGCAGCTCCACGCGGCCCTTGAGGGTGCCGAAGTAGTGACCCAGGTGCAGGCGGCCGGTGGGGCGGTCGCCGGTAAGCATGGTGAACTTCTCGGGCGTCTTGGCCAGGCCCTCGCGAATGGCGTTGCTCTTTTGCAGCGCGACTTCGTAGCTGTTCTCGTTTGGCATGATTGCTCCTAACGTATGTTCATGGGTCAAGATGATAACGCGTTTATTGGAGGGGCGGGGCGTAAGTAGGCGAGGGGCGGGAGAGCGGCGGCATGTGCGATGGGCGCGGCGTGGCTGCGCGTTTGGCCGGCGGCGTCTGGACGCATCCTCGGCAGCTTACCCTAGCGCCTGTGGTGGCGCTCCTCCTTGCGTTCTTCTGCCGCCTGCTCCTCCTGCTTAAAGGCGGGATCGTCGGGGGTGACGAGCTCGTCCTCGTGCGTGCGCTTGTTGTAATGGTGGCGCAGCACGGGCTCAAACAGGTGCAGGTGCTTGGCGAAGGCCGCCGAGCCAATGGCGAGCACGGTAAAGATGAGCACACGCATGGGCACTTCGACCTGGTTAATCGCAGTGGCGCCGGCCGAAAGCATGATGCACCAGGCATAGATGAGCAGCACGGCCTGTTTTTGGTTGTAGCCTTCTTGGATTAGGCGGTGGTGGATGTGGCCCTTGTCGGCCTGCCCAATGCTAATGTGGGCGCGCCTGCGGCGCACGATGGCGCTAAACGTGTCGATGATGGGCACGCCGGCAACGATGAGCGGGATGATAAGAGAGGTGAGCGCGGCGGTGCGGCTCACGTTGAGCAGCGAGATGGAGCCCAGTGCAAAGCCCAGAAGCAGCGACCCCGAGTCGCCCAAGAAGATGCTTGCGGGGTTGAAGTTGTAGCGCAAAAAGGCCAGGCAGGCGCCAAAGAGCGCAATGGAGAGCGCGGCGGCGTCGATGCGGCCCGAGAGAACGGCCATCGAAAACATGGTGAACGAGGCGATGCCGCAGATGCCCGTGGCCAAGCCGTCGAGGCCGTCGATGAGGTTAATGATGTTGGTGAATGCCACCAGATAGATTACGGTGATGGGGTAGGCGAGCCACCCGAGCATGATTTCGCCGGGGGCAAACGGGTTGACGATGACGCCGATCCGCAGGCCGCCGATACAGGCGATGAGCGCGGCGAGGACCTGCCCGGCCAGCTTTTGCTTGGGCTTGAGTTGGAAGACGTCGTCGATAGCGCCGGTCGCAAAGATGACGGTAAAGGAGAGCGCCAGCATGGGATAGCTAATGTGAAGGCGCGGGTGCGGCACCAGGACGGGTGGCCAGCCTAGGTGCCAGGTGCCTAGGATTTGCACAATGCAGGCAACGACCAGGCCCAAAAACACCGCCGTTCCGCCCAAACGCGGGATGGGCTTGGTGTTGATGCGGCGCTTAGAAGGATAGTCGACGGCATCGAGCTTAATTGCCAAGCGCTTGACCAGGGGCACCGCGAGGAAGGTCGTGATAAAGGCCGCCGCTGCCACGCATAGGTACGGTATGTAGCTCGGGGATGAAGCCATGAATCTAAAAACCGCCAAGCGTCGAAGGAAAAGGTCAGAAGAACGCCATGCGCAAAGGGCATAGCCGAACCATAATACTCGACCAAGGGGGGTGCATGTAATTGCACGCAGCGATAATCACGCGCTTACCAGATATTGGGATGTTGTCGATGGCTTGTCGGGATGCCGGCGGGAATCCATATGGACTGTAATGGTGATTTTCGGCAAAAGAAAACCACCCCCCACGTTACGAAAATGAACCCACCTAAAACAGGTGGGTGCCCTCATCGACCGTTCCAGCGTCCTTAACAACGAAGGATACCTGTACTAGGTACGACTGTGTGGGCTCCCTAAATAAACGCGACGGTTCACCCAGTTGCTCCGCGGGGGGCGGAATACCTACATCATAAAGCGGCACTTTGTCGATTCCAGTCTTGACATTATAAAAATCGTGTCGGACGATTACGGCGCCTTGGGCTCGAGCCGTCTGTGCGGTTGGTCCCTTTACGTTTGAGCTGCTGAATCATTGTTTTGGAGCATGTTTTTATGCCGACGTCGTTGACCGAACTTTTTTCGCCCGCCTGCCATTTGTGTCCGCGCCGTTGCGGTGCGGCGCGCGACGAGGGCGCGCGTGGCGTGTGCGGCGCCGACAACACGCTTAAGGTCGCCCGCGCGGCGCTCCATATGTGGGAGGAGCCGCCCATTTCGGGCGAGGCCGGCTCGGGTACGATTTTCTTTAGCGGCTGTTCGCTCAAATGTATCTACTGCCAAAACCACGAGATCTCGACGGGCAATTTCGGTCTTGAGATTTCGCCCGAGCGTTTGGTCGAGATTATGCTGGAGCTGCAGGACCAGAGCGCCAATAACATCAACCTGGTGACGGCGACGCACTATGCGCACCTGTTGCCTGCCGCGATTGCCGCGGCACGGACGCGCGGGTTGGTCATCCCAATTGTCTACAACACGAGTGGTTACGAGCGCGCGAGTGCCGTGGCGGCGCTGGGCGACCTGGTCGACGTGTGGCTTACGGACTTTAAATATGCCGATGCTGGGCTTGCGCAGTCGCTCTCCCACATTAAGGACTACCCGCGTGTGGCCGTGTCGGGCTTAGCGCAGATGGCACGCGAGATCGAGCGCCGCGGGGGAGAGCTAGTGGACGAGAATGGGCTCATGAAGCGCGGCATGATCGTGCGCCACCTGGTGCTGCCGGGGCATGCGGATGACTCGTGCCGCGTGCTAGACCTTGTGTGGCAGACGGTGGGCGACGTGCCGATCTCGGTCATGAACCAGTACACGCCCAATGCGCTCATGCGCGAACAAGGCGGCGACCTGGCGCGCGCCGTGACGCGCGAGGAGTATGAGCAGGTGCTCGACCATGCCGACGACCTGGGCTTTACGACGATGTTCTGGCAAGAGGGCGGCGCTGTAGACGAGAGCTTCACCCCGGCCTTCGACACCACCGGTGTTCTTACCAGCGCAAAGTAGTGCGTTCGTCGATGATTATTCTGGGACGGGGATTAAAAAATCATCGAGAGGATCGCCTGCTCGGAAAGTTGTCAAAATAGCCGCGCCCCAAAAAAGACTGGGTATTGAGCGTTGACAGTTGGCGAGCCGTAGGTAAAATATCGACTTGTCCTGGGGACGTAGCTCAGTTGGGAGAGCGCTGCCGTCGCATGGCAGAGGCCGAGGGTTCGACTCCCTTCGTCTCCACCCTTGGATTTGATAAGCCGCTGACATTGTGTCGGCGGCTTTTTTTAAAAGAAAGGGCTGTACCATGGCCGAGCTTGAGTCCCAACCATTGTCCGACGAGGAGCGCGCTGAGTTGGAAGAGCTCCGCGCCGAGAAGGCACGCCGCGAGGCTCGGGAAGAGGCCCGTCGCGAGCGTGAGGAGCTGGCTGCCCTGCGCGCCGAGCGTGCGAAGGCCGAGGAGGTCGCCGCGAACGCCGCATCCGCACCGGCGCCCGCGCCCGCACCCAAGCCCGCTGCCGCGAAGCCTGCGCCTGCCGCGCCCAAACCTCAGCCTAAAAAGGCCGCTCGTTCCAAGTCCGTCGAGCCCAAGCCGAGCCGTGACGAGATGACCTTTGCACAGCGCATGGTTACCTCCAAGGAGCCTACGGGCGAGAACGAGATTCCTGGCATGGCGCCGGCTCAAAAAATCATTATTGTCCTTGCCCTCATCGCGTTCGTCATCTTTATGGGCTACACGATCCTGACCAGCATGGGCCTGCTCTAACCGATTTGCATCGGGCGTCATGTCCGCATGCTCTGCTCTCGTCCAGTCCTCAAATTCTGCACCATACATCCGAAAGGTCGCCCCATGGCTTTGACCGACATCTCGCATCCCACCGACATTGCAATGCTCACCGATCTGTACGAGCTCACTATGGCCCAGGGCCTGTGGGAGAGCGGCAAGGCCAATGAGCAGGGTTGTTTTACCGCGTTTTACCGCGACCATCCCTTTGGTAGCGCCTACGCCGTCATGTGCGGTACCGCCGAGCTGCCCGAGCTTGTCGAGAACCTGCGCTTTACGCCCGAGGATATCGACTACCTCGCCTTGCTCCAGGCCCCGGCCGGCGGCGCGATGTTCAAGCCTGGATTCCTCGACTACCTGCGCGATTTTCGTGCGCATGTAAATATCGACGCCGTCCCCGAGGGCGAGCTTGTCTTTCCGCGCGAGCCCATGGTGCGCGTCACCGGCCCCGCGCTGGAGTGTCAGCTGCTCGAGACAGCGCTGCTCAACATCGTCGGCTTCCAGACACTTGTCGCCACCAAGACGGCGCGCGTGGTGTTGGCGGCGGACGGTCGTCCCGTGGCCGAGTTTGGTCTGCGCCGCGCCCAGGGTCCCGATGGCGGCCTGGCCGTCGCGCGCGCGAGCTACGTTGCCGGCTGTTCCTCTACGTCTAATGTGCTCGCCGGTCGCCGCTACGGTATTCCCGTCTTTGGCACGCATGCGCACAGCTGGGTGATGAGCTTCGATTCCGAGCTCGAGGCCTTCCGTGCCTTTGCCAAGTCGAGCCCCAAGAATTGCACGCTGCTCATCGACACCTACGATGTGCGCGAGGGCTGCGAGCATGCCATTACGGTTGCCAAGGAGATGGAGGCGGCGGGCGAGCGCCTGTCGGCTATTCGCATCGACTCAGGCGACCTGGCCAAGCTCTCCAAGTATGTCCGCGGTCGTTTCGATGCCGAGGGCCTGCCCTATGTGGGGATCTCGGTTTCCAACGATCTGGACGAGTACACGATCCAGTCGCTGCTTGACCAGGGTGCGCCTATCGATAGCTTTGGCGTGGGTACCAAGCTCGCGACCTGCTATGACCAGCCGGCGCTGGGCGGCGTGTACAAGCTTTCTGCCCGCCGTGCGAGCGAGGCGGACCCGTGGACGCCGGTGGTCAAGCTCTCCGAGCAGCCCTACAAGCGCACGATCCCGGGCGTGCAGCGCGTGCGCCGTTATTACGACGGCTTTGGCGGCCCGATCTGCGACATGATCTACGACGAGGACCATTTGGCGGGGGAGGGCACCGCGCGTGGCAATACCCTCGTGGCCGTGAACGATGCCGCCCTGGTGACCGATGTGTCGGAGCTTGAGTATCGCGAGCTGCTGGCGCCGATCGTGCGCGATGGCAGTGCCGTTGCCCCGCGCGAGAGCATTGAGGACGCACGCGAGCGTTGCACCTGGGCACTGGACCATCTGGATCCGGTCTACAAGCGCTTCCTGTACCCGCAGACCTATGTGGTGGGCATGGAGCAGGGCCTGGCACAGGTGCGCGACGAGCTCGTGCGCAAGAACATGGCCGCGGCATCGGCTTTCCCCTGGGCTCACTAATTCCTTGGGCGGTAGGGGCGAGTCACGCTCCCTTGGCCGCCAGCTCGCCCGTTCGCTGAACATTCGATTGGTTTGACGTATGACGACTTCTTATAAAACGATGGTGGTAAAGATCGGTTCGTCTACGGTGGTGGGCGCCGACGGCAAGGTCAACCGCGCCTTTATCGGCGGGCTTGCCGATCAGGCCGCAGCGCTGCGCGAGCTTGGCTGGCGCCTGGTCGTGGTGAGCTCGGGCGCTATCGCCTGTGGCTATCCCGTGCTGGGCTTCGACCACAAGCCGGTCGGCGACCTGCCGAGCCTGCAGGCGTGCGCCTCGGCTGGTCAGTGCATCATCTCGTCGGCCTACGACGAGGAGTTCCATGCACGGGATCTGCTCACCTCGCTCGTGCTACTCACGCGCCACGATACGGCCCGCCGCACGTCCTACCTGCACGCACGCGACGCCCTGCTGCGCCTGGTGGAGCTTGGCGTGGTGCCTGTTGTCAACGAGAACGATACCGTTACCGTCGACGAGATCAAGTTTGGCGACAACGACACGCTGGCGGCGCTTGTGAGCTGTCTGGTTTCCGCCGATCTGTGCGTGACGCTCTCGGACATCGATGGCCTCTACACCGCCAATCCGCACGAGGACCCCACGGCCGAGTTCGTCCCGGTTGTGCATAAGATCGATGCCAAGATTATCGCCTCGGCGGGCGATTCTTCCACATCGGTGGGCACGGGCGGCATGATCACCAAGATTCGCGCGAGCCGCATTCTGATGACGGCGGGCATTCAAAGCGTGATTTGCTCGGGCGAGGAGCCCGATGCGCTTGTGCGTCTGGCCCGCGGCGAGAGCGTGGGTACGCTGTTCGATCCGCCAGCTGAGCGCCTGGACATCGCGCCGCGCAAGCTGTGGATCGCGCTGGGTGACAAGGCACATGGCTCGGTGACGGTCGATGATGGTGCTGCGAAGGCGCTGGTAAGCCGTGGCTCTTCCTTGCTTGCGGTGGGTATTCGCGAGGTCGATGGCGTGTTTTCCGAGGGCGATGTGCTCGACGTGTGCGACCCGAGCGGTATGGTCGTCGCCCGCGGTATCGCCGAGGCCGATTCGGACGTGCTGGAGCTTGCCGCCGGCCGCCGTCAGGACCAGATTGCCAGCAACCGCCTGCTGGCAGATCTGGCCGAGAAGCCCGCGATCCATCGAGATAATCTGATCGTCTTTGCCTAACCAATTGACGCTGCAAACGCCCCTAAGCGGCAATCTGACGTTCAATCGTCGGGCATGACCAAAAGGTCAATGCCCTCCTCTTTCACGTCACCTTGCTTGCTTAGGGGCGTTTTCGCTTTCCGTCCTCTTCCTGCGGCATTGTCGTTGCCGGCACTTGGGGACGTTTCTATTGTGCCGGCAGGTGGGGACACTCCTTTGCTAGAAGATTCGGCGCAGGTCTCCGCGGTTGAGGGCCTCGTCGAAGAGGTGCTTGAATACCACACTGCCGTGCAGGCCGTCGTGCTCGAACTCGTTGGTCACCCAGGCGTGCGAGTTGCCCACGCGGCTGAGCGTGTCGAGCTGCATGCCCGAGTCCACGTACATGTCATCGAAGTACACCGCGGCCTGCAGGGGCACCTCGTTGCACGCCAGGCGCTGCGGGTCGTAGATCTTGTCCCAGCTGGTGTCTTCCATCAGCAGGTCCATGGCGGGCTTGAAGGGCTTGAGCTCGGGCATCTGCTCGAACATCCACGGGAACATGGCCTCGCCGGTAAACATGAGCGGGCGCGCGAGGGTGTCAAACTCGGCGCGGTGTGCCTTCTCTTCAGCCGCGGCCCAGCCAATGGGCATGGTGTCACCGTCGGCGTATATGAACTCCTGCAGCGTCCAGTACAGCGGATTCGTGCGCGTGTTGGTGCGCTCGAAGGCGCGCATCAAAAAGCTGTCGGATACCGAGGCGCCGCAGGTCAGCGCGCCGTCGCCGTCAACAAAAGCGTGATCGATAATCCAATGCATGCGCTCAAAGCTCGGCTTCATGCCAAAGTCGCTGCCCATGAGCTGTAGGCGCTCGACCGTCATCGGCGAGCCGTCGGGCAGCACGGGCTTCTGAGCCTCGAGCGCATCGGCCAAGGCTGCCACGCGCTCGACGTCGGCAGGGTAGCGGTCGTAATACTGCTGCGTCTTGGCGACCATGCGCGGGAAGGTGTGCGCGTAGACTTCGCTTGCGCTCGCCGGCACGTGGGGGATGCCGCCGCAGGTAAAGCTTGCCGCCACGCCCTCGGGGAAGAGCGACAGATAGCTCAGCGTCAAAAAGCCGCCGTAGCTCTGCCCGAGTGTGACCCAGGGCCTGCCGCCAAAGCCTACCAGGCGCAGGTACTCAAAATCGCGCACGATAGAGCTGGCGAGGTGACGCTTGAGGAAGTCCGCCTGCGAGCGTGCTGTATCGGCGCCGGCGGCCTCGGCGCGATCGCCCAAGATGGCAATCGTGCGTCCGTCCACGCAGCTACTGCGTCCGGTGCCGCGCTGGTCGGGCAGGACCACGCGGAAGTGCTTGACGGCCTCTTCGATCCAGCCATCGCTTGTGGGCGACAGCGGACGCGGGCTCTCGCCACCGGGGCCACCCTGCAAAAAGAGAAGGAGCGGCAGGTCGTCGTTGATGCGGTCGGGTGCGCAAACCACGCGGTAGAAGAGCTTGATGCTCTCGGGCGCGCCGGCGATGGGCGCCGGCATAGCGCCGCGGCGCATGGTGCTGCCGACGGCCAGGAGCATCGGCTCCAGGCCGCGCCAGTCGAGGGGGACGTCGATGCTGTGGTCCTCGACGTAAAGGCCGGGGACGTGGTACGAAGTGATGAGGGCCATGTGAGTCTTCCGTTCGTTGCGGTGTTTCGGGTTGACCAATTCTACCGCCGTGGGCGAGGCCATGCGCAAATCGGCTACCATGGTTGCAAACTTCTAGGAGAAAGGGCCGCCCATGTCGGTCGATATAGCCACGTATGTCCACGATCTTGCCGTTGCCGCCAAGGCAGCGTCGGCCTCGCTTGCCACGGCGAGCGATGAACAGCGCCAGGAGGCCGTGCGCGCCATGGCCGCAGCGCTGCGCAACGGTATCGACTCCATCGTTGCCGCCAACGAGCTCGATATGTCCGCCGCGCGCGATGCGGGTACCTCGGCCGGACTGCTCGATCGTCTGCTGCTGACGCCCGAGCGCGTCGAGGGCATGGCCGCCGGCCTGGAAAAGCTCGCCGAGCTGCCCGATCCTGTGGGCCGCGTGCTCGACCACCGCGTGCTCGCAAGCGGCGTGGACCTCACCCGCGTGAGCGTGCCGTTGGGCCTGGTCGCCATGGTCTACGAGGCACGCCCCAACGTGACGGCCGACGCCGCGGGCATCTGCATCCGCACCGGCAACGCCTGTATTCTGCGCGGCGGCTCGCTGGCCTATCACTCGTGTGCCATGATTGCCGAGCTACTGGCCGATGCCCTCGAGGCCAAGGGCTTCCCGCGTGAGGCCGTCTCGATGATTGAGTCTACCGACCGCGAGGCAACCGGCGAGCTCATGAAGCTTCGCGGCATCGTCGATGTGCTCATTCCGCGTGGCGGTGCAGGCCTGATCCAGCGCTGCGTGCGTGAATCGCTTGTGCCGGTGATCGAGACGGGCACGGGCAATTGCCATATCTACGTGCATGAATCCGCCGACTTTGATAAGGCACTCAACATTATCGTTAATGCCAAGACCCAGCGCGTAGGCGTGTGCAATGCCGCCGAGTCGCTGCTGGTCGACCGTGCTGTGGCCGATGCGTTTTTGCCTGCGGTCGTGGCCGTGCTGCATGATCACGGCGTGTTCATTCACGGCGACGAGGCAACCTGCGCCGCATGCGCCGATGCCGGGCTTGCCGAGGGTGATGACTACGTCGCCGCGACTGAGGAGGACTGGGGCCGCGAGTATCTGGCGCTCGAGATGAGCGTGAAGGTCGTGGCAAACGAGGACGAGGCCATCGCGCACATCAACCGCTACGGCACGATGCACTCCGAGGCCATCGTTGCCGAGGACACGGATGCTTGCGAGCGCTTCCTGGACGCGGTCGATGCCTCGGCCGTGTACGCCAACGCCAGCACGCGCTTTACCGACGGCGGCGAGTTTGGCCTGGGCGCCGAGATCGGCATCTCGACCCAAAAGCTCCACGCCCGTGGCCCCTTTGCAGCCGAGGCCCTCACCACCTACAAATACAAGCTCCGCGGCACCGGCCAGGTCCGCCCCTAAACCCCTCGTAAACGAAAACCGCCACAAAGGTGCCTGTCCCCTTTGTGGCGGTTTTAGGTGGCGTGGGCGGTTAGGCCTGGAAGGTATCGCGGTCGGGGGCGAAGGACTGCATGGCCGCTATGGTGCGGTCAAAGAGCTCGGGGAGCTCCCAGCCCAACATCTCGGCGCCCTGCGAAATCACGTCGCGCGAGCAGCCGGCGGCAAAGCGCTTGTCCTTGAACTTCTTCTTGAGCGACTTGGTCGTAAAGTCCATGACGCTCTTGCTCGGGCGCATGATGACTGCAGCGCCGATCAGGCCGGTGAGCTCATCGCAGGCAAACAGGATCTTTTCCATCTGCAGCTCGGGTTTGGGCAGCGAGGTGTTGAAGTCCGACGTGTGCGTCTGGATGGCGCGAATGAGCTCGGGAGACGCACCTTCGCCCTCAAGAATCTCGGCAGCATAGATGGTGTGGTTCATGGGATCGTCCTCATGCTCCTCCCAATCCAGGTCGTGCAGCAGACCGACGATGCCCCAAAACTCCTCGTTCTCGGGGTCGAACTCGCGCGCAAAGTAGCGCATAGTGCCCTCGACCGTCTCGCCATGGGTGATGTGGAACGGGTCCTTGTTGTGTTCGTTGAGCAGTTCGAACGCGCGGTCGCGGGTGATTCCGGCGGTAAGCGGCTCTGCCATAAGAGACTCCTTGTGCTCGTGGGTATCGATAAGAATGAATACTACTAGAACGACTAGAACGAAAAAACCACCACAAAGGTGCCTGTCCCCTTTGTGGTGGTTTTTGGCGCGGATGGGTTAGTTGAGGGCGGCTTGGGCTAGGCGGGCTTCGGCGTCCTCTTCGGTGACGCCCAGGGCCACGGCGAACTCCTCAATGGAGCGGCGCTTGGCCTCCTTGAGTACGCGCATGTAGTAAGAGCTGGGCTTTTTATCAGCTTCCTCGGCCTGGCGAATGCGGTGCATCATGGTCTTTGCCACGCGGACCGTCTCGGGCGCGCCCAGCTTGAGCTGCTGCTTAAAGTGCGTCTCCTCAAGCGAGCTGTTACGCTCGGTAAAGGTGTCGCACTCCAGCTCGTCATAGTGGCTCAGCAGGTGCTCGGCATCTTGCTGGGAGATGGCGGCATGCAAACGATCGGCCTGCGCCACGGGGTACATGAGGATCGTCTGCGCATGTCCCTGCTTGGTCTCGAGCAACAGCATGGGCTGCGGCGTGTCGTCCCTAAAACCGACGACGGTGCAGACTCCCTGACCCGGATGAATGACGTGTTGACCGATTGAGAACATGCTACCTCCAACTTATACGAATTTACGTATGTCTAGAATAACACGCTGACGTGCGCAAACCCTTACTTTATGCAGGAAAAGCACACAATTCTGATAGGTAAGAGTATTCGATAACAGACGCAGCTCATTCACACCTTTATGCATTTTCAACGCCTGCATAATCTGCAGGCAGACCGGCATCTTTGAGTGACTCCATGCAAGCTGTAGTCATTTTTGTGCATATGCAATATCTATTAGCTTTACCCTGCGACAGTGCCCGTCGCTTGTGATAGAGTGCTACAAACTCTGGCTTTTGCCCTACGAGTGACCAAGAGCTCGGGGGCTTTAACACAAGGAGGATCTATGCCCGAGAAGATTGAAGAGCTGGTACGCGCTGCGCTTGCTGCGGCCCAGGAGGCCGGCGACCTTTCCGCATTTGAACTTGACGATTGCGCCATCGAGCGACCGGCTGACACTTCTCATGGCGAGTGGACCTCTACCATGGCCCTGAAGTCCGCCAAGCTGGCCCACTGCGCCCCGCGCAAGATCGCCGAGGCCATCGTTGCCCATATGCCCGAGGACCCCGCGATCGAGAAGGTCGAGATCGCCGGCCCCGGCTTCATCAACTTCTACCTCTCCGTTGCTGTCAAGAATGCCATCTTTGGCGAGGCTCGCGAGAAGGGCATGGACTTCGCTAAGTCCAACGTCGGTGGTGGCCTGAAGACCCAGGTCGAGTTCGTTTCCGCCAACCCCGTCGGCCCCATGCACATCGGCCACGGCCGCTGGGCCGCGCTGGGCGATTCGCTCTGCCGCGTTATGGACCACGCCGGCTATGAGATCCAGCGTGAGTTCTACATCAATGACCACGGCTCTCAGATGAACACCTTCGGCAACTCCATCAGCACGCGCTATATGCAGCTTGCCGACATCATCGCCAAGCAGGGCGTTGATATCGACGAGGCTCACAAGCTGCTGATCGCCGACCGTGACGCCTTTGTTGCCGACGAGAACGACGAGCACCCCGAGACCCATCCGTATCAGGACAACTTTGCCGAGACCTTGGGCAAGGACTCTTACGGCGGCGACTACATCATCGACGAGGCCGCCGAGTTCTGGCGCACCGACGGCGACAAGTGGGTCGACGCCGATCCGCAGGAGCGTATGGAGAGCTTCCGTGAGCGCGGCTACGTGAAGATGGTCGACAACATGCGCGACCTCTGCCACGCCGTCAACTGCGACTTTGACCGTTGGTACTCCGAGCGCTCGCTGTATGTGAAGGACACCGAGGGCGAGACCGCCGGCACCTCCGCCGTCGACCGCGCTTTTGAGAAGCTCGACAAGATGGGCTACCTCTACACCAAGGACGGCGCCCTGTGGTTCCGCTCCACCGATCTGGGCGACGACAAGGACCGCGTCCTGATCAAGTCCGACGGCGAGTACACCTACTTCGCCTCCGACGTCGCCTATCACTGGGATAAGTTCCAGCGCGTCGACCACGTCATCGACATCTGGGGCGCCGACCACCACGGTTACATCGAGCGCGTCCGCTGCGTCTGCGACGCTCTGGGTTACCCCGGCAAGTTCGAGGTTCTACTGGGCCAGCTCGTCAACCTGCTGCGTAACGGCAAGCCCGTCCGTATGTCCAAGCGCAAGGGCACCATGGTGACCCTTCAGGAGCTCGTCGACGAGGTTGGCTCCGATGCCGCTCGCTACACGCTCATCTCCAAGAGCTCCAACCAGATGGTCGACTTCGACATCGAGGCCGTTAAGAAGCGCGACAACTCCAACCCGGTCTATTACGTGCAGTATGCTCACGCCCGCGTGTGCTCCATCCTGCGCCGTGCCGCCGACGTTACCGCCGAGCAGGCCGACGAGATGGGCATGAAGGCCGTTGCCGCCAAGGCCATCGGTGAGAACGTCGATTACTCGCTGCTGACCGACCCGACCGAGCTCGCCCTTTCGCGCAAGCTCAACGAGCTCACCGACCTGATCGCCAGCTGTGCTCGCGATCGCGCCCCGTTCCGTCTGACCCACTTTGCCGAGGAACTCGCCGGTGACTTCCACAGCTTCTACGCTGCCTGCCAGGTGCTGCCGAGCGAGGGCCGTCCCGTCGACCCCGAGCTTTCGCGTGCCCGTCTGGCCGCTTGCGATGCCGTCCGCGTGACGCTCGCCCTGGTGCTCACCCTCGTTGGCGTTTCCGCGCCCGAGCAGATGTAACCTGCGGGTCATTTGACCGTGTAGGTTTGGTTTAACTGAGCCCTATAAGCCCGATCTCCCACGGAGGTCGGGCTTTTTTCGCAAATGCCGACGTATTGACGAATTTGGAACTGCTGGAAATACGAAACTATGCCGGTTTACTACGATGAATTGGGAATTTCCAACCACGCCGGCTTTTCGCAAAAAAGCGCAAGGCATCTACCTGCGGTTTTAGTTCAACATGTTTCGGAGTGGTCGCGGTTGATCGATTCGTCGTAGTAAACCGCCATAGTTTTGGCGGAGGCAGTC
>JAHYYK010000043.1 GCA_019425005.1 Collinsella sp.
ATCTGTTTTGGGCCATTACCACAGGCATTACGGCAGGCGCCGGCATGTATGCGCTCGTGGGGCTCACGGCAGTGGTGATCGTGGTGATGATCGCCAGTTTTGCGAGCCACCAGGACAAGGCGCGTGTGTACATGATGGTCATCCACTACACGGGTCAGACCACCGGCGACGATATCGTGCGCGCGTTTGGGCGTACCAAGTTCACCGTCAAATCCAAGACGATGCGCGGTGACAAGGTCGAGATGGCCGTCGAGGTGTTCTCGGACGGTGTGGATATGCCCTACGCCGATGCGATTCGCGCGCTCGACGGCGTGGAAGATCTAACGTTGATCCAATACAACGGCGAATATCACGGCTAGTTTGGTTCAGTTTTATTTAAGGGGCGGTGTCGCGTGGATGTGCAGCAGCTTGAAGAGACCTGGGCCGTAAGGGCCGGCGCACGTGAAACGTGCCTTGTTGCGGCCTCGCATGTGCCGGCGGCGCTGTCGATGCTGGGGATTGTGCAGCCCGGCGATCGCTTGGTGACCTTTGCGGACGACTTTGCCGATGCGTTTGCCTGCGGCTTTGATGGCTGCGATGTTGCGCTGGTGGGGGAGCCCGCGGCTGCGGCGTTTGCTGCTGCGTCCGAGGGCTTTGATGCTTCGTTTGATGCCGAGGGGCCGCACCTGTGGTGGTTTGTCAACTCCATCGGCGGGTTTGGCCTGCGTGTGCCCGACCTTCGCGCTCTGGGCCGCGCGGCTCGTGAGTCGCATGCGCTGCTCGTGGTTGATAACACTGTGTCGGGCGTCTTTGGGTGCAACCCGCTGCGTCTGGGCGCCGTGCTTTCGCTCGAGGCGCTCGACCGCGTGTGTGCCGGCGTTGCGCCGCGCAAGCTCGTCGCCGCTTCGGTGGCGCGCTCGCAGCTTAAGCGCCATCGCGTGGATGCCGCCGCCGAGTGTGCGCATGCGCTTCTTGCGGATTGCGGTGCGTCTGCACTCGACCTTTCTGTTAATGAGACTTGCATGCTGGAGCGGGGGCTGTCTTCGCTCGACGCTCGCATGCAGGCCCACTTCGACCGCGCCCGTGCGCTGGCCGAGTATCTGGCCGCCAACGAGATGGTACGCAACGTGCGCTATCCCGGGCTGACCTCGCATCCCGACCATGCGGTTGCAACGGGAATCCTCGAGCACGGCTTTGGCCCCGCAGTTGAGTTTGACCTTATCGAGCGTAGCGCGGGTGATCTCTTCGATGCTTTGCCGGGGGAGTTTCGCACATCGCCCGCCGGCGGCGCAACGACGCGCCTTTCGGCTCCACGCGGCAAGCAGGGGAGCACCACCCGCCTCTTCGCCGGTACCGACGATCCCCTGCAGGTGGCTGCCACTCTCGATAACGCCCTTCGCAAGTAGCTAATCGGGGTCTGTGTCACGAAAACGGCCTATTTACTACGTTTAAGCAATAGGGTTCGACCACACCCGCCTATTTTGAAAATTACCAAGCTGTTTACCAGCGGTTTCTTTTCATAATGTCCGGTATGGTCGTGGGTATTCAACTAAACGTAGTAGATGGGCCCGTTTTGTGGCGCGAGCTTCAACCCGAGGGCGCTGTGGGCTAAAAACCGCCCAAAAGGACTACTCCGCGTTGATGTTGGCGATGAGGGCGTCGGCCTTGGCAGCGATGACGTTGTTGATATCGGCCTGTAGCTCCTCGTAGACCGCTATGGCTCGCTCGCCGGCCGGCGTGAGCGTGGATCCGCGGGCGCCGTCGCGCTCGATGAGTTTGCATCCCAGCTGCCCTTCGGCCTCGTTCACGATGCGCCAGGCCTTAGAATACGCCATGCCCATGCTCTTGGCGGCGCGGTTGAGCGAGTGCTCCCGGGCAATACCCTGCAGCAGCAAGACGCAGCCATGGCCGAACACGCCCGGCAAATCCTTGTCGCACGCTTGAATGACCAACTTTGCCGTCGTCTTGTACTTCATACGCTCCACGTCTCCCCGCTAAAGTATTTGCTGGGCAAACGCAAAGCCTGCGTCAAACCCTCGTGTGCTCTTTCTAAACCATGCATTGTAGCAGTCAAAGTGCGTTAAGATACTTCCCCAGTATTGGGCGCCCAAGGTTGGGCTGGGTCCTACGAGGCCTGCAGCCGACCGGTCGCATGGAAAAAGGAGAAACATGGCTACGTTCTTTCCCGGTGAGTCCCACACGTTTTCGGAGTATCTGCTGGTCCCTGGCTATTCGTCCTCGCAGTGCATCCCCAACAACGTCTCTCTTAAGACGCCGCTAACCCGCTTTAAGCGCGGTGAGAAGCCGGCAATCACCCTGAACATCCCCATGGTTTCCGCCATCATGCAGTCCGTCTCGGGCGTCGACATGGGTGTCGCGCTCGCTACCGAGGGCGGCCTGTCCTTCATCTACGGTTCTCAGACCCCCGAGTCCGAGGCCGCCATGGTCAAGGCCGTCAAGGATCACAAGGCCGGCTTTGTTCAGTCCGATTCCACGCTGACCCCCGACATGACCATGGAACAGGTCATCGAGCTCAAGGAGAAGACCGGTCACTCCACCATGCCGGTCACCGACGATGGCACCCCCAAGGGCAAGCTCCTGGGCATCGTCACCAGCCGTGACTATCGCCCCAGCCGCGATGACCACCAGAAGAAGGTCTCCGAGTTCATGACCCCGCGTGAGCAGCTTATCGTGGGCGACAAGAACATCAGCCTCAAGGTTGCCAACGACGTCATCTGGGACAACAAGCTCAACGCTCTGCCCATCGTTGACGACAACGATCACCTCATGGGCATCGTCTTCCGCAAGGATTACGACAGCCACAAGACCAACCCCAACGAGCTGCTCGACGGCGATAAGCGCTACATGGTCGGCGCCGGTATCAACACCCGCGACTATGCCGAGCGCGTGCCGCTGCTCATCGAGGCCGGCGCCGATGTCTTGTGCATCGACTCTTCCGAGGGCTTCAGCGAGTGGCAGAAGCGCACCATCGAGTGGATCCGCGCCAACTACGGCGAGGACGTCAAGGTCGGTGCCGGTAACGTCGTCGACGCCGAGGGCTTCCGCTTCCTGGCCGACTGCGGTGCCGACTTCATCAAGGTCGGTATCGGCGGCGGTTCCATCTGCATTACCCGCGAGACTAAGGGCATTGGCCGTGGCCAGGCCACCGCGCTGATCGACGTCTGCCGCGCTCGCGACGAGTACTACGAGGAGACCGGCGTCTACGTGCCCGTGTGCTCCGACGGCGGTATCGTCTACGACTACCACATGACGCTCGCCCTTGCCATGGGTGCCGACTTTATGATGCTGGGTCGCTACTTCGCCCGCTTTGACGAGAGCCCGACCGAGCGCGTCAACGTCAACGGCCAGTACATGAAGGAGTACTGGGGCGAGGGCTCTGCGCGTGCCCGCAACTGGCAGCGCTACGACCTGGGCGGCGCCGCGAAGCTCAGCTTCGTCGAGGGCGTTGACTCCTACGTTCCCTACGCCGGTTCCCTCAAGGACGGCGTGGGCGGCACGCTTTACAAGGTTAAGTCCACGATGTGCAACTGCGGTGCCCTCTCGATCCCCGAGCTTCAGGAAAAGGCACGCCTGACCCTGGTCAGCTCCACCTCCATCGTCGAAGGCGGAGCCCACGACGTTGTCGTCAAGGACTCCCAGCAGTCCGTATCTTATCGATAAGCGGCTTTCCCAAGCACCGCACCTTGCCGTTCAAACCGTCGCTTGCGTACCAAAGTACGCGTCGCTCCTCTTTCACGGCAATCTGCGGCACTTGGAAAACCCGACCATGCTTGGGCGGGTAACAAATAGCGGTTGATTCACAACCACGTTATTTAGATAAAGCGAGATGCCTGCAAGTCGCAGGCATCTCGCTTGTTGTATTTGCTATCATCAGTCGAGTTAACGATGTGGCGGGGCGTTCTTACCTTTACTCGCCGCCCGTTTCCCCCCCGCCGCGCAGCACTTAATGTGCTCTTCCTGCGCGCCGGAGTGTTCCCAGCGGCGCGGACAGGGAAGAACGCCCCCGTGGAACTCCCCAGCGGGCGGAGGAGCATTTCGGGTGCTTTGGGGGGAGGCGGGCTGGCCGGCGGAAGGGAGTAAAGGTAAGAACGCCCCGCCCCAACCCAGCTAACAAAGGAGCTGATATGTGCGATTGCACAGATCATAAGGATGAGATCCCTGCCTACGACGCACAGGCCATTGAGTCCAAGTGGATGAAGGCCTGGGAGGACTCCAACCTCTTTGCCGTCGACACCGACGCCAGCAAGCCCAAGAAGTACGTGCTCGAAATGTTCCCGTATCCGTCGGGCGACCTGCACATGGGCCACGCGCGCAACTACACCATCGGCGATGCCATGGCCCGTCAGGCCCGCATGCGCGGCTTTGACGTGCTGCACCCCATCGGCTTTGACGCCTTTGGCCTGCCCGCTGAGAACGCTGCCATCAAGCACAACACGCAGGCTGCCGCCTGGACGTATAAGAACATGGACCAGGCGCTCGCCACGATGAGGCGCATGGGCTTCTCCTACGACCTGGATCGCACCGTTAAGACCTGCAGCCCCGACTACTATCGCTGGGGTCAGTGGATCTTTGAGAAGATGTGGGAAAAGGGCCTGGTCTATCGTAAGAAGAATCCGGTTAACTGGTGCCCCACCTGCAAGACCGTTTTGGCTAACGAGCAGGTGACCGAGGGCAAGTGCTGGCGTTGCGGCACCGAGCCCGAGAAGCGCGATCTTGAGCAGTGGTACTACAAGATCACCGAGTACTCCCAGGAGCTGCTCGACGACCTGGAGAAGCTCCCCGGCTGGCCCGAGCGCGTCAAGCAGATGCAGGCCAACTGGATCGGTCGCTCTGAGGGCGCCGAGGTCGACTTTACCCTGTGCGATGCCGATGGCGAGCCCATCGAGGGCGATGAGGGCAAGATCACCGTCTTCACCACGCGTGCCGATACCCTTTTTGGCGTCTCCTTCTTTGTCCTGGCTCCCGAGTACGCGCGTCTGCACGAGCTCGTCGAGGGTACGGAGTACGAGGAGGCCGTGACCAAGATCGTCGAGGACTCCAAGCATATCTCCGCCGTCGAACGTGCCCAGGGCACCCTCGAGAAGCACGGTGCCTTTACCGGCCGCTACGTGGTGAACCCGGTCAACGGCGAGAAGGTCCCCGTGTGGGTTGCCGACTACGTTGTTGCCGACTACGGCACCGGCGCCGTCATGGCCGTTCCCTGCGGCGACCAGCGCGACTTTGAGTTCGCACGCAAGTATGATTTGCCGATCGTGCCGATCATCCTGGACGATGACGACCGCGCAGCCGTCGAGGCCAGCGGCGAGACCATCGATACCTTCCATGCCGAGACCGTCGACTGGGATTGCGCCCATGCTGCCGAGGGCACGCTCGTCCAGTCCGGCAAGTACACCGGTATGCGCGGCGGCAAGCACTCCGAGGGCGAGGCTGCAATCGTTGCTGACCTCGAGGCCATGGGCTGCGGTCGTCGTAAGGTCGAGTTCCGTCTGCGCGACTGGCTCATTTCCCGCCAGCGCTATTGGGGCAACCCCATCCCGGCCATCCACTGCGAGCACTGCGGCATCGTGCCCGTGCCCGAGGACCAGCTGCCGGTAACGCTGCCTGAGAACCTGGACCTGGGCGCCGGCGAGACCCTCGCCGAGTGCAAGGAGTTCTACGAGACCACCTGCCCGGTCTGCGGCCGCCCGGCCAAGCGCGAGACCGATACCATGGACACCTTCACTTGCTCCAGCTGGTATTACCTGCGCTATACCGACCCGCACAACACCGAGCTGCCCTTCTCCCGCGAGGCTGCCGATCGTTGGATGCCCGTCGATAACTACATCGGCGGCATCGAGCACGCCATTCTGCACCTGCTCTACAGCCGCTTCTTTACCAAGGCGCTGCGCGACCTGGGTCTGCTGAGCGTGGACGAGCCCTTCACCAACCTGCTGTGCCAGGGCATGGTCAAGGACGAGAACGGCGACACCATGTCCAAGTCAAAGGGCAATGTCGTGCCCCCGAGCTCGGTCATCGAGCCCTACGGCGCCGACACCATGCGTTTGGCGATCCTGTTTATCGCCCCGCCCGAGAAGGACTTCGACTGGGATCCCAAGGCTGTTGAGGGCGCCAACCGCTTCATCAAGCGCGCCTGGCGTATCGTGTGGCAGCTCGTCCAGTCCGGCGACGCCAGCGTGGCCTTCGACAAGTCCACGCTCGACGAGGTTGCGATGAAGCTCTATCGCGAGCGTCACCGCACCATCGCCAAGTGCACCGAGGACTTCGACCGCGGCCAGTTCAACACCGCCATCTCGGCCGTCATGGAGCTCGTTAACGCGGCGAGCGCCTACCTCAACGCCACTGAGGGCACTGACCGCGACAAGGCGCTGTGCTACGGCGTGGCCAAGGATATCGTGAGCGTCCTTGCCCCCATCTGCCCGTTCTGGGCCGACGAGCTGTGGCACGAGGCTCTCGGCTGCGAGGGCAACGCCTACACCGCCGCCTGGCCCGAGTTCGACCTGGCCGAGTCCATCGAGGACACGGTGCAGATCGTCGTCCAGGTGCTCGGCAAGGTCCGCGGCCGCATTGACGTGGCCCGCGATGCCTCCAACGAGGAGATGCAGGCTGCCGCCGAGGCCGCCGTCGCCAAGTGGCTCGAGGGCAAGACGATCGTCAAGGCCATCTGCGTGCCTGGCAAGCTGGTCAACCTGGTGGTCAAGTAAGCGCTGCGCGCTTAGCTGACGCATTAAAGACGAGGGACGATCCGGCTGGGTCGCCCCTCGTCTTGCGTGTGCCCGACCAAGTGCTTGCGGTCAATTGTCCTATTCTTGTGGAGAAGCTGTGCGCACGCTGACCTGCAGATTCGTACTGTGCTTGCACGTTTTCGCAGCTATTGGTATAGTTTGCTTGCAAATGAAGTTGTAATTGAAAGAAGTGGGGTTTCGGCCCCGCTTCTTTTTTGTATGGATGGAGGTGCCGCAATGGTCAAGACCAAGACCGAGCAGGCGATCATTGACGCGCTCGAGGCCGTCGCCCCCCAGCACGATGTCGACATCGTCGACGTCGAGCTCGTGGGCGCCACCAAGGCCCCCTGCGTGCGCGTGCGTATCGAGGGTGCCGAGGGTCAGAGCCTGTCTCTCAACGACGTCACGGCCAACACCAAGTGGGTCGGCGATGTGATTGAGGAACTCGACCCCATCTCTTCGAGCTATACGCTTGAGGTGTCGAGCCCGGGCATGGCGCGCCCGCTGCGCCGCCCGTGCGACTTTGCCCGCTTTGTTGGCGAGAACTGTGAGCTCACCTCCACCGCTACCGAGGGCCGTCGTAAGTACGCCGGCAAGATTGCCGCTGCGACCGAGACCGACGTGACCCTCGAGCTCGAGGACGGCGAGTCCGTCACCCTCGATTTCTCTGATGTTAAAAAGTGCAAGTTGAAGCCCACCTACGACTTCAAGCCCGCGAAGGAAGGAAAGTAAGATGGCAGCATCCGACATGATGTCAGCCCTGATGGAGCTTTGCCAGGAGAAGCACATTGACCAGCTCTACCTGATCGACCGCCTGGAGCAGTCGCTCGCCAAGAGTTATGCCGAGATTCTGCATCTTGAGTGGGGCGCTAAGGTGACCATCGACCGCACCACCGGCAAGATTTACGTCTACCGCCTGGAGCCGATCGACGATTCCATGGACGAGGAGGGCAACTTCACCGAGTTCGAGGAGATCGACGTCACCCCCAAGAACACGAGCCGCATCGCCGCCCAGCACGCCAAGGCCGAGATCAACGCCATCGTGCGCAATTCCGCCCGCGAGCAGATCTACGAGGAGTTCTCCGGCCGCATCGGTGACCTCATCAGCGGCACCGTGCTGCAGTCCACGCCCGACTTCACGATCGTCAAGATTCGTGAGGGCGTCGAGGCCGAGCTGCCGCACTTTGATCAGCGCCGTTACGAGAACGAGCGCAACGAGCGCCCGATGGGTGAGCGCTACCTGCACAACCAGCATATCAAGGCCGTAATCATCGACGTTCGCGACCCCAACTCCAACCTGCAGCCGGTTCGTGGCGAGCACAGCCGTCCGCCGATTGTCATCTCCCGTACCCACCCCGAGCTCATGCGTCGTCTGTTTGAGCAGGAGGTGCCCGAGATCTATGAGGGCACCGTCCAGATCAAGTCGATCGCCCGCGAGCCCGGCCAGCGTTCCAAGGTCGCTGTCCACTCGCTCGACGACCGCCTGGATCCCGTGGGCGCCTGCGTCGGCCCCAAGGGCAGCCGTGTTCGCGCTGTCGTGGGCGAGCTCCGTGGCGAGCGCGTCGACGTCATCCTGTGGGATGCCGATCCTGCCGTCTACGTCGCCAACGCCCTGTCGCCCGCTAAGGTCACCCGCGTCCTCATTGACGAGGAGAAGGCCTACGCCGGCGTCATCGTCCCCGACGACCAGCTGTCCCTCGCCATCGGCAAGGAGGGCCAGAACGCCCGCCTCGCCGCGCGCCTGACCGGCTGGCACATCGACATCAAGTCCGAGACGCTTGCCGCCGACATCCTCAAGAACGTTCCCGTTCACGAGGAGCCCGCCGCCGACCTGATCGGTGACGAGGAGGACGAGGACGTCCGTCGCTGCGAGTACGTGTCCGAGGACGGCATCCAGTGCCGCAACCAGGCCCGTCCCGGCTCCCGTTTCTGCGGTGTCCACGACACCGACGCCTTCGATGATGCGGAGGACCTGATCTAGCGCGCGGTCGCGCCGGGCGGGTCCCGGCGCGTCTCCCACGCTCGTTCAGTCTCTAGGCACCCAAGGTGCCAGAAAGGGTAGGTGAAGTCATATGGCAAAAGTCCGTGTGTCCACCCTGGCCAAAGAGTTCGGCATGACCTCCAAGGAACTGATGGGTCATCTCGCCGATATGAAGATTCCCGCTAAGTCCGCTTCCTCCACCTTGGAGGACGCCTATGTCGCCATGGTCCGCAAGCAGCTCGCCTCGGTGATCGAGGCCCGCGCTCAGGAAGTCGAGGCCGCCAAGCAGGCCGAGGAGCAGGCAGCTGCCGCCGAGGAGGCCGCACGCGCCGCCGAGGCCGAGCGTGAGCGCATCGCCGCCGAGAAGGCACGTGAGGAGGAACGCCGCCAGTTTGCCGCAGCCCAGGCTGCCGAGGAGGCTGCCCGCGCCGAGGCCGAGGCCAAGAAGAAGGCCGAGCAGGAGCGCCTTGCTCGCGAGAAGGAGGAGGCTGCCCGCGAGGCCCAGCGCCGCGCCGTTCCCGCTTCCGACTCCGGTTCGCGCTTCCGTTCGCTGCTCGACCAGATCGCCGCACAGGAGACCGTGCTCAAGGAGAAGAAGGACGCCGAGGACAAGGCCAAAGCCGAGCGCGCCGCCGAGCGCGGTAACCGTCGTGGCGGCAACAACGACCGCCGCGGTGGCCGTCGTAACGATCGCAACGCCTCCGACAACAACTCCGAGCGCAACGCCTCCGAGAGCCGTCCGCACAGTCATCGCACCAACGCCAGCAACAACGTCGCTGCCGGCATGGACTTCCCCAACCCCGACAAGCAGGGCAAGGGCAAGAAGCGCAAGGGCGGTCACAACAACGAAGAGGACCACTATAGCCGTATGGCTCGCGAGGCCGAGGAGTACAGCCGCGAGAAGGTACTCGAGGAGGCTCGTGCTGCCGTCGAGGAGGCCTCTCGCGAGTCCACCGGTCGCCGCAAGAAGCGCAAGGAGAAGCGCGAGCGCGAAGCTGCCAAGGCTCAGGAGGAGCGCAAGATAGAGGAGGCGCTGGCCCAGGGCGTGAACCCCGAGGAGCTCGATGCCATCAAGGTCTCCCAGGGCGTTACGGTCCAGGAGCTCGCCGAGGCGCTCGACGTTCCGGCCAACGATATCATCAAGCGCCTGTTCCTGCTGGGCACGCCGCTCACCATGACGCAGTCCATGTCCGACGACCT
This sequence comes from Collinsella sp., assembly GCA_019425005.1. GTDB lineage: Bacteria > Actinomycetota > Coriobacteriia > Coriobacteriales > Coriobacteriaceae > Collinsella. The sequence continues at coordinate 9,904 of JAHYYK010000043.1, forward strand.
CGTCGAGCTCGTTGCCGACGACCTGGGTCGTCAGATCAAGATCATCACCCCCGAGGAGGAGAACACCTTCTCGTTCTACGACGATCCCGCCGACCTTAAGCCGCGCGCACCGGTCGTCACCGTCATGGGCCACGTCGACCACGGTAAGACGTCGCTGCTCGACGCCATCCGTCACACCGGCGTCGCTGCCGGCGAGGCGGGCGGCATTACCCAGGCCATCGGCGCTTCACAGGTCATGATCAACGACCGCAAGATCACCTTCATCGATACCCCTGGCCACGCCACCTTTACGGCCATGCGTGCCCGTGGTGCCAAGGTGACCGACATCGTCATTCTGATCGTGGCCGCCGACGACGGCGTCATGCCCCAGACCATCGAGTCGATCAATCACGCCAAGGCCGCCGGCGTACCCATCGTCGTCGCCGTCAACAAGATCGATAAGCCGGGTGCCAACCCCGACCGCGTGCGCCAGGAGCTCACTGAGTACGGCATCATCCCCGAGGAGTGGGGCGGACAGAACATGTTCGTCAACATCTCGGCCAAGCAGAAGATCGGTATCGACGACCTGCTCGAGACCGTGCTGCTCCAGGCCGACGTGCTCGAGCTCAAGGCCAACCCCGACACTTTTGCCTCCGGTAACGTCCTCGAGGCTAAGCTCGACAAGGGCCGCGGTTCGGTTGCCACGGTGCTCGTGACCCGCGGTACCCTGCACGTGGGCGATACGCTGGTCGCCGGCCTTACCTACGGTCGCGTCCGCGCCATGCTCGATCCCAAGGGCAACGCCGTCACCGAGGCCGGTCCTTCCGACGCCGTCGAGATCCTGGGCCTGCAGTCCGTGCCCAACGCCGGCGACGAGTTCCGCGTTTTCGAGGACGAGCGCGAGGCTCGCGCCCTGGCCGATGAGCGTTCACTCAAGGCCCGTATCGAGGAGCAGAGCCGCGTCAAGCACGTCACGCTCGAGAACCTCTTCGAGACCATTGCCGACGCCGAGGTCAAGGAGCTCAACCTGATCATCAAGGCCGACGTCCAGGGTTCCATCGAGGCCCTTCAGGACTCGCTCGACAAGATGGATCAGTCCGAGGTTCGCATCAACACGATCCACTCCGCCGTTGGTGCCATCAACGAGACCGACGTCGTCCTGGCCGACGCCTCCAACGCCATCATCATCGGCTTTGGTGTCCGCCCCGACGGTAAGGCGCGTTCCGCCGCCGAGCGCGAGGGCGTCGAGATCCGTTGCTACGACGTCATCTACAAGTGCCTCGAGGAGCTCGACGCTGCCCGTATCGGCATGCTCAAGCCCACCGAGGTCGAGGTCTCCACGGGTACCGCGACCGTCCTGGACACCTTCAAGGTGCCTAAAGTCGGTATCGCCGCCGGTGTCCGCGTCGAAGAGGGCGAGATCGCCGCGACCGATTCCGTGCGTCTGGTGCGCGACGGCATCGTGGTCTTCAACGGCAAGATCGCCTCGATGCGTCACTACAAGGACGAGGCCAAGAGCCTCAAGAGCGGTTCCGAGGGCGGCATTGGCCTGGAGAACTTCCAGGACATCAAGCCCGGCGACCAGATCGAGGGTTACCGTATCGACCAGGTTGCCCGTACCGAGTAGGGGGTAGCGCTATGAAGCAAACGCAGGCAACCCGCCGTCTGGGCGAGCAGCTTCGCGAGAAGCTCGGTTATATCCTGCTCTTTGAGGTTTCCGATCCGCGTCTCGACCTGGTTACTTTGACCGCGGTCGAGGTCGCGGTGGACCGTTCGTTCGCGCGCGTGTACGTGTCGTGCGATGCGAGCCGCTACGACGAGGTCTTGGAGGCGCTCGCAAGCGCTAAGGGCCGTATTCGCAGCCTGTTGGCTCGCTCGCTCGATTGGCGTGTTACGCCCGAGCTCGATTTTCGCATCGATCGCTCGACCGATGAGGCCGAGCGTATCACGCGTGCGCTGGAAAACGTTCCCGCCACGCTTGCGATCGAAAAGGACGAGGACGGCTATCCGATAGCGGATGCCGCCCAGGAGGCAGCTTTAGATGACTAATTCCGCCGACCTCGCCTCGTGCGAGTCTGCAGATATTCAGCGACGCATCCTCGAGCTCATCGAGGGTGCGTCCTCCATTGCGATTTCGGGACATACTTCTCCCGATGGCGATGCCTTGGGCTCCGTTTTGGGTCTGGGCCTTTCGCTCATGAAGTTTTTCCCCAACAAGGACATTGCCCTGCTGCTGGCAGACGATGATCCGGTTCCGCGTATCTACCGCTTTATGGAAGGCTCCGATCGCCTGGTGCCGGCATCTGCGTACACCGGCAATCCGGACCTGTTCATCTCGGTGGACGTGCCGGTCGTCGAGCGTCTCAATAATTCCGCCGAGGTGCTTCGTCGCTCCAAGCATGTGGTGTGCTTCGATCACCATCCGGCGCGTGAGGAGTTTGCCGAGCTCAGCCTGAGGCGCGTCGAAGCTGCAGCCTGCGCCATGATCATCGACCGCTTCTTGGACAATTGCGGCATTGTCGCACGTGATGGCGTTGCGACCTGCCTGCTGTGTGGCTTGGTTACCGATACCGGCCGTTTTCAGTACCAAAACGCCGATGCCGCCGCGTTCCATGCAGCCTCGCGTCTGGTTGCCCACGGTGCCGATCCGGCGCGTGTGGCACTCGAGGTCTACCAGAGCATGCGCGTTGAATTTTTGCACCTCAAGTCCATCGTTATGGGCCGCATTAAGACGGTGGCCCACGGGCGCGTCGCGTATAGCTACGCGTACCAGAGTGACCTTGAGGCCTGCGGTGTCACCTCGGATGAGTGCGACGGCCTGGTCGATGTGGTTCGCTCGGTGATGGGCGTCGAAGTCTGCCTGTTCCTGAAGGGCATTGAGGGCGATACCAAGGTGCGCGGCAACCTGCGCTCCAAGGGCGACCTCAACGTGTCCGAGATCGCTGCTGCCTTTGGCGGAGGCGGACATCCCGCTGCCGCCGGTTTCTCCAACAACGGAACGATTCTCGAGACGCTCACCGTGGCACTTCCCATGCTGGCCGAACTGGTAGGGGAGGATCCCGCTTCGGTGACCGTCGAGCTTTAACTTTTTGGATGGTACATGGCTCGTCGTACGCCTTCTCAACTGAATATGCTGCTCGCCGTCGATAAGCCGGTGGGCTGCACGTCCCACGATGTGGTCTCGCAATGTCGGCGCGCCCTCCATGAGCGTCGCGTCGGCCATGCCGGCACGCTCGACCCCATGGCATCGGGTGTCATGGTGGTGGGTGTTGGCCAGGCTACTCGTTTGCTGGGCATGCTAACCCTCGATACCAAAAGCTATGTCGCCGACATCTCGTTTGGCGCCGAGACCAATACCGATGATGCGGAGGGCGAGGCGGTCCGCACGGTGGCTGTTGCCAACGAGCTCCGCGATCCTGCCTATGCCCGTGAGCGCTTGGCCGCTTTGCTGGGTCCGCAGATGCAGGTGCCGCCGGCGTTTTCGGCTATCTCGGTCAATGGCGTTCGCGCCTACAAGTCTGCTCGCGAGGGCAATGCGGTGGACCTACCTCCGCGCCCCGTCGAGGTCTATGCCGCCGACCTGATCGCCGTGGGAGGCGAAGGTGATACGTGTGTGTGGACCGTGGCGTTCTCAGTGAGCAAGGGTACCTATATCCGTGCGCTCGCTCGCGATTTGGGCCGCGCCTGCGAGAGCGCCGCGCACATTTCCGCGCTGCGCCGCACGGCCTCCGGTGTTGTTTCCATTGGCGCTTGTCATGCGGTCGAGGAGTTTTCTCCCGAGTCCGCGGCTGGCTTTGCCCTGGATCCCATTGCGGCCCTGGGCGCCACGCGTGTTGACTTGCCGGGCAATCTTGCCGACGATCTGCTCTGCGGTCGACGCATTCCCGTTGAGCGTGCGCTTGCCGATTTCGATACCTCGAAGTCGCCTTTTGCGTTGGTGCTCGATGGGGGACTCAAGGCGCTCGCCCGCATCGAGGGTGGCCGCTTTGTCATGGAGCACGTGTTTCCGCAGGCAATCGGCGGTGTTCGATGATGTTGTCCGCTCACGAGCTCGCGCGTATTTTTTTCGCGGGCGAGTCGGACGTGGCTCACATCGTTACTGCCGATGCGTTTGATAAGTGTGAGCACCTGGGTGCCGCATCGATTGCCATCGGCGTGTTCGACGGCGTTCACCGTGGACACCAGGAGCTCATTGCGGCGCTTGTTAGCGATGCGCGCGCCCATGATTGCAAGGCGGTCGTGGTCACTTTCGATCCCGATCCGGACGTTGTGGTGAGTCCTTCGCCCGCTCAAAAATTGATGACGACGGCCGACCGTCTACATGCCTTGGCTCAGACCGGGGTCGATGCGGTGGTGGCCGTTCCCTTTACGCCTGAGGTTGCGGCACTCGACCATGTTGCTTTTCTCTCGCTGGTGTCGCGTCTGGTCGACATTCGTTCGATTCGCGTTGGCAGCGACTTTAGGCTGGGTCGTGGCGGTGCTTCTGGTGTTGCCGAGATGCGCTCTTGGGGTTCCGAGCGCGGCGTTGACGTGTATGGTCACGACCTGCTTTGCGAGGGCGGTGAGGCCATTTGCGCCACCCGCATTCGTCATGAGCTGGGACAGGGCCATGTGGAGCTTGCTGCTGAGTTGCTCGGCCGCCCGTATATGCTGCGTGGCGGTGTTATTCGTGGCCGTCACGAGGGTTCTGACATGGGCTTTCCCACGGCAAACCTGCAGGTTCCCGACGGCATTCAGGTGCCTGCCGATGGTGTGTATGAGGGTCTGGTGCTCGTCGATGACATCGCGTGGCCCGCTGCCGTTAATGTCGGCCTGCCGCCGACGTATGCCGACGATGCCGCTTCATCGCATCTCGAGGCTAACTTAATTGGTTATACGGGCGACCTGTACGGCGCTTCCGTTTCGCTGGCGTTTACGCGCTGGCTGCGTCCCTCGCGTGTGTTCGAATCGCTGGATGAGTTGATCTCGACCGTCGAGGGTAATATCGAGGATATTCGTCACAACTTGGGCGAGCAGGGGGTGAGTATCCGTGATTAGCGATGAGGAAAAAGACCAGGTACGCGCTGCGTCCGACTTAGTTGCCATCGTGCAGGAAACGGTTGAGCTCAAGCCCCGCGGCCATGAGTTTTGGGGTTGCTGCCCCTTCCATGGCGAAAAGACGCCTTCTTTCCACATTATCCCCGCTACGCAGGTCTGGCACTGCTTTGGCTGCGGCGAAGGCGGCGACGTCTTCACCTATATCATGAAGCGCGAAAACCTGAGCTTTCCCGAGTCAATCCGCTATTTGGCCGATCGTGCGGGTATTGAGCTGCATGACACCGGAGATCGTCGCGAGCGCGGTACCAAGCGTGCCCGCATCTACGATCTGTGTGCCGAGACCGCCCAGTTCTACCACACCATGCTTATGCGCGGTAAGGACGGCCGTCCACGCGAGTACTTTGCCAGCCGTGGTATGGGTGGCGACGTCTGCCGCCGCTACTGCCTGGGCTTTGCACCGGGCCGCAACGCGCTGGTGTCGCACCTGTCCCAGGCGGGTTTTACCCCGCAGGAGATGATCGACGCCAACGTTGCCGTGAGCCGCGGGCGCGGGCGGCTTGCCGACCGCTTCTACGACCGCGTGATGTTTCCCATCTTTGACGAGCAGGGTCACAACATTGCCTTTGGCGGGCGCATCATGGGTGACGGCCAACCCAAGTACCTCAACACCGCCGAGACGAGCGTGTTCCATAAAAAGCGAAACCTCTATGGCTTTAACTGGGCCAAGGAGTTTATCGTCGCGCAGGATACGGCCATCGTGGTGGAGGGCTATACCGATTGTATCGCCTGCTGGGAGGCGGGGATCAAAAACGTTGTCGCCACGCTGGGCACCGCGCTCACGGAGCATCACGTCAAGACGCTCACCCGCTTTGCCAAGCGTATCGTGTATATGTTCGATGGCGATGCCGCGGGCCAGAAGGCCGCCCGTCGCGCGATTCAATTTATCGAGCAGGATTCGATGGACCTGCGCTGCGTGGTGCTGCCCGACGGCAACGACCCCATGGAGTTCATCACGGCGCATGGTGGACAGGAGCTTCAGGCGCGCATCGACGCTGCCGAGCCGCTCATGGACTTTGTCTACCGTTCGCTGCAGGAGTCGAGTGACATCACCACGCCGGGCGGTCGTGCCAAGGCGCTGGAAGATGCGCTGACGCTTATCTATCCGCTGCGCGATAGCTATATGATCGACACATACTTTATCCAGATTGCCGATCTGCTGGGTTTGGATCTGGAGACGGTTCGCGCGAGTTCGGGTCGCGTGTTTCGCGATGTCGCCAAGCGCGAAGATGCGGAACGACGTCGTGAGCAGAACTATGAACGCCAGCGGGCGCAAGCCGAGCGCTCTGGTAGCGCGGGCGGTCGGACGTCTGGTTCGCAGGGGGCATCTCGCGGTGCTTGGGCATCGGGCGCGACGCCGCCGGTGTCCGCGCCGGTCGAAGAAGAGCCGTATGACTACGTCCCGCTCGATGCCTACGGTGCCGCGCCCGTGGAGGTCGTCGACGACCTGCCGCCGATCGATGTGCCTGATGGTATGGGTGCTGTGCCTGTGACTGATGGTTCGGGCGCTCCGGCTGCGGCGGCGCCGATGGTTCTTACTGATCTTGAGCGCAAGTCCTTGGCAGGGGAGCGCGAGCTGTTGACGATGCTCACGAGCTACCCCGACCTGTTCCGCACGTATGCCGACCGCATCTGCTCTATCGAGTGGGTTGACCCACGTCACGAGTCCATCGCATGGGCCGTTCTGGCAACGCCGCCGGGAACCGATCCTGCAGCCTGCATGGATGCGGCGCGCTCGGTCTGTCCCGAGGCGGCAACGCTTGTGAGTGCCGGGCGCATCTCCGCGACGAGCAAGCACCCCACCGAGACGAACATCGTGTTCATGCTCGATACGCTCGAGCTCTACACCATCAAGCGCCGCATGCGTGCCGCACAGGCCAAGCTGCGCCAGGACCGTTCGCTCGATGATGAGGCCCGTCGCGCGTTGACCGTGCAGGCCGCGCAGGATTCGCAGCGTCAACGCGAGCTGCAAAAGTCTATCGGCGGCGTGGCGGACCCGTTCCGTTTGATCGGTCTGGAGGCCGCAGGCACCGAACAGGCCTAGATGTTGTGGTCAACCAGCGTATTCTCGCCTATATCCAGTCCTCTTTTTGGGTATAGACGCCTATGTGTGTGCTAAAGTATTGAGTCCTGTGGACTATGAAGGGAGAATCTGTGCCAAAAAAGACTGAGAGCACGGGTACTGGGCTGGAATCCTACGTTGCAAAGCTCATGGGCAACGGCTCAAACAGGACTTCGGTAACCGAGGACGAGATTCAGGTCGCCCTGAAGGATATCGATGTTTCTGACGAGCAGCTCACCGCGGTGTATTCCGCGCTGCGCAACAGCGGCATCCAGATTATCTCCGCGAGCGGTAACGACGACGCCCCCATGGACGTCGACGATGACGATAACGATACCGATACCGACGATTTCGATGACGACGACGAGCACGATTCCGGCTCGCTCGACGATCACGAGCTCAAGATGGCCCGTCAGGCCGATGCCGAGATGGGTTCTTCCAAGAGCAAGAAGAAGCGCACCGTGCGCACGTCCCGTTCACGCTCCCGCGTGCGTGGCATCGATGCCTCCACGGTGATGCTGACCGGCGATCCGGTTCGTATGTACCTCAAGGAGATCGGCAAGGTCGACCTGCTGACCGCCTCCGAAGAGGTCGATTTGGCCATGAAGATCGAGGCCGGTCTCGAGGCCACCGAGAAGCTCGAGGCTGCCGATGCCGGCGAGCTCGAGCTCACGCGTGCCGAGATGCGTCGTCTTACGCGCATTGAGAACGTGGGCCTCGAAGCCAAGCAGGCACTCATCAGCGCAAACCTGCGTCTGGTCGTCTCCATCGCCAAACGCTATGTCGGCCGCGGCATGCTGTTCCTTGACCTGATCCAGGAGGGCAACCTCGGTCTGATCCGCGCCGTCGAGAAGTTCGACTACCAGAAGGGCTTTAAGTTCTCCACGTACGCCACGTGGTGGATCCGTCAGGCCATTACGCGCGCCATTGCCGATCAGGCCCGTACCATCCGTATTCCCGTGCATATGGTTGAGACTATCAACAAGCTCGTCCGCGTGCAGCGCCAGCTTCTCCAGGACCTGGGTCGCGACCCGACCCCCGAGGAGATCGGTGCCGAGATGGACATGAGCGCCGACCGCGTCCGCGAGATCCAGAAGATCTCGCAGGAGCCCGTGTCGCTCGAGACCCCCATCGGCGAGGAAGAGGATTCCCAGCTGGGCGACTTTATCGAGGACTCCCAGGCTATCGTTCCGCCCGATGCCGCCAGCTTCTCCATGCTGCAGGAGCAGCTCACTCAGGTGCTCGACTCGCTTGCCGATCGTGAGCGCAAGGTTATCGAGCTGCGCTTTGGCCTTGTCGACGGGCATCCCCGCACGCTCGAGGAAGTCGGCCGCGAGTTTGGCGTCACGCGCGAGCGTATCCGCCAGATCGAGTCCAAGACCTTGGCCAAGCTCCGCCACCCGAGCCGCAGCAGCAAGCTGAAGGACTACATCGAGTC
>JAHYYK010000044.1:0-358 GCA_019425005.1 Collinsella sp.
GCTCCAAACGCAACAGCCCGACTACTACGGTAGCCGGGCTTTTTCGTACCCATCGCTTGGGCTCGAACCCGAGAGGGAGCGAGCGTTAAGCAAACGCGGAGCGTTTGTAGCGAGCTGGCGAGGTCGCCGGCAGGCGGCCGAAGCCGGTGCGGATCCGCGAAGCGGATACGCGGACGCCCCGTTGTCCGCTCCAACTATCTTACGCGGTTCTAACGAACCGCGTTTTTTGTTGACGCTGCGCGGGCCCCGGGCACCCCATCTTGCCCCTCAATCGTCGGTCGCGTACATAAAGTACGCTTCCCTCCTCTTTCGCGGCAACTTGGGGCACCCGGAGCCCGCTCGCTCATATGACCCAATC
>JAHYYK010000044.1:368-14997 GCA_019425005.1 Collinsella sp.
CCAGAAGGTCTATGCCGCCTTGCTTCAAGGCACCTTGCTCGCTCTGGCGGGTTTTCGCTCATATGACCCAATCCGCTGTCAAGAGCCACAATGGCCCCGCCGACCGCTTGCAATCGGTCGGCGGGGCCTGCCGTTAACCCGTCCCGGTCCGCCCCGGCATGTCATCGACGCCTTCGGCTCAGTCTCATATCCGCGGATACCGTTCTGTCGGCCCGCACTCCATTCCTTCGGCGGGGTTCCCCAAGTCTGTCGAGGCGCATGCGGAGGGCTCCGCGCGCACAGCGAAATAGGGGGTATCCCCGAAGGCCGCCCGGCTCGCCGGGACGGGGGCTATGTCTATTCCGCGCCCTCCCGGCACATCATGCCGAGGGCCCAGAGCCACCTCACGAGCTCGGCCGCGGTGGCCGCGTTAGCCTTCGCCTGGGGCATGCCGCGGGCGAGCATCTCCTCGCGCCGCCGCAGGAGCCGCTCGGACCCCTTCCTCCCGTGCATCCTTATCTCGAGGGGCACGCCCGTATCCCTTGGCATGAGCTTCGGCTGGTGCCGTGCCGCGGCGTAGCACCATGAACCCTCAACGGCCAGCTTCCTCACGAGCGCGTTGCCCGCACCGCTGATGCCTCCGAGCCGCACGGAGTCGCCACTCGACCTCTGACTCGGCGCGAGGCCGAAATAGGCCGTGACCTGCCTTCCGGAACGGAATCTCGTGAAGTCGCCGACCTCGGCCGAGAAGGCTGCGGCCAGCGCGAAGGCGCAGCCCTTGATCGACTGGAGGGCGGCCACCTCCGCGGCGATCGGGCTGGCATCCACGGCCGCCCTGTACTCGGAGAGCAGATCCGCCCGGGCCTCCGCCGCGGCCTCGACCTCGCTCCTCAGAGCGGCGAGCGTCCGAACCCCGCCATCGTCCTCCGGCCTGACCTTGTCGAGCCACCTCAGGAAGTCGTAGGTCCAGTACTTCCTCGGGTTGCCGGCGGGCGTGGTGCCGCCGTAGGCGAACCCTCGCTTTGCGAGGAAGGCGAGCAGCCGCTGCTTGGCGGTCGCCAGGCGCGCGGTCGCCCCGTCGTAGGCGCCGGCGAGGTCCCTGATGCCCTCGACCTCGGGGGAGGGGACCCATACGGGGGAGATGTCGTGGGCGAGTATCGCCTTGGCCATCCTGGCGGCGTCGTTCCTGTCGTTCTTGGAGGCCGAGTCGGCGGCCGACCTGGGGATCTTCGAGACCGCGGCGACGACGCACTCGACGCCGAGCCCGGCGAGCTCCCTTTGCGGGGCGAAGCCGAGGTAGCCGCTCTCGTAGGCCGCGAGCGACGGCCCGGGGAACCCATCCATCCACCCGGCGATCTCGCCCCAGGGGTTGCCGGGGAACCTCCTCGTCACGGCCTCGCCGGTGTCCGCGTCGAGGGCGCAGACGGTGGTCGACCTCAGGTGGACGTCCATCCCGAACGCGGTAGAATACTTTGGCATGGGAGCCTCCCAACCTCGTTGCGGCGCGGCTGCGCCTATGGCACTTCAACATCATTGTCGCAGCCCCGACCCGCGGTCACGAGCGGGGGCTCCTGTCTTTTTAGTGCCCTCGGATTGGGTCATAGTGTCTGTTGGTAACGAATCATCGGCTATTTCGTTGCTGGTCAATATAAGATATTGATTTGCGTTAAACGTAATTCGATGTTCTTGAGGGTAGGGGATTGATTTGGGTCGTACTGGGGATATGACGCCGCCTTTGCGTTGGCGGTTGGGTGTTGCTGGTGGGATGGCGCTGGTTGTGCTGCTTCTTGACCAGCTGACCAAGTTTGCGGTTCGTGCCGTGGGCGACGCTTTGCATGTGACCGTCATCCCTGGTGTCATCGACTTTATGTTTGTCCGCAATATCGGTGCCGCCTTTAGCATGGGCGAGGGGCATGGCATCGCGTTTGCCGTGCTGGCGTTGGCGGTCATTATCGCTATTTTTGTGTACCTCGTTCGTGCACCCCAGCTTGCCCATCTTGAGGTTGTGGGCATGGCGATGGTTGCGGGCGGTGCTATCGGTAACGCAATCGATCGTTTGGCCTTTGGCTTCGTGACCGATTTTATTGCCACCACCTTCATCGACTTCCCCGTCTTCAATGTGGCCGATATCGGCATTACGGTCGGTGTAGTGCTCGCCCTCTTCGGTTACATGTTCTTGAGCCCCGCGGCCCGTGAGGTCGATGCGACCGCCGAGCTTAACGCCCGTGATGAGGCCCGCGCCAAGCGCAAGGCTAAACAACGTGGGGAGCGTGCCCGCAAGATTCGTGAAAGGAATGAGCGCTAATGGCCGACATCCATATCCTTGTTGCCGACGATGCCGCTGGTCAGCGTCTTGACGCCTATCTGGGCGCCAATGACGGCTGCCCTACGCGCTCTGCCTGCGCGCATCTGATTGAGGGTGGGGCCGTAGTGGTCAATGGCGAGACCTGCCTGTCCAAAAAGTACGCCGTGCGAGCCGGTGACCGTATTTCGGTTGATTTGCCCGAGCCGCACGATCCCACCGATGTGATTCCCGAGGCCATCCCGCTCGACATTCGCTACGAGGACGACTATCTCATCGTGCTCTCCAAGCAGCGCGGCCTGGTGTGCCATCCTGCGCATGGTCATGAGAGCGGTACGCTCGCGAATGCCCTGGTCTATCACTGTGGTATCGACCATCTGGGCACCGTGCAGGGCGAGGACCGCCCCGGTATCGTGCATCGTTTGGATCGCGATACCTCAGGTCTTATGCTTGCGGCAAAGGACGACGACACCCAGCGCGCGCTCCAAAATCTTATCCGTACGCGCACGCTCGACCGCCGCTACATTACGCTCGTTCACGGGCACATCGCCATGGACGAGGGCACCATCAACACCGGTATTGCCCGATCGACGCGCGACCGCGTGAAGATGGCGGTTTCGGACGATCCCTTTGCGCGCCAAGCCATCACGACCTTCAAGGTCCTTGAGCGTTTTGATTCCACGCGCTTTGATGACGGCTACACACTCGTTGAGTGTCACCTGTTTACCGGTCGCACGCATCAGATTCGCGTGCACATGCGCCATATCAACCACGCCTGCGTGGGCGATCCGCTCTACGGCAAGTGCGATGCACGCGCCGATCAGGGTCTGACCAGGCAATTCCTCCATTCCTGGCGCGTAGCGTTCGATCATCCCGTGACGGGGGAGCGCATTGAGCGCCGCGACGAGCTGCCGTGGGATCTCGCTGCGGTTCTTGACGACCTGGCCCCGCGTTCGCTTGGTCGCACTGCTGCCGGCGACGAAATCGTACCGCAGCTCGGCCTGCTCGAAGCCTAGCCAGTATTAGGTGGTTTCTTGAACGCCCCTAGCCTGCGGTAAGATATACGGTTGTTTACGTAACGCGTTCCTGGGAGCCTGCATGCTCGCCTTTTTACAAACCAACACACCCATCGTGATCTTCAACCAGATTGTCGTCACGCTGCTCACGGTCTGCTTCTTGTACCAGGTGGTCTTCTTTGTCATCGGTGCTCTCCGCGGCGAGGTCGCGCCTCCCAAGGCCAAAAAACTCCACCGGTATGCCTTCTTTATTGCAGCACACAACGAGGAGGCCGTTATCGCCAACCTCGTTCGCTCCATCAAGGACCAGGATTATCCGTCCGAGCTCATCGAGGTCTTTGTCGTCGCCGATGCCTGCACCGATAACACCGCGCAGCTCGCGCGCGAGGCGGGCGCTGTCGTGTACGAGCGAAACGACCTGGCCCGTAAAGGCAAGAGCTGGGTCATGGACTTTGGTTTTGACCGCATTCTTAACGAGTATCCCGATACCTTTGAGGGCTACTTTATCTTCGATGCCGACAACGTTATCTCCCGCGATTACGTCTCCAAGATGAATGACGCCTTTGACCAGGGATTCCATGTGGTCACAAGCTACCGCAACTCCAAGAACTTTGGCAGCTCGTGGATCTCGGCTGCCAACGCCACTTGGTACCTGCGCGAGGCGCGTTTCCTTAACAACGCGCGTAATATCTGCAAGACGTCCTGTGCCGTCTCGGGTTCGGGCTACCTCATCTCCGCCAGTGTTATCGAGGGTATGCACGGCTGGCAGTTCCACACGCTGACCGAGGATATTCAGTTCACCACGTTCTGCGCCATTCACGGCATTCGCATTGGCTATGCGCCGGCGGAGTTTTTTGACGAGCAACCCGTGACGTTTAAAGCGTCTTGGAAGCAGCGTATGCGCTGGACCAAGGGCTTCTACCAGGTGTTCTTTACCTACGGTAAGCATCTGGTCAAATCGACGTTTTGCTATCATCGCTTTGCCGCATATGACATGTTTATGACCATCGCTCCGGGCATGTTGCTGTCCCTGATCTCCATGCTCGCCAACGCTACCTTTCTCATCGTGGGCGGGCTTTCGCATGGCTTCTTGGCCACCGAGGTCGAGATGCAGGCTTGTGCCGCCTCGCTCATTATGACCTTCGCGATGATGTACCAGACCTTCTTTATCCTGGCGCTGCTCACGACCATCTTTGAGTACAAGCATATTCACTGCGCGCAAAAGTGGCGTCTGGTGACCAACCTGTTTACCTTCCCGATCTTTATGTTCAGCTATATCCCCATTACGGTGGCTGCTCTGTTCCTAAAGGTCGACTGGGTCCCGACGCAGCACGCCGTGAGCGTTACCCTCGACGAGGTCATGCAAGGCGCCAAATAACCACGATCAAAACCACCACAAATGGACAGTACCTTTGTGGTGGTTTTTGCGTTTGAGCTGCTGCCCAAGGAGGTGTTCGATAATCTATATCCCGTTTTGGATTTGCATCTTTGCCGGCGCGGCGATTGATGCCCGTGAGCGACGGTTTCCCAATCAGCTTGCCGGCGCGTGTGCGGTGGCGGCGTTTGCAGGCGTTTGGCTCGACAGGGGCATTAACACGGCGCTTGAGCACGCCGGTCTTGCGGCCATCGTCTACCTTGCCCTTGTGCTTACTGAGTCGCTCTGGCGTCGTATTCGCCACGCTCCCGGCATTGGCATGGGGGACGCCAAGGCGCTCTTTGCCCTTTGCATCCTCGACCCTCTGGGTGGCATCGTTGCGTTTGCTGTCTCGCTCCTTGCCCTTGCTGTCGCCTGCCCCATCACAAAATCGCGCTCCTTGCCATTGCTGCCGTTTTTAGTGCCGATATTTGCCATAATCGAGGTCGTGGGTAGTACGCTGTAATCGTTGCGCGCCCTTTTTAAGGAGCATGCCATGGCAATCAATCAACAGACAGCCGCCATCAAGGCGCGTATGGATCGCATTCCCTCGGCGTTGTCGCCCGAGCTGGTCGAGCGTATCGCTGCCGACCGTGCCTCGGGTGTCGTTAACCCTTATCGATGCAACGATGGTCAGGTCATCCGCCGTGTTGATCGAGCCGCAGACCAAGGCACGCTCATGCGTCCGGCCTTTATGCGCGATGCCGAAAAGATTCTCCATCTGCCTACGTACGCCCGATACGCCGGCAAAACTCAGGTTTTCAGCTTTCGCAGCAACGATGATCTGTCGCGTCGTGGCCTGCACGTGCAACTTGTTTCGCGCATCGCACGTGATATCGGTTGCGCCCTGGGGCTCAACTGCGATCTGATCGAAGCGATTGGTTTGGGCCACGACTTGGGCCATACACCCTTCGGCCACGCCGGTGAGCGATTCCTCAACGATATCTATCACGAGCGCACGGGTCGTTATTTTTTCCATAACGTGCAGTCGGTCCGCGTGCTCGACGCGCTGTACGGCCGCAACGTGTCGCTCCAGACGCTCGACGGCGTGCTGTGCCATAACGGCGAGTACGAACAGCGCGTCTTTGAGCTCTCGGACATGAGCTCCTTTGAACAGTTTGATCAGACGGTTGAGGACTGCATTGCCACGGGTTATAGCGCAATTGAGCACCTGCGTCCCATGACGCTCGAAGGCTGCGTGGTCCGCATCTCGGATATCCTTGCCTACGTTGGACGCGATCGCCAAGACGCCATTGCGGCGGGACTGCTGTCACCCGAAGCTTTTGATGACGGTCGGGGCGGAGCATACAACAGCTGGATCCTCACGCATGCCTCCATCGATATCGTTGAACACAGCTATGGCAAGCCGCACATCGAGATGAGCGAGGACCTGTTTGAGGAAATCCGTCGGGCCAAGCGCGAGAACTACGAGAAGATCTATAGCAAGGGCGGTATCGAGGGCGACTCCGAAAAGGAGCTGCGCGAGGCCTTCGAAAAGCTCTACGACCGTTGCCTGCAGGATATAAACGATATTTCGCGCATTGAGCAGCAGCTTTCCTACTACGATCGCACCTATGCGTGGCAGGAAGATAAGGACCAGGCGGTTGTGGATTACATTGCGAGCATGACGGACGGCTATTTCTGCGAGCTGACGAGCAAGTTGTTCCCGGGATTGAAGTTTCCGCACCGTACCTATATTAACGAACGGTAGTTCGTATTTATTCGGTATACTGTTGGTGGAAAACGTTTTTGATTGACGCACAGGATGGCTATGGACGACCTTTTTTCTGCTTCGACGCGTGAGCGTTCCTTTCAGAATGCGCCGCTTGCGGTGCGCATGCGGCCCAATTCGCTCGACGAGTATGTGGGCCAGCAAAAGGCCGTCGGTAAGGGTTCGTGGTTGCGTGCCGCAATTGAGCACGACGTGCTGTCGAGCGTGATTCTGTACGGGCCGGCCGGTACGGGCAAGACGACGCTGGCCCACATTATCGCCAACCATACCAAGAGCGAGTTTGTCGAGGTCAGCGCCGTGACGGGCACCGTGAAGGACCTGCGCCGCGTGATTGACGAGGCCAAGACGCGCCTGAATACCTACGACCGCCGCACCATTCTTTTCATCGACGAGATTCACCGCTTCTCCAAGTCGCAGCAGGATGCCCTGCTGCATGCGGTTGAGAACCGTACCGTCATTATGATTGGTGCCACGACGGAGAATCCGTACTTCGAGGTCAACTCGGCATTGCTCTCGCGCGGTCGCGTCGTGGAGCTTGAGCATCTTAAAGACGAGGATATCGCCACACTTATCGAGCGTGCGCTCGAGGCGCCGCAGGGTTTGAGCGGCAAGTTCTCGGCCGATGAGGATACGGTTAAGACCATTTGCACGCTGGCAGCGGGTGATGCTCGCTCGGCGCTGACGACGCTCGAGCTTGCGAGCGAGATCGCCGTCACGCGTCCCGATACCGAGGGAACGCCTGCGCCGGCGGCGGGGGAGCGCTATCCCATAACTGTTGACGACGTGAAGATTGCCAATCCGCGCCGTGGCTTTTCGTACGACAAAAACGGTGACATGCACTACGACATCATCAGTGCGTTTATTAAGTCTATGCGCGGTAGTGACCCCGATGCCACGATCTATTGGCTCGCGCGCATGATCGACGCGGGGGAGGATCCCAAGTTTATCGCTCGCCGTATTATGATTCAGGCTTCTGAGGATGTTGGCAACGCCGACCCGCAGGCGCTTTTGGTGGCGCATGCCGCGTTTAAGTCTGCCGAGGTCATTGGGTATCCCGAGTGCCGCATTAACTTGGCTCAGGCTGCACTCTATGTGTGCTTGGCGCCTAAATCCAACGCGTGCGAGGCTTCGATCGATGCGGCGTTGGCTGATATCCATTCAAGTGGGCTGCGCGAGGTGCCGAGCTATCTGCGCGATCGTCACCGTCCCGGCAGCGACGAGTACGGTGTATACAAGTACCCACACGATTATCCCGAAGGCTGGGTCGACCAGCGCTATTTGCCCGAGGGGCTGGAGCGCGGTGCGTTTTGGCAGCCTGCCGGCCGCGGCTGGGAAGAGTGGCGCGTAGAGCAAAGTGAGCGCGATCGTAGCGGTAACGCGCCCAAGTAGGTCATTGGCACCACACACATTCCCTTTGGGTATCTTTCCCCTTCTTTGGGGTACCATGAACATCGTCTGTATTTCGAATTTTCCGGGAGGCTTGTATGAGTCCCATTCAAATTGCCTTGCTGGTGCTCGCCATTGCCGGCGTGTGGGCCATCGTTGAGCTCGCGCTTACCCTGCGCAAGACCCGCAATGTTGTCGACTCGCTCGATAAGACCGTGAACGACCTCAACAACACCATCGCCGAGGCTCAGCCTGTGGTGGCAAAGCTCGATGGCGCTGTCGATGAGCTTACGCCGGCGCTTGCCCAGATGGAGCCGCTGCTTAAGTCGAGCAAGACCGCGGTCGACGCCCTGACGTCCAACCTTGTTGAGGTTGAGGCCGTCGTTCGCGACATTTCCGAGGTCACGGGCAGTGTGGCCGAGGCCAGCAGCGCCGTGTCGAGCGTGACCGACTCTGCGGCCGGTGCCGTTCAGAAACTCTTTAACAAGGTGAAGGCTCCCGCGGCCGACGCCGAGCGCACGCTTTCCGCTGCCGCCGAAGCCGAACAGCCGACCGAGCGCGTCCTGATTGGCGAAGCCAGGGACGAGGCCGCTGCTGGTGACGATGATGCGCAGAAACCTGCTGCTAAAGCGGCCCAGTATTACACCTATACACCCGCCGAGACCTCCGAGGAGGCCTGATGAGTAGCGAAGCAACTTGCCCCATCACGCTGACTGTTGCCGGGGATCCGCGTCTGGCACGCCTCGTACGTATGACGGCCGCCAACGTTGGTGCGCTGTGCTCCATGTCCGTCGATCGCATCGAGGACATTCGTATGGCTGCCGAGGAAGCCTTTATCTTTGGTTGCACCGCGGTCGACTGCGACGACATCACCATCAAATTCGATGTCGATGAGACCCACGTTGGCATGACTATTACCTTTGGCGATCAGGCCACCGTTGATGAGGATGACCAGGCTGCCGTGTATGCCGAGCTCATTCTGGCAAGCGTGTGCGATTCCTACGAAAAGACCGCGGCGCCCCTGACGCTTTCCCTCGACCTCAAGGCGGATATCTAATATGACCGAACGTTCCCGGAGCGGTAAGACCGCTTGGGACAAGGAGAAAACCCGCGAGCTGTTTCGTCGCTACAAAGAGACCGGTGATCCGGACGCACGCGAGCAGCTCGTCATGTCCCATATGAACCTGGTAAGGTTTCTTGCCAACAAATTTAAGAACCGCGGTGAGCCACTCGACGACCTCATGCAGGTCGGCTATCTGGGTTTGCTCAAGGCTATCGACCGCTTTGACCCCGAGCGCGGACTCGAGTTCACGACGTTTGCCACGCCTACCATCCTGGGCGAGATTAAGCGTCACTTCCGTGATAAGGGCTGGAGCGTGCGCGTGCCGCGCCGTTTGCAGGAGCTTTCTGCCAAGGTTAACCAAGCTACCGACAAGCTCACTAACGAGCTGCAGCGCTCGCCTAAGGTTGAAGAAATCGCTGAGTACCTGGGTGTGACCGTCGACGAGGTGCTGGAGGCCATGGAATCGTCTTCGGCCTATACCTCGGTGCCCATCGAGGCTCCTGGCGCGTCCGATTCCGATGATGCCCCCTCGATTCTCGACCGCTATGCCGATGATGACAACGAGCTCGATTTTACCGATGACCGACTGGTAATCGAGGAGGCTATCCGCGATTTCTCGCCGCGCGAGCGCGAGGTTATCGAGCTGCGTTTCGTAAAGGGCATGACCCAGATCGAGATCGCTAAGAAGTTGGGTATCTCGCAGGTGCAGGTTTCGCGCCTGCTGCGCCGTACCCTTAAGAAGATACAGGACAAGATCGACCCCGACGGAGTGATGGTTCGTTCATGATTGAGCACCCCCAACAAACCGACCGCACGCTGCGCGATACTCGTATTCTGACGCTTCGCATTTGGGCTGTCGTTGGCTGCATTGTCATCGCAGCCGTCATCTTTAACCTTATGGGTATCCTGGCGCCGGTTATCGAGTTTCTCGCTGTCGGTTACATCATCGCTTTTGTGATGTCGCCGATCACTAACTGGCTCGAGCATCACGGCGTCGGTCGTGGCATCGGTTCGCTCATCGCGCTGATCGTGGTTGTGGCAGTGCTCGTCGGCGTCGTCTGCATCCTGTCGCCTATTTTGCTCGGTCAGATTATGGAAGTCCTGAGCCGTCTGCCTGAGCAGCTTCGCGTTGCGGGCGGTGATCTCAACGAGATGATTTCGCACGCTAAGACGCTCAACAACACGCCGCTCAAGGAGTACCTGGACGATAATCTGTCCTCGCTGGTTACTGTGGCGTCCAAGTACGTATCGCAAATCGCCGCTGAGCTCGGTCGCGGCGTGTTCCCGCTGATCACCAACACGGCCTCGCAGCTGTTCGTAATCTTCCTGGGTTTGGTGCTTGCCTACTGGCTTGCCTGCGATTATCCCCGTATGCACCACGAGGTCTGTACCATCATCGGACAGGAAAAAGAGACTTCGTACCGCTTTATGGTCGCGATTCTTTCGCGCTCGGTCGGCGGTTATATGCGCGGCATGGTCGTGACGTCCATCTGCGGTGGCATCCTCGCCTTTATCGGCTTTACGCTCATTGGCCATCCCTACGCGGCACTCATGGCCATCTTTACCGGCATCATGCACTTGGTCCCGGTTGTCGGTCCCTGGGTAAGCGCGGCTATCGCCACGGTGCTTGGCTTTATGTTCAGCCCCATGCTGGCGTTGTGGACGCTCGTTGTGACCATGGTGGCTCAAAACGTCACCGATAACGTCATTTCCCCCAAGGTCATGCAGAGTTCGGTGCAGGTGCATCCCATCATGAGCCTGACGGCCCTCGTTATTGGTTCGGCACTTATGGGTCCCATCGGCATGGTCATCGCCATTCCGCTGTGCGCGGCCCTCAAGGGCATTTTCGTCTACTACTTTGAGAACGAGACCGGTCGCCAGCTCGTGGCATACGACGGCGCTGTATTTAAGGGCACGCCATATCGCGATGCCGAGGGCAACCCGGTCGCCGCCTACGACGCGCTTGGAGACGATACGTTCATTTACGAGTCCGAGCTCATCGGCAACGAGACCGCGCCCGAGGCCCAGGCGATGCCCAAGCCCGAGCTCGAGAATCCCTGGATCAAGCTCTCGGGCCTGCAGCCCGATGCGACGAGCTTTTTCAAGAATCCCTTCGCCAAGGACGATGACTCCAACTCGGACGACGATACCAAAACCGGCATCGACGGCTCCATGGACGATTCGGATTCCAAATAGGCACCGCTAGCGTTTCTTGAAGTTGTAAATGACAAGAAACGCGAGCAAAGCGATTGATAAGGGGCCGGCTACATAGAAAAAGAGAACGTCAATTGCGCGTAGAGTGTAATAGGCTTTATCGCCGGACATTACTGCATACAATACGTAGCCAAATGCTGGTTGGTTTGCGTACCAGCAGGAGAAAGCCAAAAGCGCTAAAAGTGCTACAACCAGAAGTGCATTCAGGACAAATCGTTTGCTTTTCATCGATTGCTCCTTCCGGGTGAATCTTATATGTAATTCTATAGTAGCCTTTTTCAATGCATCGCATACTCCTAAATAACGTGCACTTTCGCTGTAGGGTCGGCTTTATGTCGGCCCTCTTTTTTGCACTTGCGCGGCGGGATGGTAATATCGTTACGTTTGAACTGTTTCGATGTGAAACCGAGGAGATTCCCTCTATGAGTGCTGACTACCCGTCAATGACTACGGCCGAGATCCGCTCCAAGTTCCTCAACTTCTTTGAGGAGCGCGGTCTTAAGCTCTATCCTTCTTCGTCCCTTGTTCCCGACGACCCCTCGCTGCTGCTTGCCAACGCCGGCATGAACCAGTTTAAGGAGTACTACCAGGGCAAGAAGACCATGAAGGAGATCGGCGCGATCTCCTGCCAGAAGTGTGTCCGCACCAACGACATCGACTGCATCGGCGAGGACGGCCGTCACCTGTCGTTCTTCGAGATGCTCGGTGACTTCTCCTTTGGCGGCGTCTCCAAGCAGCAGGCTTGCGCTTGGGCCTTCGAGCTCATCACCAAGGAGTTCAAGCTGCCGCTCGATCGCCTGTACTTTACCGTCTTTACCGAGGACGACGAGACCCACGACGTGTGGCGTTCTCTGGGCGTTGCCGAGGACCACATCTCCCGCCTGGGCGAGGACGACAACTTCTGGGCTGCCGGCCCCACCGGCCCCTGCGGTCCGTGCTCCGAGATCTACTTTGACATGGGCGAGGAGGTCGGTTGCGGCAGCCCCGACTGCAAGCCCGGCTGCGACTGCGACCGCTTCCTTGAGTTCTGGAACCTCGTGTTTACCCAGTACGACCGCCAGGAGGACGGCTCCATGCCGGAGCTGCCGCACCGCAACCTCGATACGGGCATGGGCCTGGAGCGCATGGCCGCCATCATGCAGCACAAGACCGCCAACTACGACGGCGATTTGATGCAGCACCTCATCAAGCTGGGCGAGGAGATCAGCGGCAAGACCTATGACGCCGACGATTACTCCGGTGCCAGCCGCTCCCTGCGCATCATCGCCGACCACTCCCGTGCCGTCGACTTTATGATCTCTGACGGCATCCTCCCCGGTAACGAGGGTCGCGAGTACGTCCTTCGCCGTCTGCTCCGCCGTGCCGTGTTCCACGGCCGCCTGCTGGGCATCGAGGGTGCCTTCCTGACCAAGTTCATCGACGAGGTCAACGCTCAGATGGGCGAGGCCTATCCCGAGCTGCTCAAGAACGTCGCACTCGTCAAGGGTATCGTCGCCTCCGAGGAGGAGCGCTTCTCCACGACGCTCGACAACGGCCGCGTCTACCTGGACGAGGCCCTGGCAGCGCTTGCCGATGGCGCCGTGCTCCCGGGTGATGTCGCCTTTAAGCTGCACGACACCTTTGGTTTCCCCATCGACCTGACCGTCGAGATTGCCGGCACCGCCGGCCACGACGTCGACATGGACGGCTTTACCGCTTGCATGGAGGACCAGAAGGCCCGTGCTCGCGCCAATGCCAAGGGCGACGCCTGGGGCAGCTTCAACGATGTGTGGGTCGAGCTTTCGGACAAGGTCGCTGCGACCGAGTTCGACGGCTATGACAACGATGTGATCGAAGGCGCCAAGGTTGTCGCCATCGTGCGCAACGGCGAGTCCGTCGAGTCCGCTGCCGCGGGCGATGATGTTGAGGTCGTGCTCGACCGCACCCCGTTCTATGCCGAGATGGGCGGCCAGCAGGGTGACGCCGGCGAGCTTTCCGCCGAGGGCGTTTCGCTGACCGTTTCCGATACCAAGAACCACAACGGCCTGTATGCCCACGTTGCGCACGCCGCCGAGGGCACGCTGACCGTCGGTGCTACCGTGACCGCCGCGCTCGACGCCGAGCGCCGTGGCTTCCTGCGCCGTAACCACACCGCCACCCACCTGCTTGACGCCGCGCTTAAGCACGTCCTGGGCGAGCATGTCTCTCAGGCCGGCTCGCTGGTGACGCCCGAGCACCTGCGCTTTGACTTCACGCACTTTGAGGCCCTGTCCTCCGAGCAGCTCAAGGCTGTTGAGGACCTGGTCAACCAGCAGATCTTTGCATCTAAGCCGGTCGTGACCCGCGTCATGGGCATCGACGAGGCCAAGGCCGCCGGCGCCGTCGCCCTGTTTGGCGAGAAGTATGGCGACGTCGTCCGCGTCGTTTCCGTGGGCGCCGAGGACCAGCCGTTCTCCCGCGAGCTCTGCGGTGGTACGCATGCTGCCAACACTGCCGAGATCGGCCTATTCAAGATTATCTCCGAGTCCTCCACGGGCTCGAACGTCCGCCGTATCGAGGCCGTTACCTCTAAGGGCGCCCTCGACTACATGGCCGACCGCCTGGCACTCGTTGACGCCGCTGCCGCTGCGCTCAAGTGCCGCGTTGACGAGGTTCCCGCTCGTGTGGAGAACCTGCAGGCCGAGCTGCGCGAGACGTCTAACAAGCTCAAGAAGGCGCTGACCGGTGGCTCCTCCGACGCTATCTCCAGCGCCATCGAGGGTGCCGTCGAGCTCGACGGCTATAAGCTCGTCGTCGCTGAGCTCCAGGGCCTTGAGGCCGCCGACCTGCGCAACGTTTGGGATACCGTGCACCAGAAGGTCGCCGGCCCCGTTGCCTGTGTTGTTGCCAGCGTGACCGAGAAGGGCACCCCGGCCCTGCTCGCCGCCGGCTCCGATGACGCCGTGAAGGCCGGTTTCCACGCCGGCAACGTGATCAAGCAGATCGCGGGTCTGGTCGATGGTCGCGGTGGCGGCCGTCCCAACATGGCCCAGGCCGGTGGCAAGAACGCTGCCGGTATCGCCGATGCCCTCGCGGCCGCCAAGACCGCGCTCGGCGCCTAAGTAGTCGCTGTGGTCGCGCTCGCGCTGGACATAGGGGAGACCAGGATCGGCATCGCCGTCTCGAGCCGTGATGGCAAGATGGCGATGCCCGTCAAGGTGCTTCCGACCGCTGAGGTTACCGGTATGGCCAAGACGTTCCGTTACCTGGTCGAGGACTATGAGCCCGATATCCTGGTAAGCGGACGTCCCTTGACCATGGCCGGTGAGCCCGGCCCCCAGGCCGAGCGCGTTGCCGCCGTGGCCCAAAAGATTGCCGACGAGCTCGAACTTCCGCTGGAGTTTGAGGATGAGCGTCTGTCCTCGCAGGAGGCCAAGCGAATCCTGCGAGAGCAGGGGCTCAACGAAAAGCAGATGAGGGGCAAGATTGACATGATCGCAGCCAGCCTGTTCTTGCAGACGTGGCTCGATCGTAAAAACGAGGAGGTTCAGCATGCCTAGCGCTT
>JAHYYK010000044.1:15097-17793 GCA_019425005.1 Collinsella sp.
CCGCAATCACGCTCCCACGCACATCATGCTCATGACTCGCACGGCGTTGCTCCGGCCACGCGCTCGAGCTATAACACGCACGCCCGCCGTGGTGCCCAAAAGAAAAGCTCCCCGGTGCCTATGATTATCGGTGGCGTCGTCGCCGTGCTTGCGCTTGTCGCGATCGTTTTCTTTGTCGTGCCGGCCGTCAAGGGCTTCTTTGGCGGTGAGGATGCGAAAGTCGCTGCTGGTCAGCAAGTTACTATCACGATTCCCGATGGCGCTTCGGGTGACACCATCGCTTCGATTCTCTCTGAGAACCATATCGTCGAAGATCCCAAGGATTATTACGCGGCGGTCAAAAAGCTCAACGCCGACATGTCGCTTAAGCCTGGCACCTACTCGTTCACCACGCTCATGGACGCGACCAAGGTCGTTCAGCAGCTCATGGAAGGCCCCAATGCGGGCTCCGATGCGCTGACTATCCCTGAGGGTCTGACGGTTGACCAGGTCGCCGACCGCGTGGCCAAGGCGTACGACAGCATTTCTAAGGAGGACTTCCTTAACCAGGCTAAGGCGAGCAATTATGTGAATGATTACGCTTTCCTTAAAGACGCCGCGAACGATTCGCTCGAGGGCTTCCTATTTCCCAAGACCTATTCACTGGGTAAGGACCCAAGCGCCGATGATGTGATTCGCGCCATGCTTGACCAGTTCAACGCCGAGTATAAGTCGCTTGACTTTGCCAGCTGCGAGGCCAAGATCAAGGAGCGCTATGGCGTGGAGATGTCCGATTACGACATCGTTAACCTTGCCTCGATCGTCGAGCGCGAGGGCCTCAACGCCGACCAGCGCGCGCATGTGGCCTCAGTCTTCTACAACCGTCTGGCGGGCAAGCTCGATGGCCTGCGCTACCTCAATAGCGACGCGACCATGATGTACGTCACCGGCGGCGAGGTTACCGCCGACGACCTGCAGAGTGATAGCCCCTATAACACCTATAAGCACGAGGGCCTCCCGCCCACGCCCATTTGCTCTCCGTCGCTCGAGGCGCTCAAGGCCACCCTTGAGCCGACCGACTCCGACGACCTGTATTTCTACATTACGCAGGACGAGGAGTATTTCTCGAAGACCTACGAAGAGCATCAACAGTCTTGGAATTGATCATGAGGATTTTTAGCCCCAAACGATATGTTGCCTCGGTCGATCGCATCGACCTCGATACCCTCTGGGCCGACGGCAAGCGCGCCATTCTGCTCGATCGCGACAACACCCTGGTGCCGCGTGATACCGAGCAGGTACCCGCTGCAGTTTCCGCCTGGCTCGAGGCCGCCCATGCTAAGGGCTTTAAGCTGTGCATGGTGTCCAACAACTGGCATCGCGACCAGGTCATGGCATCGGCGCGCGAGTTGGGGCTCGAGGCCATCAGCCACGCCATGAAGCCCGCTCCGTTTGCCTTGAAGGCGGGCCTTAAGCGCCTGGGGGCCACGGCTAATGAGGCCGTGCTAATCGGCGATCAGCTTTACACGGACGTGTGGAGCGGTAACTTTGCCGGCGTCGATACCATTCTGGTCAAGCCGCAGGCAACCCAGGACCTGTGGTACACGCAGATCTTCCGTATCTTTGAGCGCCGGGCCCTGCGCGACCTTCCCTGCGAGGAATAGGTTTCGCCATGTCCCAGCACATCAAACACGGCTGTGACCATATCTTCTTTATCGGCTTTTTGGGCGCGGGCAAGTCGACGCTTGCGCGCAACGTGGGCACTATGTTCAAGCGTCGATTCATCGATACCGATCGTTTGGTTGTGCGTCGATGCGGCAAGTCGGTGACCGAGATATTTAAGACCGAAGGCGAGGATCGTTTTCGCGAGCTCGAGACCTCGGCACTCCGTTCGCTTCAAAGCGAGCGCAGCCTGTTGGTATCGTGCGGGGGTGGCATCGTCGAGACGCCGGTAAACATTGAGCTGATGCACGAGATGGGTACCTGCGTGTACCTCGAAGGCGACTTTGAGGATTCGTTGCGCCAGATTCGCCGCTCCGATACTCGGCCCGATTTCCGCTCGCCCGAGCATGCTGCGCGCCTGTTTGAGCATCGTCGTCCGCTGTATCGCCAGGCCGCCGATATTACCCTTGATATTCGCAACAAGTCCTTCGAGGACGTTTCCTACCTTTGTGCCGAGATGCTTTTGGAGCGTGGACTGCTATGATTCGCCGTCAACTTATCAATTTCCAAAACCGCAGTGTCGATGTCCGCGTCGGATTGGGCGCGTTCGAGGAGCTGTCGCGCATGTTTGCCTCGGCTGTGGGCAAACCCAAGCGGGCGATGGTGGTTTGGAACAGCGCCACATCCGAGCGTTTTGGCGAGGTTGTCGAGCATGCGCTGGTCGACGCCGGTTTTGCCGTGTCGCCGCTTGTCCTCGAGGTTTCGCCTGCCGGTGCTACGCTGGCCGATGCCGATACCGTTTTTGGCGCCCTGTCGGCTAACGGCATTACCTGCGACGATCTCGTTGTCGCTGTCGGCGACACGGCGACCTGCTCGGTCGTTTGCTGGTGTGCCAATCAGTGGTGCGGTCGCACCGAGTGCGCCTTGCTGCCGACGACGTTCGACGCCATGCTCACGGTCGCGACGACTATGAAGCCACTCGTCGCCTCGTCGGCGAATGCGCTTCCCGCTATCGCGTTCCGTCCCGAGCCGGGCTTGGTCGTGTGTGACCTCGA
>JAHYYK010000045.1:0-12657 GCA_019425005.1 Collinsella sp.
GAAAAATTCTTAAAAAAGTTCTTGCCCTGAGCTGATTCGTCCGTATAATAAACTTCGTTGCTTGAGAGCACGCACCTATTCCTCGGTAGCTCAATGGTAGAGCACGCGGCTGTTAACCGCGCTGTTGTAGGTTCGAGTCCTACCCGGGGAGCCAGAATTTCTCAGCCCATTCCGCTGGGCTTTTAAATTCCTCGGTAGCTCAATGGTAGAGCACGCGGCTGTTAACCGCGCTGTTGTAGGTTCGAGTCCTACCCGGGGAGCCAGGTTGTAAAACCCGTCGCTTATGCGGCGGGTTTTTTCATGCCGCGACCACTTGACTCGAACGTTGCCATATCAACATTTCGTGTCGAGGATGTAATCCCGCGACCCACCACCTCAACATGGCGCGGTCGTTGTAGAATATTGCAATGATTGCTCCCACGACATGGTGCCGCGAGCACCAGATAAGGAGATTCTTGTGTCTGAGACCATTAACGGCAGCCTGAGCGTCTCGAACGACGTTATTGCCGATATTGCCGGTTATGCCGCGATGACGTGCTATGGCGTCGTCGGTATGGCTGAGCAGCTCCAGGGCGCCGAGAGCGTGCGCCTGCTTGCCGGTCAGCGCCTCCGCAAGGGCGTGCTTGTCTCCGCCGACGAGAACGGCCTTACGGTCGATCTTCACGTCGTGCTCGAGAACGGCGTCAACATGAAGTCCGTCTGCCACAACCTTTCGAGCTCCGTTGCCTTTACCCTGCAGGAGATTGCCCAAATCGATCCCGCCAGCCTTAAGATCGGCATCCATATCGACGCGCTCAAGAGCCGTCTGAACTAGCATCCGAAAACGGAGATTCAAATACCCATGATTGCAAAGACCATTCGCACCTGTTTTCCGATCGCTGCGGCTGCCGTTTCTGACAAGGCCGAGGAGATCAATAAGCTCAACGTCTTCCCCGTACCCGACGGCGACACCGGCACCAACATGTCGCTCACGCTCGCCTCGGTGACCAAGGAGCTCTCCGCCCTTCCCGCCGATGCCGACATGGAGGCCATTGCCGGCGCCATCACCCACGGCTCCCTGATGGGCGCCCGCGGTAACTCCGGCGTCATTACCTCGCAGATCCTGCGCGGTGTGGCCGAGGGCCTTGTCTCCGCCGACGAGCCCATTACGTCCGCCAACATCGCCTTCGCCTTCCGCCGCGCCGTCAAGGTCGCCTTCCAGGCCGTCCGTAAGCCCATCGAGGGCACGATTCTTACGGTGCTGCGCGATGTCTCGACCAAGGCCGACGAGTGCGAAAAGAAGAAGTTCTCGGCCGAGGACGCGCTCGATGCCATCGTCGTCGAGGCCTACCAGTCCGTCGCCCGCACGCCCGACCTGCTGCCCGTTCTGAAGGAGAACGGCGTGGTCGACTCCGGCGCCTTTGGCTTTGCCATCTTCTTGGAGAACTTTGTTGCCGCCGCTCTTGGCCGCAGCACCGTGGTCGAGGATTTCTCCGCTACGTTTGATTCCGCCGGCTCTGCCCGCGACGCCGCTCTTGGCCGTGTTGAGATCGAGGCCAACGACGACTGGGAGGGCTCGGAGTTCCGTTACTGCAACGAGTTCCTCTTTAAAGCCGACGCCCCGTTTGACGAGGACGAGTGCCTGAAGTTCCTGGGCTCCATGGGCGACTGCGAGCTGCTCGTTGGTGCCTATCCCGACTACAAGATCCACGTGCACTCCAACACCCCCAACCTGGTGCTCGAGCACATGCTTCAGCTTGGTCAGATCTACGAGGTCTTTATCCATAACATGGAGATGGAGGCCCACGACCGCACCGCTAAGATTCATGAGGATCAGGAAAAGGCCGCCGAGCCCGCCAAGGCCCTGGGCTTTGTCGCCGTTTCGGCTGGCTCTGGTGAGGCTGACATCCTCAAGTCTCTCGGCGTCGATGTGATCGTGTCGGGTGGCCAAACCATGAACCCCTCGACCGCCGATCTACTGGGCGCCGTCGACCAGGTCAACGCGACCTCGGTCATCATCCTGCCCAACAACGGCAACATCCGCATGGCTGCCGAGGCCGCTGCTTCCGCCTGCACCGACAAGAAGGTCGCCGTCGTTCCCACCAAGACCGTCCCGCAGGCCTTCTCCGCACTGTTCGCGGTCCTGCCCGATTCTGAGCTCGAGGACGCCGTTGCCGCCATGGTCGACGCCATCAGCGAGGTCCGCGATGGCGAGGTCACCCGCGCCGTGCGCGACTCCAGCGCCTCCGACGGCTCGCCGATTCACTCCGGTGACGTCATGGGTATCATTGCCGGTTCCATCGACGTGGTCGGCTCCGATGTGAAGCAGGTCACGCTCGACTGCATCAACCGCATGCAGGAGGAAGAGGAGGGCGACGCGCTGACGATTTTGGCCGGCGAGGAGCTGTCCGATGAGGCCTTCCAGGAGATCGTCGACGCCATCGAGGAGGCTCAGCCCGATCTGGAGATCGACGCCCATCGTGGCGAGCAGCCGCTCTATCCCGTGATCTTCTCGATCGAGTAGGCTCTGCCTATGTCCGAGCTGTGCTCCGTGCCGCGCGTCTCGGAGCGTTTTGCCCAGAGCAATGCGCTCGATGAGGATATCGCGCGACTCAAATATGTTTCGGGTAAACGTGAGGAGGCCCTTCGCCGTCTGGGAATTCGGACGGTGGGGGACCTCCTTCTCCATATTCCTCATCGCTACCTGGACTTCACTCGCTCGTGGTCCATCGAGATGGCGCCCATCGGTACCGTGTGTACCATCATCGCCACGGTCGATCGTATTGTGCAAAAGCAGCCCCGTCCGCGTATGCAGGTGACTGAGGTCTCGCTCGTGGACGAGACGGGCGTGCTGCAGGTTGCCTTTTTCCGTCAGCCTTGGATTGCCCAACAGCTTAAGCAGGGCGACCGCCTGGCCGTGATGGGCAAGGTTGAGTTTGCCTACGGTTTTAAGCAGATGGCCTCGCCCCACTTTGAAAAGCTCGAGGACGGGCGCGCCGCCGGCACCATTTTGCCGGTTCACTACGTAAGTGACGGCGTGAGTCAGGCATGGATGCGCCGTATCGTGAGCGGTGCGCTCGAAGTGGCTGCTAATCCGTTCGATCCCATTCCCGCGCCGCTGCGCGCAAAGCGGAAGCTCATGAGCAATGCCCGTGCGCTGCGCTCGATCCACTTTCCCTCGAGCATGGCCGAGCGCGACATCGCACGCCGGCGTCTTGCGTACGAGGAGTGTCTCTGCTTGCAGCTCGCACTGCGTCTGCGCAACGATGGCGGTATGGTCGACGTGGTGCCTTATGCGCATGCCGCGGGCGGGCACCTGGCGATGCTCAAGGAGGCCCTGCCGTTTTCGCTGAGCGACGAGCAGGAGGCCGCGTTCCAAGACATCCTGCACGATATGTGCGATGGCGGGCGCGTGATGAACCGCCTACTGCTGGGCGACGTCGGTACCGGCAAGACGGCCGTCGCCGCTTGCGCGTTGGCAGTTGCGGCCGATAGCGGCACCCAGGCCTGCGTTATGGCGCCTACGGGCGTGCTGGCGCGTCAATATGCCGATAAGACCGGCCCCTTGCTCTCGCAGGCTGGCATGTCCTGGGCGCTCCTGACGGGTGCCACGCCGGCGGCCGAGCGCGAGCAGATCCATGCGCAGCTGGAATCGGGCGAGCTCGACGTGCTCTTTGGTACCCATGCGGTCCTTTCGGATGACGTGGCGTTTAAGCATCTGTCGCTTGTCGTCATCGACGAGCAGCACCGCTTTGGTGTGGGCCAGCGCAATGCCCTGCGTGCCAAGGGCCCGGGCGCCGACCTGCTCGTTATGACGGCCACGCCTATCCCGCGCACGTTGGCGCTCTCGGTCTATGGCGACCTGGATACGAGTATCATCCGCCATCGTCCCGTTCCGGGTGCCGGCGTGATGACGCGCGTCCTCACCGAGTCGAGTCGCGACCTGGCCTATGGCGCCATTCGTGAGGCGCACGAAAAGGGGCAGCAAGCCTACGTGATCTGTCCGCTCGTGGAGCCGAGCGATTCGGCCGATGAGCTCGAAGACGTGCCCGGCATCGCTCGCGACGACGAAGGCCGCGTGTCCGTGCCTGTGCCGTTGCACGACACGGCGACCGAGCTCGACCGACTGCGCCTGGCATTGCCGGGGCTTACCATCGAGCGTCTTCATGGCCGCATGCCGGCGGGGGAGAAGGACCGCGTGATCGATGCCTTTAAGCGCGGCGAGATCGATGTGCTCGTCTCGACCACGGTGGTCGAGGTGGGCGTCGACGTGCCCAACGCCACCGTTATGGTCATCGAGAACGGCGAGCGCTTTGGTTTGGCAGCCTTGCACCAGCTGCGTGGGCGCGTAGGCCGCGGCAGCGTGTCGGGTACGTGCCTGGTCATGACGCACTCCAAGGGCAACGGCGGCGCGTCGGCGGCACAGGAACGCCTCCAGTCGCTCGAGAAGACCCCGGACGGCTTTACGCTCGCCCAGATGGACCTGCGTCTGCGCCACGAGGGCGAGATTCTTGGCTACCGTCAGCATGGCGGCGTGACCTTGCACTTTGTTGACCTCGATGCCGACGAGGAATTGATCGAGTGGGCCCATTTGGACGCGGTCGAGCTCTTGCGGTATGCTTGCAACCTTGACTCCGTGGCGACGCGCCCCTTGCGCGATGCGGTCGCCATGCGGTATCGACACATCTTTAAGGAGGTCAGCGGAGGATGAGAATCATCGGCGGCGAATGGCGCGGTCGTAAGATCGAGGAGCCCCGTGGTCGCGATGTCACCCGCCCCACGACCGATCGCGTGCGCGAGGCGTGCGCATCTATGGTCATGTCGGCATTCGATTTCGATTTGGACGAGGTTCGTGTGCTGGACGCCTTTGGCGGCTCCGGTGCCTTGGGCATTGAGATGCTTTCGCGTGGTGCCCGCTCGCTCACCACGTTCGAGATCGATCGCAACGCTGCTCGTCTGATTACCAAGAATATCGAGTCGCTGTGCCGCGACCGTGCGCGTTGGCGTGTGGTGGGCGGCGACGTGCTGGCAAGCGCTTCGCGCGGCCGCGTGCCGGGCGGTCCCTTTGACCTGGTCCTGCTCGACCCGCCCTATGCTTATGGCGCCGAGCCGGTCGAGGAGCTGCTGCAAAACCTAGCGCAGCAAGGCTTGCTGGTACCGGGTGCCTATGCGCTCTTCGAGCACGCTGCCGCCGATGCGGGTGCGCATCCGGCAGGTTTTGAGACCGTGCGCGAGAAGCGCTACGGAATAACCTCGGTCGACCTGCTTCGTTGGGTTGGTAACGGCGAGGATGATGGCAACGATAGCGACGCACCCACGGAGGATGCCGATGAGTGACACCATTAACCGCGTAATCGTCCCGGGCACCTTCGATCCCATCACGTTTGGCCACATCGACGTCATTCGCCGTGCCCGCCGCATTTTCCCCAGCGTGATCGTGGCCGTTGCCGAGTCGCAGGGAAAAAACGGCGTGGGCACCACCTTTATGCTCGATGAGCGCGTGGCGCTGGCACGTGAGGCGCTCGGTGATATTGACGGCGTTGAGGTGCTACCCTTCACCGGCCTCTTGGTCGATTTTGCCCGCGAACAGGGAGCAGGAGCCGTGGTCAAGGGCCTGCGTGCCATGACCGACTTTGAGTACGAGTTGCAGCAGGCCGACCTCAACTACCGCCTGGATAACGAGCTGGAGTCCATCTTTGTCATGAGTGCGCCGCAGTACGGCTATATCTCGAGCTCGGTGGTTCGCCAGATTGCCTCGCTCGGTAGCGACGTCTCTAATTTTGTTCCGCCCAATGTGGTCAAGGCGCTCAAACATCGCTTTTCGTGACGTTTTTTAATGCCTGGTGGCATGTGGTAAACTAACACGATGATATGTTACCTATGAAAGGAGACCGGATGCCGGGCGAGAATTTTCCTGGCGACAGGATCGTGAGTCTTGTCGACGAGCTCGAGGGGCTCATCGAAGAGGCTAAGACGCCGTTCGGCAAGAACGCCCAGATGAAGGTTATCGACGCCGACGTCTTCTTTAACATCCTCGACGAGATCCGCATGAGCTATCCCGAGGAATGGCAGAAGTCCCGCCGTATCCTCAAGGAGCGCGAGGAGCTTATGGCTTCCGCCGCCGCTCAGGCCGATTCCATCATCGCCGATGCTCAGCAGCAGGCCCTCACCATTGCCGGTGAGCAGGAGATCGTTCGCTTAGCGCAGCAGCAGGCCGACGATATTCGCGACCGTGCCCAGCAGTATGAGCGCGAGACGCGCTATGCCGCCGAGGACTACGCCGAGCAGGTCTTTACGCACCTCGAGGAGAACCTCAAGAGCCTGACCGGCACCGTCACCCGTTGCCGTCAGCAGCTCAACGAGGGTGCCGCCCAGCAGAATGGTCAGTGGTAATGGCTGAGTTCCCGAGCGTTACCGTCGATCTTTCCGAGCAGCTCGAGTTTCCCGGAGACTCGTATCCGCTGACCGGCAAGGTCGATGTCGCCACCTATACGGTGGGCGAGAAGGAGTACCAGCTGCAGGACGGCATTGATTATGATGTGGTCTTTACCAATGCCGGCACCGGTGTTCTGCTTACGGGCATGGTCCGCGCGCACGCTACCGGTGAGTGCGACCGTTGCCTGGAGCCCGCTTCGTTTGATATTGCCGGTGAGATCGAGGAATTCTATCTCTTTGAGGAGCCCGAGGACCCCGAGGCCTACGAAGATGGCTACGAGCTGCTGGGCGAGGATCGCATCGTCGATCTGGGTGAGCCCATCAACGACGCGGTCGTCATGGACACGCCGTTCGTTGTCCTGTGCAAGCCTGATTGTCGCGGCCTATGCCCCACTTGTGGCATCAATCTCAACGTCGAGCAATGCGATTGCGCCGCTCAAGCAGAGGCCGAATGGGCCGCTGCCACGGAAAATCCATTTGCAGCATTAAAGAATCTCAAGCTTGACGAGTAAAACTGTGGTAGTATCGCTACTTGCGCG
Source organism: Collinsella sp. (assembly GCA_019425005.1). GTDB lineage: Bacteria > Actinomycetota > Coriobacteriia > Coriobacteriales > Coriobacteriaceae > Collinsella. The sequence goes on from JAHYYK010000045.1 coordinate 6,954, forward strand.
TAATCGCCACACTGGATAGTTCATAAGGAAGGTCACTATGCCCGTACCTAAACAAAAGCAGGGTCGTATCCGCACTCACACCCGCCGTTCCGCCAACATGAAGATCTCGGCTGCGGCTCAGTCCACGTGCCCCCGTTGCGGTGCTGTTAAGCTCCCGCACCACGTGTGCCCCAGCTGCGGTTTCTACAAGGACCGCGAGGTTATCGTTACCGAGTAACTGTATACTCTGGATGCGATGCCGTTCCAACTGGAACCACAATGGCCGGCTCAATGAGTCGGCCATTTTTGTATAAGGAGTATGTATATGAGTAACGTTCGCGTTTGTGTAGACGTTGTGGGTGGAGACGAGAAGCCACAGGTTGTCCTCAACGGTATCGAGGCGGCGCTTGCGGCGGATCCCGATATCGAGGTCTTGGCCGTCGGTCCCGCAGAGATCGTGAACCCCTTTGCCGCGGCTCACGCTCGCGTTGAGGCATTGGAGGCGCCCGATGTCATCGCCATGGATGACGATCCCATTCGAGCTGTGATGACCAAGCGCAAGTCCTCGATCGTGCTTGCCTGCCGCGCTATCAAGAAGGGTAACGCGGACGCCTTCTTCTCTGCCGGCTCCACCGGCGCCATGACTGCTGCCGCTACCGCCTACGTCACGCCGTTTCGCTATCAGGCCGAGGGTAAGAAGCAGCCGGTGCGTCCGTGCCTCACCAATGCACTGCCCAACCGCGCCGGCGGCCTGACGGTCCTGTGCGACATGGGCGCCAACCCCGATGTCGAGGTCGACGACATGGTGCGTTTTGCCCAGATGGGTCGCGCCTATGCGCGCGTCGTCTTGGGCATTGAGCATCCCCGTGTGGGCCTGCTTGCCAATGGCACCGAGGACGAGAAGGGCTCCAACTTTACCAAGGCCTGCTTCCCGGCCATGAAAGCCGCCGTTCCCGGCTTTGTGGGTAACTGCGAAGGCACCGATCTTACGTCGGGCAATTTTGACGTCGTGGTCGCCGACGGCATGTCGGGCAATATTGCGCTCAAGGCCACCGAGGGCGCTGCCAAGTTTTTGCTGCAGGAGCTCAAGGGCGCCTTTATGGCCTCGCTCGGCACCAAGATCGCCGCGCTGCTCATCAAAAAGCAGATGCGCGGGATTAAGGCCAAGCTCTCTGGTGATGCCAAGGGCGGCGCGATTCTTTTGGGCCTGCGTGGCGTGGTCCTAATCGGCCATGGCGCCACCTCGGTCGAGGCTGTTAAAAACGGTACGCTCGCGGCGGCCGAAGCCGTGCGCGGGGGGCTGGTCGAGAACGTCGCCAACTCCATGGACGGCATCGTTTTGTAAGAGCGAGTTAGAGCGCTGTTATGTGCCTCGCGGCCTGCTTCGTGGGGTAGAATCAGAACCGTGTCTTGGTACCGCCCGGGCGGTACCATTCTTTTGGTATTCATTCACTATGAGAGGAAGCGCTATGGACCGCTCCGAAATCTTCGACAAGATCGCCGAGGTCGCTGCTGACGTTCTAGGCGTCGATGTTGCCGAAATTAGCGATGAGACCACCTTTGACGACCTCGATGCCAACTCGCTCGAGCGCCTGCAACTGGTTACGGCTATCGAGGACGAGTTCAATCTCGAGATCGATGACGAGACCCTGCTCTCGCTCAACTCTGTCGCCGACGCCGTCGACGCGATCGAAAACGCCAGGGAGGCTTAGGTCTTGGCTTTATCCGAACGACTTACGCGCGCCCAGGAGATTCTGGGCCACGAGTTCAATGACAAGGTGCTGCTGCGCGCGGCCCTTACGCATCCCTCGGCGGTCGAGGGCCAGCCGGTTTCTGCCAGCTATGAGCGCCTTGAGTTTTTGGGCGATTCCATTTTGGGCGCCGTCGTCGCCCGTTCGCTCTTTGAGTCTTATCCGGAGTTTGACGAGGGCAAGCTCACACGCCTGAAGGTGTCCCTTGTCTCGGGCGCCACGCTGTCCGAGGTGTCGCACGAGCTGGGTATCGATGACATCATCATCTTTGGTGCCTCCGAGACCGGTACCGGCGCGCGTGGCCTGCACTCGGCGCTCGAGAACGTCTATGAGTCGCTCGTGGGCGCGCTGTATCTGGATGCTGGCTGGGATGCGGCGGCGGAGTTTATCCACCGTACGCTTAAGCCCCATTTGGCCTCTGAGCGTGCCGAGCATCCTGCGAACCCCAAGTCGTTCTTGCAGGAGTGCGTGCAGGCAGACGGCCATGAGCCTCCCGCGTATAAGCTTGTTGGCTCCGAGGGCCCGGCGCATGCGCCCACCTTTACCGCCGTGGTGTTGATCGATGGTATTCGCCAGGGTCGCGGCTCCGGCTCCTCAAAGAAGGAAGCCGAGGGAGCCGCTGCACTCGAGGCACTTGACCGCATGGGCTACACCACCAACGGCGTGATTCTCAACAAGAAGCCTGTTTAAGCGAGGAACCGTGTATCTCAAGTCCCTCACGCTCAAAGGGTTCAAGTCGTTTGCCGACCGCGCCCATATGACGTTTGAGCCGGGCCTGACCGTCATCGTCGGTCCCAACGGCTCGGGAAAATCGAACATCTCTGACTCGGTTCTGTGGGTCCTGGGCGAGCAGAGCGCCAAGCAGCTGCGCGGCCAGGCCATGGAGGATGTCATCTTCTCGGGCTCGTCAGCGCGCAAGCCGGTGGGTGTCGCCGAGGTCACGCTGGTGCTCGATAACTCGGACCATATGCTGCCCGTCGACTTTGACGAGGTCGCCATCACCCGTCGTATGTATCGCTCGGGCGAAAGCGAGTACCTCATCAACTCGAGTCCGTGTCGCCTGATGGACATTCAGGATATCCTGCACGATTCGGGCCTGGGCAAGGATACGCATTCCATCATCAGCCAGGGCAAGCTCGACGCCATTTTGCAGAGCCGCCCCGAGGAGCGCCGTGCCCTCATCGAGGAGGCCGCCGGCATCTCCAAGCACAAGCGCCGCAAGGAGCGTGCGCTCAAAAAGATTAATTCGATGGACGAGCACTTGACCCGTGCCCGCGACATCAATAAGGAGATCGCCCGTCAGCTGCGGCCGCTGGAGCGTCAGGTCGATCGCGCGCGCAAGTATAAAGAGCTGTCCTCGCGCGCGAACGAGCTTACGCAGATGCTGGCCGTCGACGAGCTTCGTTCGCTGCAGACGCAGTGGAACGACTTGGAGAGCCGCTCCAAGGAGGGTGCTGCCGAGCTTGAGCTTGCGCAGTACCGCTTGGGCGAAAAGGAACGCGAGCTCGAGAAGTTCCAGGTCATGCTCGAGGAAAAGGGCCTGTTTGTGGGCGATCTGGGCGAGCAGCGCCGCCATATGCAAGACGTGGTCGGTCGCATTAACTCCGATATGCGCCTGCTCGAGGAAAAGGGCCACAATATGGTGTCGCGCCTGTCCGACATGCGCGGCCAGATCTCGAGCTCCGAGCATCAGCGTCGTCGCGTGGTCGAGGAGCTCGAGGATGCACGTGCGCAGCTTGAGGAAGTGACCGGCGCGCACATGCAGGCCCAGGAGGACGTTGACGCCGCTGGTCCTGCCGCCGCTGAGCTCCACGAGCGGCGCGTGGCGCTCGACAATCAGATTTCGCAGCTTACGCGTGAGCAACGCGATGTGCAGCGTGTGGCCGATAACGCGGCGCTCGAACTCGCCAAGGTGAAGGACTCGCTGAGCAACGCCGAGGTCGAGGACAACATGTACGCCTCGCGCCTGGAGCAGATTGATGAACAGCTCGAGGAGGTTACAGCATCGCTTGATAGCCGTCGCGACCGTGCTGAGGAGCTTGAGAGTGCCCTTGAGGCGGCTCGTCAGGCCCAGAACGATGCGCGCGAGGCCACCGAGGTCGCCCGTGCAGCCCTGAAGGACTTGCGTAATCGTGAGAGCGAGGCGCGCAACAAGCTGTCCGAGGTGCGCTCGGAGCTTGCCAGCCAAAAGAAGCTCGATGCCCGCATGGCAGACAGCTCGCCGCTGGTGAGCCGTCTGGTGGGCGCGCTGGGCGACGATGTCTCAGGCCGTCTGGGCGACGTGCTCGACGCCCCTCGTGAGCTTGAGGGCCTGGTTGAGCAACTACTTGCCGGCGATATCGATGCTCTTTTGTTTGATGATGCCGCTACGCTTGAGCGCGCCGGTCGTGCGGCTTTGGACCAAAAGAAGGCTTCGGGCGAGGCGCTGCTGATGGCGCGCGGCGTGAGTGGCTCTGCTGCCGCCGAGGGCGCTGCCGGTACGCGTCTGGTCGATCGTCTGTCCGTGCGCTCCGGTTATGGCCCGGTTGTCGAGGCCCTTCTCGGCGGCTATTACGTGGTCGATGACTTGGCTGCCGCGTTGGCTGCCCCTGTCGTTGACGGTGTGACCTACGTGACTCCCGATGGCGCCCGCGTGAGCTGTGGTGGTCTGGTGCGCGTGGGGCTCGATGCCGGCGAGGCTTCGGGTGCCTTGGAGCGCAAGCGCCGCATCCGTGAGCTCGAGGGCCTGGAACCCGATCTGGCTGCCATCTTTGAGCATGCTTCGGACCAAGTCGTTGAGGCCAACGCCGCCGTCGAGGAGGCACGTGCCGCCGAGGGCGATGCCGCCGGTGAGATCGCCCGTCTTGAGGGCGAGCGCCGCTCGCTGCTCTCCGAGATCGGCCGCTTGGAGCAAAGCGTCAACAATGCCGAGGTCGAGCGCGTGCGCATCTCCAAGCGCCGCGAGCAGGCCTCCGAGGCCGTTCGCGCTGCGCGCCCGCGCGTTGACGAGCTCACCCGTTCGCGTGACGAGGCGCGTGCACAGGCAAGCGACCTGGGTCTCCAGATTGCCGAGGCCAACGATGAGCTCGATCGCGTTCGCCGTGACGATTCCGAGGCCGCCGGTAAGCTCGCCGATGCCAAGGTGCGCCTGGCCCAGACGAGCGAGCGCCTGCGTTCGCTGAAGGGCCGCGTGCCCGACCTTGAGCATCGTCTTGAGGGCATCGACCGTCGTATCCGCGGAACACGCCAGGCTTCGCGCTCGCTCGAGCTGCTGCGCCTGCGCGTCGACCCCATGCACGAACGCTATTCTGCCCTGTTGGAACGCGCATCGGATTGGGCAGCGCGCCTGCGTGACCAGGCCTCTCTGGAAGAGGCGGACTCCGCTTCGCTCAAGAAGACCATCGAGGATGCCAAGGCCGGGGTCTCCCGTGCCAAGGAGCGGGTTGATGCCGCCACGGCGATGCAAAATGAGTTCAAGGTTGCGCGCGGCAAGCTCGAGGTGCAGGTAGAGGCGGCCATCAAGGCCATTACCGCCGACGGTACCACGGTGCTCGAGGAAGCGCTCATGCTGCCGGCGCCCACCGATCGCGATGCCGCCGAGCGCGAGCTCAACCAGCTTGTGCGCCAGATCAACAATCTGGGCCCCGTGAACCAGGTTGCCATGGAGGAGTACGAGCAGCTCAAGCGCCGCGCCGACTACATCGAGGAGCAGCTGGCTGATCTGGAGAGCGCGCGCAAGGCGCTCACCAAGATCACGGTGGCCATTGATCGCAAGATGCGCAAGGCGTTTCTGGTGACGTTTGAGAAGGTCGACGCGAACTTCCGCGAGATCTTCGCCATGCTGTTCCCGGGTGGCCAGGCTCATCTTGAGATGACCGATCCCGAGCATCCTGCCGAGACGGGCATTGAGGTTGTGGCGCAGCCGCGCGGCAAGCGCATTACCAAGATGATGCTCATGTCGGGTGGCGAGAAGAGTCTGACGGCGCTCGCCCTGC
>JAHYYK010000045.1:12757-17223 GCA_019425005.1 Collinsella sp.
ACCAAGATGATGCTCATGTCGGGTGGCGAGAAGAGTCTGACGGCGCTCGCCCTGCTCTTTGCCGTGTACCGCACGCGCACGGTGCCGTTCTATGTGCTGGACGAGGTCGAGGCGGCGCTTGATGACGCCAACCTGTCCAAGCTCATCGGAGCCCTCGATGTGCTGCGTTCCGATACACAGCTCTTGGTCATTTCGCATCAGCGCCGTACTATGGAGGACGCTGACGTTCTCTATGGCGTCTCGATGCAAGCCGACGGCGTCAGCCGCGTCGTCTCGCAAAAACTCGATCGCGAAACCGGAAAGGTCGTGAATGCATAATGGGATTCTTTGACGCTCTCTCGCGCGGACTTGAGCGCAGCCGCGAGGCCCTCAACGAGGTCTTCTACTTTGGCGGCGAGGTCGACGAGGACTTTTGGGAGGACCTTGAGGACACCCTCGTTATGGGTGACATGGGTGCCGAGGTCGCTATTCAGGTCTCCGATGACCTGCGCGATGCCGCAGCCAAGAAGAACCTCAAGACCGCACCGCAGCTTCGTCGCGCTCTGGCCGAGCAGCTTGAGCAGCACTTTGTGCCCATCGAGCGCGATCCGTTCTCCGATACGCCGAGCTGCGTGCTGTTTGTGGGCATCAACGGTGCCGGCAAGACCACGACGGTCGGCAAGATTGCGAGCGCCATGGCTTCCCGCGGCAAGAATGTCGTGATCGGTTCGGCCGATACCTTCCGCGCCGCCGCCATCGAGCAGCTCGATGTGTGGGGTCAGCGCGCCGGTGTTCCCGTCATCAAGCGCGACCGCGGCTCCGACCCGGCGAGCGTTTGTTACGACGTGCTCGACGAGGCCGACAGGCGCGGCAGCGACCTGGTGCTTATCGACACCGCCGGCCGTCTGCATACGAGCCCCGAGCTCATGCGCGAGCTCGCCAAGGTGGTCAACGTGACGCGTAAGCGCGCCGCCAATATGGCCGCCGGCCCCATGCCGGTTTCGGTCGTGCTTGTGATCGATGCCGCCACTGGTCAGAACGGTCTGAACCAGGCGCTCGAGTTTAACGAGGCGCTGGGCCTGGACGGTATTATCATGACCAAGCTCGACGGCACGGCTAAGGGCGGTATCGCCATGGCCGTGGCCGAGAAGCTCAAGCTCCCGATCCTGCGCATCGGCGTGGGCGAGCAGGTCGATGACCTGCAGGAGTTTAACGCCAAAGATTTCTGCCGCGCCCTGGTGGGCGAGTCCAACTAAGGAGTAACCAGTGTTTGATTCCCTGAGCGATCGCCTCAACGACACATTTGACCGCCTGCGCGGCAAGGGTAAGCTGACCGAGGCCGATATCACCTCGGCCATGCGCGACATTCGCATGGCGCTGCTCGAGGCCGACGTCAACTTCAAGGTCGTCAAGGAGTTCGTCGCCAAGACCAAGGAGCGCTGCATGACCGCCGAGGTCATGGAGTCGCTGTCGCCGGCGCAAAACGTCGTCAAGATTGTGCTCGACGAGCTCACCGAGATGCTCGGTTCCACCGAGAGCAAGCTCGTCTTTAGCAACCGCATTCCCAATGTCATCATGCTCGTCGGCCTGCAGGGCTCCGGTAAGACCACGGCTGCCGTAAAGCTGGCCTACCTGCTCAAGAAGCAGGGCCGCTCGCCGCTGCTCGCCGCGTGCGATGTCTACCGTCCCGCCGCTGCCGACCAGCTGGCCACGCTCGGCGGAGAGATCGGCGTGCCGGTCTTCCGCGGTGACGGCGCGCACCCGGTCGACATCGCCAAGGGCGCCATCCAGGAGGCCGTCGACCACCTGCGCGACGTGGTCATCGTCGATACCGCCGGTCGTCTTCAGATCGACGAGCAGATGATGCAGGAGGCCGTCGACATCAAGAAGGCCGTCAAGCCCGACCAGGTGCTGATGGTCGTCGATGCCATGACCGGCCAGGATATCGTCAATGTGGTCTCGACGTTTGCCGAGCGCACCGACTTTGATGGCGTGATTATCTCCAAGCTCGACGGCGACGCCCGTGGCGGTGGCGCACTTTCGGTGCGTCAGGTGACCGGCAAGCCCATCAAGTTTGTGAGTATGGGCGAGAAACCCGATTCGCTGGAGCCGTTCTACCCCGACCGCATGGCCAAGCGAATCTTGGGCATGGGCGATGTCGTCGGCATTATCGAGAAGGCCCAGGAGGCAGCCGATGCAGAGCAGCTTGAGGCTGCCGAGCGTATGCTGCGCGAGGGCTTCACCATGAACGATATGCTCGACCAGATGAAAGCCGTCAAAAAGATGGGCGGCATGAAGGGTATCCTGGGCATGCTTCCCGGTGGCCAGCGCGCGCTCAACCAGATGGGCGACAACTTGGACGAGGGCATCTTCGACAAGAACGAGGCCATTATCATGTCGATGACCAAGGAGGAGCGCCTGCGTCCCTCCATCATCAACGGCCAGCGCCGCGCGCGTATCGCCAAGGGCGCCGGTGTGACCCCCACTGAGGTCAATAGCCTTATGAAGCAGTGGGGCGAGATGAATAAGATGATGGGCCGCATGCGCTCGATGGCCAATCAGGCACAGGCTGGTGGCAAGAAGGGCAAAAAGGGTAAGAAGGGCAAAAAGATGCGCATGCCCAATATTCCCGGTCTGGATGCCATGGGCCTGGGCGGCATGGGCGGCCTTGGCGGTCTTGGGACGGGCGGCCCTAAGTCCGATATGGATCTGCTGCGTCAGATGGAAGCGCAGATGCGTAATAAAAAGTAACGGCTGGTTAGCCGAGTGCAGCGAAGGCCGCCCGGATGGTGTTCCAGGCGGCCTTCGCCGTTAGACCATTGTTTGTTGCGCACGTGGAAGTGCGTTCGCGCCAGGGTATTTGCCGCTAGTGGCAACCGCAGCCCTCATGGCCCTCGTGCTCGTGATGGCCGTGGCAGCCACAGGATTCGCCGTGCTCATGGGCGTGCTCGTGGTCATGGTCGTGGCAGCCGCACGTGGCCTCGCCGTTCTTTGCGAGCGTGCCGGCAATGAGGGCCTCGACGCAGGCGTCGCAGCTGCCCTGGGCGCCCGCATAGACCGTGATGCCGGCCTGGGTGAGCGCGTTGATAGCACCGCCGCCGATACCGCCGCAGATGAGCGTGTCGACGCCGGCGTTGGCGAGCAGACCCGCCAGCGCGCCATGGCCGGTGCCACCGGTGCCTACGACCTGCTCGTTGAGCACCTTGCTATCCTGGATGTCGTAGATCTTGAACTGCTCGCTGCGGCCAAAGTGCATAAAGATGTTGCCGTTGTCGTACGTCGTTGCCACCCTCATGGTGTCGACCTCCTTTGCTGGCCATGCGGCCGTCGTCGTGGTAATGGGGGAGTACGCGATATTGCCACCTTCGATGACAAGTGCTCGCCCGTTGACCAGCGCGTTTGCCACCTTGCGATGTGCGCGGCTGCAGATGGCCGCCACGGTGGCACGAGCGATACCCATGTGCTGGGCGACTGTCTCCTGATTAAGGCCTTCCAGGTCGCATAGGCGCAGGACCTCGAGCTCGTCGACCGTCATATCGATAGCGTCTCCGCTGGCAAGGCCATCGGGGGTAAAGCCGCGGTATTCGGGGATGATCCCGACGCGGCGCAGTTTTTCGCGTCTTCCTGCCATACACTCTCCAAATCTGACATATGTCAATAATAGGTTAACGAACGCGCGGATTTGCGCAAGGAAATTCTGGCATATGTCAGAAAATGAGGGCTTATGTTTGGGCTGTGGGGCCGCGTGCGCCTGGGCTACAATGAATCTCGCTTGTAGGCGACTGACAGGAGGGTCAATGAGCAAGGCTGATCAACAGTTTGTAACCATGTGCCGCGATATTCTGGACCATGGCACCACCACCGAGGGGCAAAAGGTCCGTCCGGTGTGGGAGGACGGCACCCCTGCCTATACCATTAAAAACTTTGGCGTTACGGCACGCTACGACCTGCGCAAGGAGTTCCCCGCGCTTACCCTGCGCCGCACGGCTCTTAAGTCTGCGATGGACGAGATCCTGTGGATCTATCAAAAGAAGTCCAATAACGTCCATGACCTCAACAGCCATATTTGGGATGAGTGGGCCGACGAGACCGGCTCCATCGGCAAGGCCTACGGGTACCAGATTGGCCAGAAAAGCCATTATGCCGAGGGCGATTTCGACCAGATGGACCGCGTACTGTACGACCTTAAGCATACACCGTACAGCCGCCGCATCATGACCAACACGTACGTGTTTAGCGACCTTTCCGAGATGCACCTGTATCCGTGCGCCTACAGCGTGACTTATAACGTCACGCAGCGCCCGCAGGACGATAAGCCCACGCTCAACATGATTCTCAACCAGCGCAGTCAGGACATTTTGGCCGCGAATAACTGGAATGTGTGCCAGTACGCCATCTTGCTGATGATGGTCGCACAGTCGGTCGATATGATTCCCGGTGAGCTGCTGCATGTGATTGCCGATGCCCATATTTACGACCGTCATGTC
>JAHYYK010000046.1 GCA_019425005.1 Collinsella sp.
AAAGCTCGGCTGCGACTTCGCTGCTTTTGAAACGAATGCTGCAGTCTTCTTTCTTTGGGAAAGCCAGCAACGGAATAGCTCCGTACCAGACAGTTTCCTCGTCAATCACTGATGCGCACAGGCGTCCTTCGGCTTTGATGAGATAGTTGACGTTCATCTCGGCAAAAATCGCTTTCACGTCATCGCGTGGAGTTGAAGCAATAGAAATCTCAAGGGCAATTCCACGGGTAGCGGCATCCGCGAGTGCAGCGGCGAGCTTTTCAAGGCATGCGGCGGACGCGTAGGGTGCGGCAATAAAAATGCTTTTCGATGCGTTCTCGATGTCATTCACTAAAGCCTCCACGGCTCTTGCCGACCTAACGAGGATGTTTCGATCGTCCTGTCTGTTGTCGTTTGCCGCAAAGACTTCATACCCCAGCTTGGCGTAGGTCTTGAGCCTCTTTTGGTACATGCGCGCGAACATGGGTATCGACAGGTCAACATAGTCGAATATCTCAACCCGCTGTTTGCCCTCGTGGCTTCTGTGTAGCCTACCTGCCTGCTGCGTTATGCTGCCGTCCCAAGATATTGGAGTGGCAATGAGCAAAGTGTCAAGGTAAGACAGGTCGAAGCCCTCGCCCAGAAGACTTTCAGTTGCGACGATGATTCGATGATCATGCTCAAAGCTGGGAAGACTCTTCAGTATTGCTTTTCTTTCTTTGGCGTCGATTTCTCCGGTTAAGAGTATGGGTTCGTGTCCATGGCTTTGAAGTAGCCTGCATAGCTCTTCGGCATGCTTTTTTCTTTTAGATAGCACAAGCGGATGCCGGCCGTTTGATGCGGCCTCGAGGGCGTCCTCGATAATTGCTTCGTTTCTCGCGGCGTGTACACACAGGAGATCGAGAATTTGGTTAAAGGATGCTCCTGGTCCGTAGGTGGGTAATCGAATTCCGGTGAAACGCGGTCTAACAATGCGCTGAATCCCCTGTTGGATTGCTTGCGTTTTTGGATCGACGACATAGCGAACCGGGCCGCAGAGCATCGAGAGTGCCCGCGTGAGTCCGTCCGAACGCTCGGGCGTTGCGGAAAGGCCATATACATATTTGGCAGGAGCGGACTTGAGGACAAGCTCAAGCTGTGGCGCGGCCGCATGGTGGCATTCGTCACAGATGATGAGACTGTAATCGCGAACGAACTCCTTGGCTAATGACTCGCCGGTTTGGGGATCCTTGCCGGATAGCGACTGGAATGAAGCAATGTCGATGAGACGGCTTATGGCGGTCTTGCCTCCTCCGATTTGCCCAATGAGCGGAGGCTGTCTTTTGCTGATTCGTCCCTTTGGGGTTCGGACGGGCTCTCTGTTGTCCGTGATGTCGAGAAATCGTTCGAGTTGGGATTTCCATTGGGCAATGAGCGCAGTTTTAGGAACGATGACGAGCGTTGGAAGACCAATGGCAGCAATAAGATAAGCTCCGATGACGGTTTTGCCGAACCCCGTCGGTGCGGACATGATCCCGTCTTCATAGCTGAGCATCTGTTCAGCGACAATTTGCTGTTCAGGGCGAAGAGTCCCTTTAAATGCCATCGCAATTGGATGGCTCGACTTGCGTTTGTCTGAATAGTGGGCAGAAACGCCGGCTTCTTGAAGCAGCCGCTCAAGTTGAACCTTGCAGCCTCTGGGAATCGCGACGTAGCCATCTCTAAGTTCGCTGAGGTCTATGAACCGCGGTTTGCCGAATACCGATTGATGCATAGATTGTGCGCGGAAGAATTCTGGGTTGGCAAATGTTGCAAGCCTGCGGACTTCCATTTGAGCTGCGGGACTCAGAGATTTTTCGGGGATATAGAGCATATCGGTCTGCGTGACGGACAGCGATGACGGGAAGTCCCGCGGTGCGAGCGGAAGCCGCTTTCGCAGTCTCTGGGAATGTGGCACACCGGTGTTTGCCGCCGCAACAGTTGCTATTCCATGTGACCTATTTTCGATGCTCTCGATCAGATTTTGCACCGTCACGCGCGGGATTAACTGGATTTGCGAAAGGTAAAGCCATTGATCGGGAAAGGGCTCAAATTGCTCGTCAACAAATACGCTGTTCCCTTTTCGCTGCGCTTTTCCTTGAAAAGGCAGCGCTATGAGATTTCCAAAGCCGCCCTCAGGAATGGTGGACTGCGCGGGCAGCATTCGGTCAAATGCTTTGAAGGTGATTGTCTTGTTCAGTATCGCCGCTTCGGTGATAAGGCTGCTTCCAAAATCTCGTGCGGTCTTTGCGCTGACGAGCTCTAGGAAGAAAAACCAGACATGTGCGCCGTCGCCCGATCTCGATCGCTCAACTGCGACATCGATTCCGTGGCTTTTTGCGACATGTCGAATGGCTTTCGTCGCTTCTTTCCAATCGGCTCCGTCAAAATCGATGACCAGGACTTTCGTGTTACTGTCTTTATCGAGCACATATTGGCCTATAACGTCTCGAAGTCTATCGTCATTGCCTCTGAAATGGGCGATGATCGCGGCATCGCTCAACTCGGGGAAGACGCGGCTGCTGCATTCCGTGCATTTGACTCTCTAGTGGCTTGCTTTGGGGCAAATGCCTGACTTCCACTCATTTGCGCAGGCGGGCGTATAGCCAATTCCTCCGTCTTTTCTGCGGTACCCATGAGCGTAGACATCTTTGCGACCAGTAAAGAGATTGCGGAAGAGCTCGAGTTTGTCGCGCGCTGGGCTTGCGCTGGTGACGATATCTTCGATCTGCGCCCGTCTATCGAAAGAATCGCCAGCTTTCTCCCATTCTTCCAGCGTTGTATAACGGATGTCTGGACCGCTGCTGCAGATAACGATTTGCTTGCGCGGATCCGAAGCGTGGACGACCGTTTTATTGAATTTGAATAGGGCGCTCCCGAAAAGGGCGTATTGATGCGTGCCGTTGCTCATTTGAAAGCCATTCTTATCAGCGTTCATTGGGATGAGGGTACGTCATTTCAGCTTTATGAGATACGCGACTTCGATTTTGGTTCGGTAATAGTGGGGTACCGATCCGTGAGTGGCAATCAGCCGGTGCCAAAACGTGCGGCGGCTGTTGTTAAAGGTTTTTGACGGCTATGGGGCGGGTTGGCGGCGTGGGGAGGGGTTTTCGAATGACCCCGTGGTCAAATAACGTCAAATGTGAGTACTGCTGTTAATGTAGTCTCATAACATTTGGCAAGAATAGAATACCAATTCGACATTATTCTATATATCTAACCCACCAAACACGGCATTTTGAGCCTTGGCAAGGCGTGAAATTAATCGAAACGATCGATTCCGGCGAGATTTTGCTGCTACTAATTTGGTGGCAGTACTCATATTTGCCATTTTTGTCCAGTGGGTACCGCGAGGGGGTCTGTTCGACTGGCCCAACGGCCCGGTGATGAGCGCCGGTATGATCAGCCCGCTCGATCCGGATCTGGTACACATTACTGACGACCTCAACGAGGCCGTCGACATCGCCCTGAGCGGGCTGATGTAGAGTAGCTAAAATGGGACGGGGCTAAAAAGACTGGTCTGAAACGTTTGATACCAGTCTTTTTAGCCCCGTCCCAAACGAACTGCTTCTAAGTTGCGGTGGAATAGGGATTGATTGGCGGCTAATAAGCCAAAAACAGTCCCCATTTCACCATAACTGATGTGGGCGTCCCTAGCGAGTTGGCTGGTAGCGGGGGCAGTAGCTGATGGCGATGGCGTCGACGCCTACATGGGTGGCGATGGTGCAGCCGATGGGGCCGGTGCCGGCGTCTACGTAGTCCTGGCCTGCGAGTGCCTCGTCGACAAGCTCCTGCTCCTCGGCGGCACCGGTCGTGAGCACGCGCACGCTGGAGCCCGGATGCTCGGCCAAAAACGCGAGGCAGTCTGCCATGGTGTTGGCGACGATGCGCTTGGCGCCGCGGCCCTTCTTGATGGCCTTGATCTCGCCCGACTGCCACTCCGGCGAAACGGCCAGGCGAATATTGAGCATCTGCGTGAGCTGGCCGGCGAGCTTGGGCGCGCGGCCGTTCTTAACGAGGTTCTCGAGCGTGCGGGGAATCAGCAGCAGGTGCGCGTCGGGCAGGGTCGCGCGGATCTGTGCCTCGGTCTCGTCCAGGCTGCGGCCGTCCTCGCGCATGGCGAGCGCGTACTCCACCAGCAGGCCCTCGGCACCCGAGCCGGTGCGCGAATCGATGCAGCGCACGTCGAGCTCGTGGGTCTCGGCGACCAGGCATGCGTTGGAATAGCAGGCGGACCATTCGCTGCACAGCGAGATAAAGATCGCGCTGTCGTGGCCGTCAGCACGCACGCGGTCAAAGAGTGCCTTGAACTCGCCGGCACTCGGCTGCGAGGTGTGCGGCAGCTGCTCGGAGCCGGCCATGCGGGCGACGTACTCCTCGGCGGTGATCTGTACCTGGTCGAGCAGGTCCTCGCCCTCGATAATCACATGCAGTGGAATGACGTAAATGCCAAGCTCTTGAGCACGGGCGGGGGAGATGTCCGACGTGGAGTCGGTTATGATGGCAAAAGACATAATTGCACCTTTCATTGGGGCGCTTGCGCGCCGCCTTCTGAGAGCAAAGTGCGACAAGTATAGTGGAGTCGTTCCACATTTCTAGGTTCAATTGTTGAATAGTCAACAGTTTGAAGTGTCGGTGTGGAAATCATCAACTGGGGAAGAGGAATGCCGATGGAGGCGTTGGAGATATACAGGCGGCCGGTTGTGCTGTTCGATTTTGACGGCACGGTGGCCGATACGGGCCGGGCGGTGATGAGCTCGACGCGCAAGACGTTGGCCGCGCGCGGGTTTTCGGAGGCGCAGATGGGTGACCTGCGCCGCATGATCGGGCCGCCCCTGTGGAAGAGCTTTCACGACTTTTATGGCTTCTCCCGCGAGGAGTCGCTTGTGGTGGCTGACGAGTACCGTGCCTTTTTTGATGAGCTGGGACCGGAAGAGTATCCCGTGTTCGATGGAATCCCCGAGCTGCTCGATGGCCTTGTCGCGCAGGGGCATCGCTTGGTCGTGGCGACGTCACGCATGGAGGCAAAGTGCATTGACATGGTGGGCGAGCTGGGGCTTTCGCAGTTTGAGGCGGTGGTTGGCATGAATCCGCCGCAGGGACGCGAGACCAAGGCCGATTCGGTTCGCGATGCCCTGGCGGCGCTCGGCGCGACGGCGGGCGATGCCGTGATGATCGGCGATCGCTTTAACGATGTGGAGGGCGCACACGCGATGGGCGTGCCGTGCATCGGCATCTATTCGGGCGCGGCAGCGCCGGGCGAGCACGAGGCGGCGGGTGCCGATGCAGTGGTGCACTCGGTGGCCGAGCTTGCTAAACTTTTCGCTATCTAATAGACATAATGTGAGGGGCGGGCGTACCCGTCGCTCATTGGTAAGGAGGTCGTCCATGAATCAGGTGGAGCAGAGCGTCGCTGAGTATGTCGACGAGGTCTGGGAGGATGTCGTCGCTGATATCGAGCAGCTGGTGAGTTATCCTTCCGTGGCAGTTTCTGCCGATGCGGAGCCCGGCGCGCCGTTTGGCCGCCCGGTCCGTGACGCGCTCGATTGCGCGCTCGGCATCGCGCAGAAGCTCGGCTATCAGACGAGCGACGACGAGGGCTATGTGGGAATCGCCGATATCCCGGGCCGCGGCGACAAGCAGCTCGCGACTATCTGCCACGTGGACGTGGTTCCCGCCGGCCCTGGCTGGAACACCGATCCGTTCGCGATGGGGCGTCGCGAGGGCTGGTTGCTCGGTCGCGGCGTGATCGACGACAAGGGCCCGGCAGTGCTGTCGCTTTATGCCGGCGCGTACCTGCTCAAGCACGGCATTGTTCCGCGCTACACCTTCCGCGCGCTGCTGGGCTGCGATGAGGAAGTGGGCATGTCCGACGTTCACCATTATCTGGAGAACCACGCAGACCCCGACTTTTTGTTTACGCCCGATGCCGAGTTCCCGGTCTGCAATGCCGAGAAGGGCCAGTTTGGGGCGACGTTCGTGAGTCCCAAGATCGACGGCGGGCGCATCGTGTCGTGGAGCGGCGCCGAGGCGAGCAATGCCATTCCGTCGCAGTCCATCTGCGAGCTCGCGATTGCCGCCGATGAGCTGCCGGCGCCGGTCGAGAATGCTGACCGCCTGGAGATCACGGCTCTCGATAATGGTCATGTGCAGATTTTCGCCCACGGTATTGGCGGTCACGCCTCGATGCCCGAGGGGACGATCAATGCCGTCGGCCTGATCGTGTCGTATCTGCGCGAGGCCGAGGACGCGTTTGGTGCCCGCGGCGAGCGCCTGCTGACGCCTGCCGAGCACGAGTTTGTCAAGTTTTTGGCCTTTGTGCATGCGGACGCCTATGGTCGCGGCCTGGGTATCGACGCGACGAGCCCGGCGTTTGGCCCGCTCACCTGCAACCCCGGCGTCATCCGCGTGGTGGATGGCCATATCGAGCAGGTCATCGACGTGCGTTTCCCTGATAGCACGAGCGCCGATACCATCCGCGAGCAGCTCGAGCCGCTCGTGGGGCGCTTTGACGTGACGTGTCGCCTGGGTCATGCAAAGGTGCCGTTCTCGGTGTCTGCCGACGATCCGGCCGTGAAGGCGCTTATCAATACCTATAACGAGTTTACGGGCAAGCACGCCGAGCCTTTTGCCATGGGCGGCGGCACGTACGCGCGCAACTTTGCCCGCGCCGTGTCGTTTGGCCCCGAGGAGACCGGCCTGGAGCTGCCCACATGGGGCGGCCAGATGCACGGTCCCAACGAGTGCGCCAACGAAGAGCAGCTCAAGCAAGCACTCAAGATCTATATTGTTGCGATCCTCCGTTTGAATGAATTAGAGCTTTAGGGTTTCGCGGTTTCCCAATCTAAGTTGCGGTGGAATAGTTCCTAGAATGGGCCATTTGATGGCCAAGCAGGAACTGTTTCACCGCAACTTTGTTTTTATTGGTGTAAAAGGTGCGCCATGTTCGGCGCTGGATTGTTATCCGTTTGTAAAGGCTGGGCCGCGCTTGCGGTAAGGGTCTATCAAATGGCCGTAAGAAACCGCAGATAAGGCGGTCGTCGCCCGATCGAGGCCGTATCTTTCCAAACAGCAAAGCGGGCAGGGTGCCCGCGAGTCGCATGTATGAAAGGAAGATCATGCTCGATCAGGCTTATTCTCGTCGTCAGTTCCTCGGCCTCGCTGGTGGTCTTGCCAGCATCGTCGGTCTCGGTCTCGTTGGGTGCGGCGGCTCAGGTGCCTCCGGTGCCGCCGACAAGGGTAGCGCCGCCGCTGCCGAGTCCGTCTCCGGCGAGGTGACCTACGACGGTGCCTCCTCGTTCCAGGCTCTCGTCGAGGCTGCTGCCGAGAAGTTCATGGATGCCAACCCCGACGTCTCCATCTCCGGCTCGGGCAACGGTTCGGGCAAGGGTCTGACCGCTGTCGCCGCTGGCACCGTCACCATCGGTAACTCCGACGTCTTCGCCGAGACCAAGCTCGAGGCCGACCAGGTCAAGAATCTCGTCGACCACGAGGTCGCCGTCGTTGGCATGGGTCCCGTCGTCTCCAAGAACGTGACGGTCGACGACCTGTCCCTCGAGCAGCTCAAGGGCATCTTCTCCGGCCAGATCACCAACTGGAAGGAGGTCGGCGGCGACGACGCCAAGATTGTCGTTCTCAACCGCAAGGCCGGCTCCGGCACTCGCGCCACCTTCGAGGCCGCCGTCTTTGGCGACGAGGCCGTCGACTTTAAGGGCGACGCCGAGCTCGACAAGTCCGGCGACGTTCAGACTCAGATGGGCAGCACCGACAACGCCATCTCCTACCTGGACTTCTCGCACTTCGATGACTCCAAGTTCAATGCCATCAAGGTCGAGGGCGTAGAGCCCAAGAGCGCAAACGTCACCGACGACTCCTTTAAAATCTGGGCTACCGAGCACATGTACTGCGCAAAGGACGCCGACGAGGCCACCAAGGCCTTCCTGGAGTTCATGCTCTCCGACGACGTCCAGGGCAAGCTCGTCGAGGAGCAGGGCTTTATCCCCGTCTCTGCCATGAAGGTCGTCAAGGACGCCAGCGGCAAGGTCTCCGCTAAATAAGTAATCGCCCCGGAAAGGTTTGCAATGGCAAAACAGCTGCCAAAGCGCGACCTTGAGAACGTGGGCCTAGGCGTCACGGGTGCGTGCGTAGCGCTCGTGACGCTTGTCGTTGCCGCGCTCATCTTTATGGTCGCCCAAAAGGGCCTCTCGGCTTTTGTCAAGGACGGCGTCTCGGTCGTCGAGTTCTTTGCCGGCACCAAGTGGGACCTGGCCAACACGGCCGAAAACGGCCTGCCCTACACCGGCGCCCTGCCCCTGATCGTCACCTCGTTTGCGGTCATGGTGCTCTCCACGCTTATTGCGCTGCCCATCGCCATCGGCTCTGCCATCTTTGCAGTCGAGATCCAGCCTAAGTTTGGCTCCAAGGTCTTTCAGCCGCTTATTGAGCTTTTGACTGGCATTCCCTCGGTAGTCTTTGGCCTCATCGGTTTTCACGTTGTCGTCGGCCTTATGAAGAGCGTTTTCCACGTGAGCACGGGCCTGGGCATCTTGCCCGGCGCCATCGTGCTGGCCGTCATGATCCTGCCGACCATGACCACCCTTTCGGTCGATGGCCTGCGCGCCGTGCCCGACAGCTACCGTCAGGGCTCGTTCGCGCTGGGCTACACCCGTTGGCAGACCATCTGGCACGTGGTGCTCAAGTCCGCCATGCCGTCGCTCATGACCGCGGTCATCCTTGGCATGACCCGCGCCTTTGGCGAAACGCTTGCTGTGCGCATGGTTATCGGCGGCATCGAGGCCATGCCGACGTCGTTGCTGTCGCCGGCCTCGACCATCACCACCACGCTCACCACGTCCATGGCGGTCTATGCCGAGGGCTCGGCCCAGGACGATGTTCTGTGGGGGCTCGGTCTGCTGCTGATGGGCATGAGCCTCATCTTCATCCTGATCATCCACCTTATCGGCCGCAAGGGGGCGAAGGCTCGTGGCTAGCACGCGCATCCATATCGACGAGGCGAGACTCGGGCGTGTCCAAAAGCAGGACCTCATCGCCACGGGCGTGCTGACGGCAATCGCCGCCATCGTCATGCTCGTCGTCATCTCCATGGTGGCCTATATCCTGTTCGAGGGGATCTCGACGCTGTTTCAGCCGGGCTTTCTCACGCAGCCTTCGCGCGCCAACGGGACCCAGGGCGGCGTACTCAACCAGCTGTTCGACTCGTTTTATCTGCTGCTGATCACCCTAGTCATCTCGGTGCCCATCAGCCTGGGCGGCGCGGTCTTCCTGGTTGAGTACGCGCCGGACGGGCCCATCCGCGACATCGCCTCCACTGCCATCGAGACGCTGTCCTCGCTGCCTTCCATCGTCGTTGGCATGTTCGGCTTTCTGGTGTTCTCGGTGCAGCTGGGCTGGAAGTACTCCCTCATCTCCGGCGCCGTCGCGCTCACCATGTTCAACATCCCCATCCTGGTGCGCGTGATCCAGCAGGCGCTCGAGGACGTGCCGCAGGCCCAGCGCGATGCGTGCCTGGCCATGGGCCTTACTCGTTGGGAGGCCACGCTGCACATCCTGATTCCCGAGGCCATGCCCGCCATCGTGACCGGCATCGTGCTTTCGGCCGGCCGCGTGTTTGGCGAGGCCGCGGCGTTGCTCTTTACCTCGGGGATGAGCTCGCCGGTGCGTCTGAACTTCTTGAGCTTTAACCTGTCGAGCCCCACCTGCGCCTGGAACGTGTTCCGCCCCGGTGAGTCGCTTGCCGTGCACATCTACAAGATTTACGGCGAGGGCAGCCCCGAGGCACAGCAGATCGTCTGGGGCACCGCGGCGCTGCTGATGATTTGCGTGCTGCTGTTTAACGTAGTCGCCCGTATCGTGGGCAAGCAACTGGCAAGGAAGATGACGGCCGAATGAGCGAGATAAAAGCAACGACCGCACCCGAAGCGGCATCGTCCGAGACCCAGGACTTTTTGTCGAGCGTGGGGGAGAGCGAAAAGCACGTGCGCGTGAGCGGCAAGGCCGTGAGCGACGAGGTCGTGCTCTCCACCAAGGACGTCAACGTGTACTATGGCGACCACCATGCGCTGCACGATACGTCGCTCGACTTCCACAAGGGTGAGATCACGGCGCTTATCGGGCCTTCGGGCTGCGGCAAGTCGACCTTCCTGCGCAGCCTCAACCTGATGAATCGCGAGATTCGCGGTTGCCGCGTGGAGGGTGAGATCAACTACCGCGGGCGCAACGTGAACACCAAGACCGAAAACACCTACGAGCTGCGCCGTTCCATTGGCATGGTGTTCCAGCAGCCCAACCCGTTCCGCAAGTCCATTCGTGACAACATCACGTTTGCGCCTAAGCGCCACGGCATCACCGACCGCGACGAGCTCGACCGCATGGTCGAGGAAAGCCTGCGCGGCGCGGCGCTTTGGGACGAGGTCAAGGACAAGCTCGACAAGAGCGCCTACGCGCTTTCGGGCGGCCAGCAGCAGCGTCTGTGCATTGCGCGCACGCTGGCGCTCAACCCCGACGTGATTCTGTTTGACGAGCCCTGCTCGGCGCTCGACCCCATCTCGACGCTGGCGATCGAGGACCTCATGTCGTCGATTGTGGCCGACCGCGCCATCGTCATCGTGACGCACAACATGGAGCAGGCGTCGCGCGTGTCCAACCGCACGGCGTTCTTCTATATGGGCGATATGGTCGAGTACGACGAGACTGACGAGATTTTCCAACGGCCCAAGGATAAGCGGCTGAATGATTACCTCACCGGCATGTTCTCCTAGTCCGGGACATGCTTGAGGCCCGCGGCGGCCACGGTTGCCACGGGACTGATTGGAGAGGCGGGTCATCTCTTGTGGGAGATGGCCCGCCTTTTTGCTCTGCGACCGAAACGACCACCGCAACGGCGACAGGCGCCTTCGTGGTGGTTTGGGGTGGGGCTCGCTGCTATCATGGACAACGTTGAATTTCTACGAAGGAGCAGGGCATATGGCGATTCTTTTGGGATGCGATTCCGTCAGCCTAGAGTTTCCCACCAAGCATATTTTCGATAGCGTTACGCTCGGCGTGGGCGAGGGCGACCGTATTGGTATTGTCGGTAAAAACGGCGACGGTAAGTCGACGCTGCTGAGCGTGCTCGCCGGCACGTTGGAGCCCGACGACGGCCGCGTGACGCACCGCCGCGACACGACGATTGGATTGCTCGGCCAAAAGGATAACCTGGTCGATACCGACACCGTGCATCATGCCGTCGTCGGTGACACGCCCGAATACGAGTGGGCCTCGAGCCCGCGTACGCGCCAGATTCTGGCCGGCCTTATTAGCGATGTGCCCTGGGAGGGCACGGTGGGCGAGCTTTCGGGCGGCCAGCGCCGTCGCGTGGACCTCGCGCGCCTGCTGATCGGCGACTACGACGTGCTCATGCTCGACGAGCCCACCAACCACCTGGACATGCGCACCATCAACTGGCTCGCGCGTCACTTAAAGGCCCGCTGGCAGCGCGGCCAGGGCGCGATGCTCGTGGTCACGCACGATCGCTGGTTCTTGGACGAGGTCTGTACCAGTATGTGGGAGGTCCACGACGGCCAGGTCGATCCCTTCGAGGGCGGTTACTCCGCATATATCCTGCAGCGCGTGGAGCGCGACCGCATGGCCGCGGTTACCGAGGAGCGCCGTCGCAACATGGCACGCAAGGAGCTCGCGTGGCTGAGCCGCGGTGCCCAGGCTCGTTCCACCAAGCCCAAGTTTCGCGTGGATGCCGCTCGCGAGCTGATCGCCGACGTGCCGCCCGTGCGTGACGAGCTGGAGCTCAAGCGCCTCGCCGTGAGCCGCCTAGGCAAGCAGGTTATCGACGTGGTCGACGTGGACGCCGGCTATGCGGATACCGACGGCGCGCCCAAGCAGGTGCTCTCCGATGTGACCTGGCTCATTGGTGCGGGCGACCGCTATGGTCTTTTGGGCGAGAACGGCGCCGGCAAGTCGACTTTGCTCGACGTGATCCAGGGCAAGATCGCGCCCCTGCGCGGCCGCGTGAAGATCGGCCAGACGGTGCGCTTTGGCGTGCTGTCGCAGCAGCTCGAGGAGCTCGAACCCTACATGGGCGACACGATCCGCGAGGTGCTCAGCCACTATAAGAAGTACTACGTCATTGACGGCAAGGAGACTTCACCCGAGAAGCTCTGCGAGCGTCTGGGCTTTACGACGCAGCAGCTCTGGAGCCGCATCGGCGATCTTTCGGGCGGCCAGCGCCGTCGCCTGTCGCTGCTGCTGACGATCCTGGACGAGCCCAACGTGCTCATCCTGGACGAGCCCGGCAACGACCTGGATACCGACATGCTGGCGATTGTCGAGGACTTGCTGGACGGCTGGCCCGGCACGCTGATTCTGGTGACGCACGACCGCTTTTTGATGGAGCGCGTGACCGACCAGCAGTGGGCGCTGCTCGACGGCCACCTGACGCATATGCCCGGCGGCGTCGACCAGTACCTGCGCCTGTGCAACGCCACCGCCGAGGGCGAGCCCGTGGGTGCACCGAGCGCCAAGACCGGTACGTTCGACACCGGTGCCGCGGCGGCTGCGGCCGAAAAGCCCAAGTCGAGCGGTCAGCCCAACGGCCTTTCCAATGCCGAGCGCCAAAAGCTCCGTCGTGAGGTGAGCTCGCTCGAGCGCAAGATGGAAACGCAGCGCGCTCGCGTGGAGGAGGCCGAGGCCGCCATGGCCCAGGTCGATCCCACCAACTACACGGCGCTGGGCGAGCAGCAGGCAAAGATCGACGAGGCCCACGCCGCCATGGACGAGCTGGAGATGGCGTGGCTCGAGGCGAGCGAGAAGCTCGAGGGCGAGGAGTAGGCGAGGATGATCAAGGCCGCGTTTTTTGATATCGACGGCACGCTGCTGAGCTTTGAGACGCACCGGATTCCGGCGTCGGCGCAGCAGGTGCTCGACAGCTTTCACGAGCAGGGGATTGCGTGCGTCATTGCCACGGGTCGCCCGACCTACCAGATGCCCGATTGGCTGTTCGATCTTGGTTGGGATGCGTACATTACGCTTTCGGGCCAGCACTGTTTTGATGCCGAGGGCGTTTACCGTAGCTGCCCGATCGATCCGGACGACGTTGCGGTGATTGTGGACCAGGTGGCCGAGGGGCGCTACGACTCGCTGTGCATGCAGGGCGAGAACTCGTTTGTGAACCGCCTGTCCGAGCGCGTGGTGACGGCCGGCAGCAACGCGGGAATTGTCTACCACGAGGAGCCGTTTGAGCACGCCTTTGACGCGCCGGTCTACCAGTTTTGCGCCTTTGTGGATCCGGCCGACGAGCATATCGTGACCGACGCCGTGTCGCATTCGCTCACCACGCGCTGGTGCGACCTGTTCTGCGACATTATTCCCGCTAACGGCGGCAAGGACCTGGGTGTGGCAGCGACGCTGGAGCGCCTGGGTGTCGACGCGAGCGAGGCGATCGCCTTTGGCGACGGCGAGAACGACCTGTCGATGTTCTCGGCCGTGGGCACGAGCGTGGCCATGGGCAACGCGCAGGACACGGTGAAAGCTGCAGCGACCTATGTGACGACCGCCGTGGACGACGACGGCATCTACGGCGCCGCGAAGCACTTTGGACTGATGTAACTGCGGGCCGGCACCCGGCACCTGGGGACACTCCTTGCGGGGCGTCCCCATTTTGTTTTCATCCCGCACGTTTTGTGAAACACGGCTAACTTTTAGGCAAAGTAGTAAGACATGGGCAACTTTTGCGGTAAAGTAAATCAAGCAAAAGTATCCAAAGGCTAACTAGAAGCCATCGCGAAAGGCGGCCCATGGCCCTGCGTGAATCCGGAGAAGACTATCTCGAATCGATCTACGTTCTGTCGGAACGTCAGGGCATCGTGCGCTCAATCGACGTTGCGGAGTACCTCGGCGTAACCAAGGCGAGCGTTTCCAAGGCCATGGCGACGCTGGAAAGCAACGGCTATGTCGAAATGGGCAAGCGCGACGTTCATCTAACAGAGCGAGGGCTGGAGGTCGCTCGTCAAATGTGGGAGCGTCACTGCTTTTTCGTGGGGCTGCTGGAGGATGCGGGTGTTTCGGCTGAGGTCGCGTCGCAAGAGGGCTGCCACATGGAGCACTGCCTGAGCGAGGAGAGCTTCGAGAAGTTGAGGTCGATGTTGGGCCGGGGCGAGGCGACGGATTCAACCTCGGAATCCTAACAGATCCTCAGTAGCGCGGAGTTCGCGCAAGGCGCGAACCAGCGACCGGGACCAGCGGTCCTTTCGGCCAAGTCCATTTCAGCAAAGGAACCCCGCCAGCAAGCGATGCCCAAGAACCGCCAGCTGTGTCAAGGCAGGCCGGGGCCGGGCTTGGTTTTGAAAACACTCCGCAGCGCGAGGACGTTTTCAAAACCAAGCCCGGCCCCGGCCGGAGGGACCACGAGCGCTACAGGTTCTTGACACCCATCGCGCGCATGGCGTTCAGGATGGCGATGATCGCCACGCCCACGTCGCCAAAGACGGCAAGCCACATATTGGCGATGCCCAGCGCTGCCAGCACAAGGATCAGCAGCTTAATGCCCAGCGCAAAGATGATGTTCTGCCAAACAATCGTCATGGTCTTGCGCGCCACGCGGATCGCGCGGGAAATGTTGGACGGCTTGTCGTCCATCAGTACCACGTCGGCGGCCTCGATCGCGGCGTCGGAGCCCATGGCGCCCATGGCAATGCCCACATCGGCGCGCGTAAGCACAGGCGCGTCGTTGATACCGTCGCCGACAAAGGCGAGCTTGCCCTTGCCACTTTCGGCCGCGAGTAGTGCCTCAACGCGCTCGACCTTGTCGCCCGGCAGGAGCTGCGCGTGGAACTCGTCGAGACCGAGTTGCTTGGCCACAGACGCTGCAACCTCCTCGCGGTCGCCCGTGAGCATGACGGTGCGGTTGATACCGGCGGCATGCAGGTCGCGAATCGTTTGCTTCGCATCGGCCTTAACGGTGTCTGCAATCACGATGTGGCCGGCGTACACGCCGTCAACGAGCACGTGGAGGATCGTGCCGACAACCTCGCAGTCCGGTGCTTCAACGCCGGCCGCGCCGAGCATCTTGGCGTTGCCAACGACGACGTGCTTGCCGTCGATGGTTGCCGTCACGCCGTGGCCCGCGTCGTTGGCGGAGTCGCTCACGCGCTTGGGGTCGATCTCGCCCTGGTAGGCGTCGCGCACGGACTGCGCGATGGGGTGATCGGAGAACGACTCAGCAAGGGCTACGACTTCGAGCAGCGACTGCTCGGTATAGCCAGCCTCGGGGTGCACCGCGACGACTGAGAACGTGCCGTTGGTGAGGGTGCCCGTTTTGTCGAAGACGATGGTGTCCACGTCGGCGAGCGTCTCGAGGTAGTTGGAGCCCTTGATGAGAACGCCCAGCTTGGACGCGCCGCCGATGCCGCCAAAGAAACTCAACGGTACGCTGATCACGAGGGCGCACGGGCAGCTGACGACCAGGAAGGTCAGGCCGCGCAGGATCCAATCGGACCAAGCGCCAGTCACCAGGCCGCCGCCAAGCGCGAGCACCGCGGCAGCGCCAGTGACGGCGGGGGTGTAGACGCGGGCAAAGCGCGTGATGAAGTTCTCGGTGCGCGCCTTCTTTTCGCTGGCATTCTCCACGAGCTCCAGAACACGCGCGACGGTTGACTCGCCAAAGGGCTTGGTGGTGCGCACGTGGATGAGGCCCGTCATGTTGATGCAACCGCTGATGATATCGTCGCCGGTCTTGGCCGGGCGGGGGACCGACTCGCCCGTGAGTGCGGCGGTGTCGAGCTGGGTTTCGCCCTCGACGATGACGCCGTCGATAGGCACGCGCTCGCCGGGCTTGACCACGATCACGGTGCCGACGGCGATGTCATCGGGAAAGACCTGTTCGAGTGTGCCGTCGGCTTGCTCGACGTTAGCGTAGTCGGGCGCGATGTTCATCATGGCACTGATCGACTTGCGGCTCTTGCCCACGGCGTATGCCTGGAACAACTCGCCGACCTGGTAGAACAGCATGACAGCGGCGCCTTCGGCCATGTGCGGGTCGGTGTCGGGGAAGAGCACCATGGCAAACGCGCCGATGGTCGCGACGGCCATGAGGAAGCTCTCGTCGAAGGCCTTGCCGCGGCGGATGTTATTGAATGCCTTTTGCAGTACGTCGTAGCCGGCAATCAAAAACGGCACGAGGAACAGCACAAAGCTGGCGTAGATGTTGCCGGGCTCCCCAAATGCGATAGTGAGGGCGCCGAGCTCGTCGAGGGCATAAACAACGGCAAAAATGCCCAGTGCTACCAGGATGCGGTTGCGCTTATGCTCAAGGGACTCTTTCTTCTTGCGCTTCTTCTTTTTCTTTTTGGGATCGGCGGCTGCCATGATTCAAACCTCCCATTTGAGTGTATGAACACTTGCTCATATAATTTCGCGAGCAAAGGCCGCGGCAAGCGCGGCCTTACAGGTCAACGTATGCGCGGGTTAGAGAATGATTTCGCAGTCCGGCTCGGCGTCGGCGGTGAACTCAACGACGCGGTCCAGGACCTCGTCGAACTCGGCGTCGTCAGCCTCGAGCGTCAGCTTCTGGGTCATAAAGTTGACCGAAACGGACTTGACGCCATCGAGCTTAGCCAGCTCGTCCTGAAGTTCACGCGCGCAGTTGGCGCAATCGATCTCGTCGAGCTTGAACTGCTTTTTCATGGTGGGTTCCTTTCCCTGTGTTAGCGGTCTGGGTGCCGGCCGCGCTGATACCGTGGTTGATTGCTATTCGCAGATATGGCTCATGCCCTGGTTAAGCATGGTGTAGACGTGATCGTCGGCGAGCGAGTAGAGAATGTTGCGGCCGTCGCGGCGGAACTTGACCAGGTGCGACTGCTTAAGCGTGCGCAGCTGGTGCGATACTGCCGACTGCGAGGTTGCGGTCGCTTCGGCGATGTCAGCCACGCAGAGCTCGCGGCCCATGAGGGCATAGAGGATCTTGATGCGTGTGGTGTCGCTGAAGACCTTGAACAGGTCGGCCAGGTCGTACAACAGCTCCTCGTCGGGAAGGTCCTCGGGCGAGCAGGTGGTGGGGACGATCGGCTCGGTGGCCTCGATGCCAGTCTTTGTTTCATCAGCGTGGCTGCTCATTGCAACATCCTTTCATATGAACATGCGCTCATATAACTTTCTTCCGATTATATGAGCGCATGTTCATATGTCAAT